>JAZOCL010000091.1:0-35299 GCA_045596485.1 Clostridia bacterium
TCTTATCTTTATCCTTGATTGAAAGGACAAGGCTTTCAACAAGTCTCATCTCCCAGGTGGGTCTGTGCCATGGCATATCCGAGCCAAAAAGAAGTCGGTCGGGAGTATGCCTGTCCGCAATTTCCTGAGCAAAGCTCTTGGGCATTCTGCCATAACCGAAGGAAAGGTCAAACCATACATCCTTACCGCAAAGGTGCTTCACAACTTCCTTGCCGCAGCCAACGCCTCCCCAATGTGCCGCAACAACAGGAGAATCAAACCATCTGAGGGCACGCGCTAAGCCTTCGGGCATACAGCGGAAGGGCTCGTTGTAGCCATAATCCTGTCCTGCGTGAAAAAGGGTTATAAGCCCAAGCTGCGAAATCTTTTTGTAGATAGGCTTCAATCTTTCGTCATCCACAAAAAACTCCTGATATTCAGGATGCAGCTTGACACCCTTCAGTCCAAGCTCCTTGATTCGTTCAAGCTCTTCAAGGGCGTCGGGAGCGTCAGGATGAATCGACCCGAATGCAACAATTGATTCATCTTTGTTCAGGTCTGCCGCAAAGTTGTTCACATTGGTCTGCTGATTTGGATTTGTGGCAATTCCCAAAACCACTGCAAGGTCCACTCCGTCCTTCTTCATTTCGGACTTCAGGCCCTCAAGCGTTCCGTCTGTCTGAGGAATCAACCCGCCTGATGCGTGGCTGAGATTTTTTATGGCACGTTTGGCAATTCGTTCGGGAAATGCGTGTGAATGAAAATCAATAAGCATAGGTTCTCCTCCAAATATAAGGCTGCCAAATCAAATTTTGTATAAAATTCAGTTTAGCACAAAAGAAAAAATTTGTAAATGAATTAATCTTATTTTGCACCAAATGACGTAGAAATATAAAAGCACAAACCTTTTTATGATTGGTGCTTTCAAAAAGGAGCTAATGCTGATTTATAAATCTTACAAGGTCTTCGCCTGCTTCATAAAAAGCTGCTATAATATTCAGATAACCTTCATCGGTAATTGAACATACATAATAAGAGAATTCCTTGTCGGGGTCAAAGCTCACGCCAGTATTTATAACAAAATTCCGTATAGCATCCTTTGCCTGCTGGTCGCTGATTCTTTTTGCTTCGGGAATGTCATCAAAGGTAGGTGCTTTGCTTACCTGCACTCTTGCCCCTGAGGGCATTTCAATATCATCCTTCGGCTTTTGATATTCCTCCCACTGCTCCGCTGTGAGAATACAAAGGTCTTGGTTGCTGCTGTTGAAGGTAGTCCAAAGATAGCCGTTGTCTACAATCCACTTTACTGTATTTTTGAAGTTTGCATTCACACTCTGGTAAATTGAGTGAATTCCGTAGTTTTCTATGCCTGCATCAATATCCTGCTGTCTCACGTATTCAATATTTACATTCATCGACCAGCTGCTGCTGTCATACATCTCAGCGTAGTCAAGCTCAAGGGCATCCCTTTGAAGAGCCGCAACAAACTCTTCAATCTTTTCTTTCTCCTGAATACTCACTCCGCCGTGATTCAAAACCACAGAATAAATTCTTCCTATCTCAGCAGTAAAGAGCTCAAGATTCTTCATTTTGTAATTATCAAATTCATAAAGCTCACCTATTACCTCAAAAGCTTTCTTTGGGGTTACAGGATAACGTCTGACAAGAGTCTCGCCGTTTTTCAGCTTGTATCTGATATGAATTCCTGAATTATACTCTTCGATATACTTATTCACGGTATAAATATCATCCCGTGAAACCATTTCTTCGTGAACCTTCAATGCAAGACCGACAACTTCCTCATCCGAAAGCCAGGGCTCCTCTGCCTGATAGTAGTATTCATAAATTGCAACACTTTCAACATTTTCCGCTTTGGGAACACGGGTTTCATAGCCGAAAAAGCTTGTGAAGGCAAATATGCACACAACTATTGCAAAGGCTGCAACGAACACCGCATAGCCCTTCCAGGATTTCCAGATTTTGAGACTCTTTTTCAAAATCATTTCCGCCGCAAAATAAACAACTGCACTGACAATTACCGTAACAGCTATGGGAAGAAATGGCTTTTCATCCATGGTCTGACTAAGCAGACCAAAGCTTGCCAGGGCTGCAGTAAAGGTAATCAGGTATTTATATATTGGATTTAGGCACCTGAATGCCGCAACATCCTCGGCGGTTTCCATTCTGCGTTTCTTGTAAAGCAGCCATCCGACAACATAAAACACCAACGAAATCATCAACATCACAATGAGCTTTGAAAGCTCAAAAACATTCTTTGAATTATATCCCAAATCATTAACAAATTCCAGAATATAACAAACAAAGTTCCATTTCATTGATGCCTGCAAAATTTCATTAGTTTCATAATATCCATAAAGAAAGGCAGACGCCAAGGTTGAAAAGCCTGCTGCAAGGATTATGACAAAGCAATGAATAAGTCCGTTGAGCCCAATCATTGCAAAGCTGTTGCCTGTGAGCATTGCCACAAAGCTGCTGACAGAAAACATCATAAACACCGTCAAGAGGTTTATGCCCACCCACAAAAAGCAGGATGCCACGTCAAAGAAGGCACCGTAAGCCGTGGAGCTCAAAATCATCAAAATCAATCCGTTGAGAATTATGGGTGCTGCCATAAGAGTGAGAGCGGCAAGAACCGATGAAATATAGTTCGCCGTTCTTGAAACAGGCAGGCTGTGGATGAATATTGAGGTCTTTTTTGAGTGAACAAACCTGTAAACCAGAAGTGCCACAACCGTGGGAACAAAAAATGCCATCAAAGCAGGAAGCACAAGATACTGCTCCGTCATAATCAGCGCAACGTCCGCTTCTGCCATTGTTCTCCATATGTCGTCAGCATCAACCGAAAACAACACCACCATTGAAGTGGACATAAACAGAAGAATCGAATAAAGCACCGCACCCCACATATATCTACGCAAAATGGAATTGAAAATCCCCTTGTTAAATAATGATATTTTTGAAGTCATAACCCAAACCTCCCAACTCATAAATGAATACTTCTTCAAGAGTCAGACTGATGCGCTCACAAAGATTTGGCAGGAGAGCCTGCATCTGTCTGTCGGTTTCCTGCGCTTCGCCCCGTATGATAACGTTGCAGACCGAACCGACCCTTGAAACGTGCAGAACGTTTTCCATAGTCTCAAGCTGTGCTGCCGCATCGTCGGGCACAACCAGCTGATATTTGTGAACATTGCCCTTAAGGTCATCAAGGGGCTTTTCAAGAATCATCTTTCCTTTATGTATAATTCCCACCCAATCACAAATGTCCTCAAGCTCACGCAGATTGTGCGATGACACAAGAACTGTCATTTCTCGGTCAGCAACGTCGGCAATAACAAGATTCAGCACCTGCTTGCGCATTACGGGGTCAAGCCCGTCAAGGGGTTCGTCAAGAATAAGCACATCGGGCATCGCAGAAAGGCTCAGCCAAAAGGCAACCTGCTTTTTCATACCCTTTGACAGCTTTCGTATCTGCCGTTTTTCGTCAATACCGAAAATTCTGCTTATGGCATCATATCTCTCATTGTTGAAATTGGGATAAATATCTCGATATAACTTCGCCATTTCTTTTATGCTGAAGGTGCTGTAATAAAACCAGTCGTCCGAAATATTGAGAACCGTCTGCTTTATGCCGGGATTTTCAAAAACGCTTTCGCCGTTTATTGTTATTTCGCCCGATTTCGGGGTCAGCACGCCGTTTATGTGGTTTATCACAGTGGTCTTTCCGGCTCCGTTTGGTCCAACGAGACCGTATATTGTACCTTTTCTGACTTCCATATACACATCGTCAAGAACCTTGAAGTCATCAAAGTATTTTGTAACGCCTTTGACTTTTATCATAAGGAGTCCTCCTTCTCTGAATATACATTGTTAATGATGTTTTGCAGCTTTTCTTTGTCCTCTCCCAAAAACGCAAGCTCCTTTGTCACAAGCCGCAGCTGCTCAAAAAGCTCCTCGCAACGCTTTTGGCTGTTTGCGTGCGAGATTGGTGCAACAAAGCTGCCCTTTCCCTTGATGCTGTAAATAAACCCGTCCTGTTCAAGCTGCTTGTATGCCCTCTGCACCGTATTTGGGTTCACTGTCAGGCTGATTGAAAGCTCTCTCACCGACGGAAGCTGCTCATCCTGAGCCAAAATACCATTGATAATCAGCTGCTTCAGCTCGGCTTCAATCTGCTCGTGCAAGGTTCTGCCGTCCTTATAGTCCAGATTTATCATCCGCTCACCTCCTTATGTATGGTTTAACTGTATTATTTGTATTAATACAGTTAATATAGCATAAGATTTTTTCTTTGTCAATAGCTTTTACAAAAAAAATACAGCTCGGTTTTTCCGAGCCGTATTGAAGAATTAATCATTGTCCACATCCCACGAAAGGATTGTTCCGTCATCAGCCTTTATGTCTGCATCATATTCTGTTCGGTCTTTTTTGAATTCAACCTCATACTGCCAGATTCCGTCGTCTCTGTCAAGCTCAACCTTTTCAAAGACAACCCCCTCTGCCTTTACGCCTGCTTTTTCAAGGGCAATGTTTTTTGCCTTTTCTTCTCCGATAAATTTTGATGTGTCAACGTTCTCCTGACCCTTTTGGGTCATTTCTCCGCCTGTCTCCTGAATCTTTTGGGTAATTTCTTCTCCCGTCTCCTGAACTTTTTGGGCAGCATCCTCACCGACATTCCGAGCCGTTCCATTGCCGCAGCCTGCCATCAGGGTGACAGCAAAAACCCCTGACAAAAGTATTGCCGCTATCTTTTTCATAGCACCAAATCTCCTTTAAAAAGTATTTTAAAGGACAAGTGACGGTGCGGTATAAACTCTGGCTGCATATTCTGTATCCAGCATATAAAGCCCCTTTGAATCCTTGCCGAAAAGCTCCATTTTTGTAATCATATCCTCAGAATTTTTTTCTTCTTCAAGCTGTTCCTTCACAAACCAATCCAAAAACTGCATTGTTCTGAAGTCCTTCAAAGCGTACGCCTCGCCGTAAATATTGTTTATAAGAGCGGTTACATACTGCTCGTGCTCCAAAGACATTTTCAATGGATCCATAAGGCTTTTGGGCTCCTTATCAGGCTTTGCTACAGGCAAAAGCTCCACATTTTCGCTGTTGTTCTGAAGGTATTCCAAAATCAGCATTGCGTGGTCACGCTCTTCCTGTGCCTGAATTTTATACCAGTTTGCAAATCCGTCAAGTCCTTGTCGGTCATAGTATATGGAAAAATCCAAATATAAATACGCTGAATATAATTCCTTGTTTATCTGATCATTGAGCAATGCTCTCACTTTTTCATTTAACATATTATTCCGCCTCTTTCTTTTTTTATTTATACAAATTTATATAAAAAGCGGCTAAATCCGAAGACTCAACCGCTCTATGGTCTGTTTAACCGAAGTATCTCTTGAGAAGTCCCTCAAATGCCTTTCCATGGCGAGCTTCATCCCTTGCCATTTCGTGAACTGTGTCATGAATTGCATCAAGGCCCTGTTCCTTTGCTCTCTTTGCAAGGTCAAACTTGCCTGCGGTTGCGCCGTTTTCGGCATCAACTCTCATTTCGAGATTCTTCTTTGTTGAGTCAGTAACAACCTCACCCAAAAGCTCTGCAAACTTTGCTGCGTGCTCTGCTTCTTCATAGGCCGCCTTCTCCCAATAAAGACCGATTTCGGGATAACCCTCACGGTGAGCAACTCTTGCCATTGCAAGATACATACCAACCTCTGAGCATTCGCCTTCAAAGTTTGCTCTGAGATCCATAATGATGTCTTCAGAAACACCCTTTGCAACTCCTACAACGTGTTCTGCTGCCCAAGTCTTTTCGCCAACCTGCTCGTTGAACTTCTCTGCAGGAACATTGCAAACAGGGCACTTTTCGGGTGCGCTTTCTCCCTCGTGAACATAACCGCATACTGAACATACAAATTTTTTCATAATACATTTCCCCCTGAAATTTTAATTTTTAATATTTTTGCATTGAGAACACCTTCCAACAAACATTGTATGGTGTTCATAAATTTCTCCGTTAAACCTTTCGGCTGCCCATCTGTTGAATTCTTCCATAGGCTCCGCCTCAATGTCATCAATCCGCCCGCAGACTGTGCAGCAAACGTGATAGTGAGGCATCGGGTTGCCATCAAAATGTTCAACAGTTGTGCCGATGTTCAACTTTTGAATTGTTCCGTTCTCCGAAAGCATCGAAAGATTTCTGTATACCGTGCCCAGGCTGATGTTCGGTATCAGCTTTCTTACCTCGGAGTAGACCCAGTCGGCGGTGGGGTGACATTTTGTATTTTTTACCACCTCAAGAATTGCCTCCCGCTGTCTGCTTCTTTTTGTTGTAACCATAACAGCACCTCTTTCTAATATTGATAACTGTTACTATTATTATAACAAATCTTTTTGATTTGTCAATACTTTTTTTAAAAATTTTTTGAAAATTTTTCCTCAATATCAAAAAGCCCCGATTTTTGGGGCTTTTGCTGCTTTAGATATTCTTTTGATTTAAACAAAGACCACAAGACTTACTGCCATAATTATCATTCCAATAACAACGCCAAGTATTGACAAATTGTGAGCACCATATTCTCTGGCGGCAGGCAGCAGCTCATCCACCGAGATAAAAACCATTATCCCCGCTACTGCCGAAAATACAATATAATTCACTGCATCATTCATAAATGGCATCAGTACAAGATAGCCGATTATGGCACCCATAGGCTCGGTAAGCCCCGAAAGCAGCGAATACCAGAAGCCCTTCCATCTGCTTTCTGTTGCGTAGCAAATTGGAACCGCCACCGCGATTCCCTCGGGGATGTTGTGAATAGCAATTGCCGCTACAATAGGGATTGCAAGTACAGGCGACTGAAGTGCCGACACGAAGGTTGCCATACCCTCTGGGAAATTGTGAACTGCCAAAGCTATAGCCGTTATCACGCCTGTTCGCAAAAGAGCTTTTTCGCCGTCGGCCCTTTCCACAGAATCGGGGATAAGCCGGTCAACTGCCGCCACCAGAGCAATTCCGCCGAAAAACGAAACTGCATTTATTATTCCGCCCCATCTCTCACCGTAAATTTCTGACAGCCCCTGAGCCGCACTTGAAAAAAGCTCTGCAAAGGAAATATAAATCATTACGCCTGCCGAAATTCCAAGGGTGAAGGACAAAAACTTTGGGTTCATCTTTTTTGAAAAAAAGACCGCCAAGCCCCCTATTCCTGTTGAAAGTCCTGCCAGCGCCGTAAGTAAAATCGCAGTCAAAACATCATTCATTTTTCCAATCCTTTCAAAATATTAAATGCTTTTGCATCTATATTATTCTACACAAGGGCTTTGGGATTGGTGAATGACGAAATCGTAATATAAAAATTAGGTACACTTTCTTGTTGCTCCGTCATTGGCTACGCTATTTCCTATGCAATAAAAACACCCGAGCTCCAAAAAGAAGCTCGGGGTCGGATATGCACTCACAAAATTATCTTTCTTCGCAATCCTCACAGTCACAATCTTCGCAGTAACCGTCGCAGTCAAAATCAAATTCAATTGTGTCGCCACAGTTGGGACAAAGAATTTCGCCGTCCATCAAATCTTCGGTTGAAACAATTATATCTTCACCGCAACCCTGACAGCAAATTTGGAAGGTGTCGTCATCCTCGTCATATTCGTCGTCTTCGCCAAACACTTCGCATCCGATAACGTCAATATCTTCTTCCATTTCGTCAATCACATCTGCAATGAAGCCCTGTTCATCGTCAATGGCTTCGATTTCGTCTGCAATATCTCCCAGAAAATCAATAATTTCGGCAAGAAGTCTTGCTTCGTCCTTTTCCTTATCCAATTTCATTCCGTCAGCCAAACCCTTGAGGTAAGCTGCACGATTTGTTAATTCTGACATCAAAGTCGCCTCCTTATTTTTTTAGTTCTTTTATATATTTTACCATATAATTTCCAAATAGTAAAGAAAAAATAACATATTTAAAGAAAAATTATCCTTTTGGCACCAAAAAACGTCAGTCCGAGACAACACCTAAAACCTTTCTCTCCAAAAGCAAAGAGACCCGAACCTTTGGTTCGGGTCGAATAACACGAGACTAAACTCTTGAAAGATATTCAGCAGTTCTTGTGTCAATTTTGATAACATCGCCTTCGTTGATGAAGGCAGGAACTGTTACAACTGCACCTGTTTCAACTGTTGCAGGCTTTGTTACGTTTGTTGCTGTGTTACCCTTAACACCGGGTTCTGTTGCTGTAACAACCAGCTCAACAAATGTAGGGGGCTCAACAGCAAATACGTTGCCCTTGTATGAAAGAATCATAACCTTCATATTTTCTTTAACGAACTTGAGAGCGTCGCCCAATTCCGCTTCGCTGAGAGGAATCTGTTCATACTCTTCGTCCATAAAATAGTAGAGACCACCATCTTCGTAAAGGTATTCCATTTCCTTTCTTTCGATGTGAGCCTTGGGAACCTTTTCTGTGGGGTTAAAGCTTCTTTCAACAACACCGCCTGTAACGATGTTCTTCATTTTTGTTCTTACGAACGCAGCACCCTTGCCGGGCTTTACGTGCTGAAATTCAACAACCTGATAAACATTGCCTTCAAATTCAAAGGTAATGCCGTTTCTGAAATCACCAGCAGATATCATTGGTATTTCCTCCTAATAGTTTTATTCTTCCTTATATTGTATACTACTATTGAAAAAAAATCAAGAAAAATTTTTCAATATGCTAAAATACTTATTAAAGCTCAATCAATTCCTTTGTCACTCTTGTCAGGTTCTCGCGGCCGTCCTTTGTTACTGCAACCAAATCCTCAATCCGAACTCCGCCGAAGGATGGGATATAAATTCCCGGCTCGCAGCTCACCACCATATTTTCTTCCAAAGTAAAATCCGACCTTGGCGAAAGGTTCGGCAACTCGTGAACAAGCAACCCCACACCGTGACCCAAAGAATGTCTGAAATGCTGACCATAGCCGCAGGATGCAATATAATCCCTCGCCGCCTTATCACAATCCGAGCACTTTACGCCTGCACGAATTGATTCAAGTCCAATCTGCTGAGCAGTTTTTACTATATTATATATCTTCTTCTGTTCCTCGCTTGCCCTGCCCACAACAACCGTTCGGGTCATATCAGAGCAATAGCCCTCCAGAACGCATCCAAAATCCATTGTGACAAAATCTCCCTGTTCTATCCGCTTTTCGGTGGGAACACCGTGGGGCAGGCTTGTTCTTGCCCCTGAAATTGCTATTGTTTCAAAGGAAGTTCCCGATGCACCCTGCTTTCGCATAAAATACTCAATTTCAAGAGCAATTTCCCGTTCAGCAATTCCCGGCTTGATGTAGTCCAGAATATGCTCAAAGGCTCTGCAGCCAATTTCCTCGGCTCTGCGAATTTTGTCAAGCTCCTCTTCGGTTTTCACCATTCGAAGCTTTTTGATTTCATCTGCTCCAAACACAAATTCACACTTTTTTGCAAGGCTCTTCAGCCTGCTGAATTCCCCTGCGCTGAGAGAGTCATCTTCAATTGTGACGACTTCAACCTTTTCAGCCTCAAAAAACTCGCAGGCAGACTTCATCCAGTCATTTGACTCCAAAACAGAAAATTCTTTCGCTTCGACTTCTGCCTGTTCGGTATATCTTGAGTCGGTAAACAAAACCGACTTCTCTTTTGTTATCAAAGCCGCTCCTTCGCCTCCCGAAAAACCGCTGAAATATCGCATATTGTGGGGAGAGCTGAGCAGCACGGCTCCACATCTTCTTAGAATATCGTCAAGTTTATTGCGCATTTTTTGCCCTCCTGTAAATTTGCTGAATTGCCGCAGCATCACGGGTCTGAGTTCCTCGGGATTCGCAGATGATTATAGGCGACAAATCACGTTTTGCAACAATCTCACCAATAGGGTCAAACTCAGGTTCAAACTCGGTTTCATCAAAGCAATGATGCTTTTTTTCGCCGCTGTTTGTATATTCAATGCGGCTGTAATGTGCGTGAAAATTCTTTAATCTGTATTCACCCAACTGCTTGTGAATCACATCAAAAATCCGTTCAAAATCTGCCATTGTTTTGAGCCCGCCAAGGGTTTGAGAATTCACGTGTCCAAAGTCAATGGTGGGAATCAGTCTTTCATCCAGCCTGCAGAGCTCACATACCTCCTCAACCGTTCCCAGCTGTTTTACCTTTCCCATAGTCTCAGGACAGATTGCAATATCCCCAAAGCCCGCCTCATCCGCCGCCTTCACAGCACGCAAAAGAGTATCCTTTGCAAGCTCCAGAGCTTCCTTTCGGGTAATATCACCACAGGAGCCTGAGTGAACCACTATCCTTTTTGCTCCCATATGCTTTGCAGCTTCAAGAGTTTTCAAGATATAGCTTATGCTGTTTTCTCTTTTTTCAGGGTCAACAGACGAAAGGCTTATATAATAGGGCGCGTGAATCGACAAGCGTATACCACACTCCTCTGCATTGGCTCCAAGAATTTCTGCCGCTTCATCCGAAATTTTTACTCCCTTTCCGCATTGATATTCATATGCGCCAAGTCCGTTTTCCTTTACCCACAAAGGCGCCTCCAGGGACGACTTGTGCTTTGCCGCATAAAAATCCTCACAGTTGCCTGCAGGTCCGAATATTGCACCCATTTATTTCACCCCGTTTCGTAATAAAATATAAGGGGCGATCTGTTAATCGCCCGAAAGTTTTATTTGTTCATATTTTTCAGTATTCTTCGTTCAAATATGCGCTTGAACTTCACAAATTTGCCTTCTTCGTCCGAAATAGGCTTAACCAGCACAGTATACATCTTCAGCCAGTTTCCGCCCCAAATATCGGTGAAAAGCTGGTCACCCACCAGAGCCGTCTCCCGAAGAGATACTCCCATATACCGACACGCCTCCCTGATGAAACGGCTCAAAGGCTTCATTGCTCTTGCCTTATAGGGAAGATTCACGCTATGCGCAAATCTTCTCACACGTTCTTCAGTATTGTTTGAAGCAAAGAACACCTTAAAGCCCTTTTCGCCAAGCTCATTAAGCCAAGCTGCTGTTTTTTCGTCAGGAACAGGCAGCGCATAGGGCGCAAGAGTGTTGTCAATATCAAAAATAAAAGCCTTTATGCCCCTTGTCTTCAGTTCTTCAAGGTCAATATCAAAAACCGAATCCACAAAGATTGTGGGATGTAACATTTTGCTCATAGAATATCTCCGATTAAGAAAGCTTTTCCTTGACGATTGCATTAATCATCTTTCCGTCGGCTCTGCCCTTGACCTTTGGCATAACAACACCCATTATCTTGCCCATATCCTTCATCGAAGCCGCACCCGTCTCGGCAATTGCCTCTGTAACAATCTCTTCAAGCTCTTCCTTGGTGAGCTGCTTGGGAAGATATGCAAGAAGAATTTCGATTTCTCGCTGAATGTCTGCAATCAAATCCTCACGACCGCTCTTTTCGTATTCGGGCAAAACGTCACGGCGTTTTTTCAGTTCCTTTGCGATTATCTCCATAACGCCTTCTTCGTCAAGCTCGGTGAGATTGTCCTTCTCGAACTGCAAAATTGCCGAACGAATCATAGTAACAGTATTTTTTCTTATTGTATCCTTATCCTTCATTGCAGCCTTGAGGTCCTGCATTAAGGTTTCTTTTATGCTCATTATTCTTCCTCCTTAAATGTATAAAGTCGCCGTCAGAATCTGACGGCGACTCAAAATAAACTGTAAAAAATTATCTGAATTTGCGCTTTCTTGCAGCTTCTGACTTTTTCTTACGTTTTACGCTGGGTTTCTCATAATGTTCTCTTTTTCTAACTTCTGACAAAACACCTGCTTTTGCACAAGAACGCTTGAAACGGCGAAGTGCACTATCCAAAGACTCGTTGTCCTTAACTCTGATTTCTGCCATTGTCGGTTTCCCTCCCTCCAATAATGAATTGGAAATGTGGATTTTCTTGTGTCAAATAAGTTTTAAAAAAATTCTACCTTACTAATTATAGCGAAACTTCTCTCTTCTGTCAAGCATAATTTAAATAAAAATTTTTTATTTCTGCCACAATCGACAAAAGCCTTTTGCTGTGCGGACTTTAGAAATATCTGTTAAAAGAGAACTCAAGGTATTTTCTTAAATATGTCAAAATGCACATTCCCGAAGGTCTCAAAAGCGTCCGCTTTGTCCACTGCTTCAGATATATAATGTACTCAAGCTCAAAGGAAAGGATGATTTAATGGACGAAAGAGTTTTTAAAAGCATTGCAGAGAACTTTCAAAAAGCAGTTTGTGATGATATTGCTTATACATACAGCGTTTTTGTTCCAAGGAATACCAAAAACATACTCTCAAAGATGAAAAGCAATATTTCCTTGCAGGAAGAAAGGTTTCTTGAGCCTCGCTTAAAAAAGGAGCTTGGCGGCAAGTCGGTTTCGCCTTATGACATATTGATTCCAAAGCTCAAAAAGCATATCAGCGATTTTTACGGCGAATTTCGCTTGAGCCCGTCAACTCTTGAAAAGCTTTCGCAATACGGCGAACGGACTGAAGTTTTCAAAAAACAGTTTCGGGAGAATCTGGAAAAATTAAAGGCAACAACCACCAAGACCATACTTGGTGAACTGGAGCTGCAAATAGCCCGTGGCAATGATGTTAAATCTGTTATCAGCCATATGCGGAATATCTTGTCAAACCGAATAACGGCTCTCAGACAAGCTTTGGAGCAAAGTGCTGGACAGATGAAGCAATATATGATACTATGGGATTATCAGGATAAAGGCTTCACAGACTACCGCCTCAGAACAAACGGCGACAACTGCAAAAGCTGCACAGCATTAGAAGGCAAGATTTTTTCTATTTCCAAGGCAGAGGTCGGTATCAATCTGGCTCCCCTTCATCCCAACTGTGACTGTACCGCCGAAATCGTGGATAAGCAGGGGAATACTGTTTTTGCTTTAGATAAAAAAGCAGAAGTCTCAAAGACCTTGGAATATCTCCACACCTCACTGAAGCAGGTCGTTTTGGGAAACTTCTCGGAGGATACAAACCTTTTGGGAGCTTTGGGGCAAATAGCCTTAGGACTTGCAGGGCTTGACTTGCCTGCAGATGTCCGTGACCTTTTCTATGATATTACAAATTGGAAAACCTCTCCCGAGCATATTTTGCAAACCCTTTTGGATGCCGCCGCACTTCTCCCCGTTGTGGGCAGCTTAAAATACACCGATGAAGCAGCAGATTTACTTAAAGCCGCCGCAAAGCACGGCAACGAGGCGACAGATGCGGCGAAATCTGCAAAGAAAAAGGCAATCTTAACTGATGCTGCTAATGAAAAACCTTTAAAAATAAAGGATAACAAAAAAATTAAATTTGAAAATTCTTCAAAGAAAACCAGCAAATTAAACAATCAAATCAGAACTCGCGGTTGGACTTTCGAAAGTATAACAAAAACCGTTAATGAACCATTTCAAATTAGAACCTCTATTAACCGAGCCACCGGCAATACAGCTACTGTATATTACGATAAAGATGGCTCATACGTCATTGTCGACAATATAACAAACGAAATTGTTCAAGTCAGCAATAGATTTGACCCAAATTGGAAACCAGATATAAGCATTATCGACCCATATATTAAGGAGTGAAAATAAATGAAATTTCAGCAAATAATTGAACAAGTCACAGCACAACCGGGTAATTTACAGCGAGAGAAAGAAATATATATTGCCCATTCTAATATGTATCTTTTTGCAAAATTATTGGGGAGCTCCGACATTCAGTGTGGGTTTCTTATTACACCATATTTAATCAGCAAATCAAACAGCATTTACGAGCTGTGTGATTATGAATTCGATGTTGAGATTAGCGACACACCGTCTCATTATATTGAATATAACGCAAAAAACATACTTCCTCAAGAAGTCGCAGTCTCTCTCAAACCACAGCTTCTGCTTTCTTCAGGAGACTCTAACTTTTGCAAAAAAGCAATCATAAAATATATCAAATCTATGGAAAAAATGACCTTTTCAGATATAATAACCATTTACTCTGAATTTAGTGATTCTAATCTTGTATATCAAGTATTTTCAGACTAAATCTGAATCCAAGAATTGGGCAGTATAAAACAAGGTTAGGAACGTATGATAACAACTTGAAGAATACAAAGGGACGGTTCTGTTGTGTGAACCATACTTTCACAGCGCAGAAGAACCGTCCCTTGTCTTTTGTCTCCCTATCACTGTTTTTGCTGCATTCTCTGCAGGGCTTCAATTGCATCACCAAGTCCGCCCACGCTGTCAATAAGTCCGCATTCCACCGCTTCTTCGCCAAAAAGAACCGTTCCCACGTCGTTGGCAATATTCTCGGTTTCAAGCATAATGCTGAGAAAGCTTTCTGCCGAAATTCCCGAATTACGCTCTACAAAATCACATATACGCTCCTGAACCTTTGCTAAGTATTCAAAGGTCTGGTGCACTCCGATAATTACACCGCTTGTGCGTATGGGATGTATGGTCATTGTGGCAGAAGGAACAATGAACGAATGCTTTGCTGAAACCGCCAAAGGCACACCTATGCTGTGACCGCCGCCCAAAACAACCGACACCGTAGGTTTTTTCATACTGGCAATCATCTCGGCAATGGCAAGTCCTGCTTCAACATCACCGCCAACGGTGTTGAGCATAATCAAAAGTCCGTCAATCCTTTCGTCCTGCTCAATCTCCACAAGCTTGGGAATTATATGCTCATACTTTGTGGTTTTTGTGTCCGACGGAAGATTTGAATGTCCTTCAATCTGCCCCACAATGCTCAGGCAGTAGATATTCATTTTCTCGCCCTTTACAAAAACTCCGCCCATCTCTTTTATCTGACTTTTTTCTTCTTCGTTTCTGTTTTCTTCAGACATCTCAGCAATTCTCCTTTAAAATTTGTATTGATAAATCTTTTCAAATATGGTATACTTGGTCTTAATTAGACTTATTTTAACCACAGGAGGATGATATTATGCCTATTAAAGTTTCAGACTCTTTGCCCGCAATCGAAATTCTGAACAACGAAAATATATTTGTTATAACCGAAACAAGAGCTATGACACAGGACATCAGACCTCTTGAAATTGTGGTTCTAAACCTTATGCCCACAAAAATCGAAACCGAAACTCAGCTTCTTCGTGTTTTGGGCAACACTCCCCTTCAGATAAACGTTCAGTTTATCAATACAAAAACACACGAATCAAAGAATACCTCAAAAAGTCATATCGAAACCTTCTACAAAACCTTTGATGACATCAAGGACAGCAAATTTGACGGAATGATTATCACGGGCGCACCTGTAGAGCAAATGAAATTTGAAGAGGTTGATTACTGGCAGGAGCTCTGCGAGATTATGGAATGGTCAAAAACCAACGTAACCTCCACCTTTCACATCTGTTGGGGTGCACAGGCAGCTCTTTACTATCACTACGGCGTACCCAAATATGCTGTTCCCGAAAAGGTTTTTGGTGTGTTTTCTCACAGGGTTGTGCCCGAAAAGAAGCACAAAATTCTGCTCCGTGGCTTTGACGATGTGTTTTATGTTCCCCAGTCACGTCACACCGAGGTTCGTGAAGAAGACATAAACAAGGTTCCCGCACTTGAAATTCTTGCAAAGTCAGAGGAATCGGGCGTTTATATCATAACCGACAAGAACGAGCGCAGATTTTTCATTACGGGACATTCGGAATATGACCCCGAAACCTTGAAAAAAGAATATGACCGTGACGTAAATAAGGGACTTGACATCAATGTTCCCGCAAACTACTTTCCCGATGACGACCCCACAAAGGAGCCCGTTGTCAGCTGGCGTGCTCACGCAAATCTGCTTTACTCCAACTGGCTCAACTACTTTGTTTACCAGACAACGCCCTACGACATCAAGACTATTAAATAAGCGAGGTTGACCCTATGACACAGCAAAAGACCATAACCGTGAACTGTCCTGCCTGCTTTGAGGACAGCAGCTTCAGGATTTATTCATCAATTGACGCAGGCGCAAACCCTGAGCTGAAGGAAAGTATTTTCAGCCGTGATTTGTTCAGGTTCAGCTGTCCCCAATGCGGTGAAGAAATCCTGGTGGCTTATGACTGCACCTACACCGACCCCGAAAACAAATTTATTGTTGCCCTCGTTTTGGATGATTCTCAAAGCAGCGACTCAATTGTTAAGGTTGACGGTCACACTCTCAGAATTGTCCGCAGCATCAACGAATTTGTTGAAAAGATTGCACTCTGTGAGGACAAAATCGACGACAAGGTTATTGAGCTTTACAAAATTATGCTCGAAGACCAGTTTGAGGATGAGCGCCACGGTGCAAAAATTCTGGGAATCTTTTACGGTGGCAGAAACTTTGAAGAAAACAGCCTTTTATTCTTCATCATCACGGAAAATGCCGAAAATTGCCGTGCCACTCTTTCAATAGAGACCTATGATGCAATTGCAAAGCAGTTCAAAGAGTCTGCCGAAAAATACGCCGACGTATGCGAGGTCAACAGGCTTTGGGCAATAGGTGCGCTGCAAAGCGGATTTGAGGATAACCAAGACTAAACTCTTCGCTCATAAAATAGCATATTTCAAAAACCCCTTCCATAAACTTGTATGGGAGGGGCTTTTTTATGTTTATTTCCTTTCGGCTCAGCCGAAGCTTTCTTGTTATTACTCTGGCAATTTGTCTTATTTTGGGAGCTGCCTTTGGCATTTCACGAAAAATTTATATAAAAACCACCGGGGACACCACACCAAAAGCAGATGCTTCTCCTCAGGTCGCAGCAAAAAAGGACTATATAAAATGGGTTGACTTTAATGTCAGCGCCAGCGCAATGAACGCCGCAATGAAGCTGGATATTGAAAGTCAGGACACTGATGTTCCCATTGACTGGATTGAGCTTCTGGCAATCCTAGGCGTAAAATACGGCGGAAATTTTAATTCCTTCAGGCAGGCTGACCTCATGGAGCTTGCAAATCGGCTGAAAAACGGTGAAAAAATTGAGGACATAACCCGCGATATGAAATACTATTCCTATTATCTTGAGGCTTATACCGCTGTTCTCGGTGAGTTTGTGGGGGAATATCAAATACAGACACAAGCCTCCGACGGCAGCATAGTCTGGGAAAAGGGCTACGGACTGAAGGCGTTTTCACCCATTGCAAAAAATTACGGCTATTCTCACTATGACGATTTCGGCACAAGCCGTTCTTACGGCTATAAGCGAAAGCACCTGGGGCACGACATGATGGGAAGCGTGGGAACACCCATAATTGCCGTTGAGAGCGGAACCGTTGAGGCAATCGGCTGGAATCAGTACGGCGGCTGGCGGCTTGGAATCAGGAGCTTTGACAAAAAGCGTTATTACTATTATGCACATCTACGCAAAAACCACCCATATCCTCAAGACCTGTCAATCGGTCACACGGTGAAAGCAGGGGACGTTATTGGCTATCTGGGAATGACAGGCTACAGCACCAAAGAAAACGTCAACAATATCGACACTCCCCACCTGCATTTTGGAATGCAGCTGATTTTTGACGAGTCCCAAAAGGAAGGGAGCAATGAAATCTGGATTGACTGCTATGAAATTGCCCGTTTTCTCTCACAGAACCAGTCGGCAACCGCAAAAGAAGAGCTGACAGGCGAGCGACGGCGAAAGTTTGACTTCTTTGAAGCTTCTGTTGAAAATATGGAATAAAATACACTGTAACGTACTCAGAAAGGCAGGTTTTACCCTATGTTTGTTATAAAAATGAGAACCCTTATATATTACTTTGCAATTTTTGTTGTGTGTATGGTCAGCGTGGGAATTATCAGGCTGTATACCGCTCCTGCCTCTCCCACCGCCGCCCTTGAAGCATCTGAGGATTCGGCTCCGAAAAGCTCTGCGTGGCTTGGAGGTAAAAAGGATGATGCGGTTGATGTTCCCATCATTATGTATCACAACATTTTCAGAAGCAGCAACGCCCACGGAAATTACATAATAACTGAGGCCGCCTTCGAAAAGGATTTAAAATACATATCTGAACAGGGCTACACCACCGTGGTTATGCAGGACCTCATCGACTATGCCGAAGGAAGGGGCGACCTTCCCGAAAAGCCCATTGTTCTTACCTTTGACGACGGCTACTTCAACAATTTCAGCTACGCCTTTCCCCTTTTACAGAAATACAACGCCAAAGCTGTTGTATCAATAATTGGATATTACACAGATTTATATACCGAATCTCCCGACGAAAACCCTGCCTACTCCCACGTCACCTGGAAGGACATCAAGGAAATGATGAAATCGGGAAGTGTTGAGTTTCAGAATCATTCCTACAACCTTCATACCACCGACAAGGGCAGAGACGGCACAAAAAAGAAAAAAGGCGAGAGCCTTGACGAATACAAAGCCATTCTCGCCGAGGATATCGGCAGACTTCAGGACGCCTTTCTCACAAACACAGGCTACACCCCCACCACCTTCACCTATCCCTTCGGAAGCGTCAGCGAGGCTTCATTTGATATTATAAAAGAAATGGGCTTCAAGGCCTCACTCTCCTGCCAGAGCGGAATGAATCACCTGAGCCGCAACCCCGAAGAGCTTTTTATGCTCAACCGTTATCTGAGAACTCCCAAAAAGTCTGTGGAAAGTCTGCTTAAATAATCTAATTCAAAGGGACTGTTTAAAAACATCGTTTTTAAACAGTCCCTTTCTCTTACTCACCCTTCTTCAATTCCCTTCTCATCTTCTTGCGCATATTGAAAAGCATTTATGAGTCGATAAAGTCAATCCGTTTTTCATAGATGCATTCTATGTTTTTCAGTGTGCTTGCGGAGCCTTGAGTAAATTTCTTTGCGCAATTAAAAACACCGTAAATGCAGCAAGTGCCGCGGCTATCCACGAAACCGGATACGACACAAACACCATTTCATACACGTTGTTGAGCGGCAGCACAAATGCCACCCACAAAACACGCACCAGACAAATGAACACAAGACTTATGACCGTCTGTGAAACTGCGTGACCCATTCCTCTGAGAGCACCGCCAAGCACAACGCTGGGCATAATCAAAACATAAGGAATTATTACAACCCTCACATAAACCATTCCGTATTTCACCACGTCCGGCTCAGTGGTGAAAAGCCCCAAAAAGAATTTTCCGTTCAGCACAATAACTGCCGAATAAATCATCACCGCAATTCCTGTCACAAGCAGCGAAACCGTTACAATTTTGCCAATACGTTCATACTTCCTTGCACCCATATTCTGTCCCACAAAGCTGGTACAGGCCTGTTCACCCGCCGCAACCAGGATATACGCAAAGTTAGTGTAGTTGCTTGCAACACTGTTTGCTGCCATAACAGTGCTGCCGAAGGAGTTAACCGCTGATTGGAGTATAACATTTGAAAGGCTGAACATTGCACCGTTGATTCCGGCGGGAACTCCCACCGCAGCAATTTGCTTCAGCTCCTTTTTATGTATGCTCAAGCCCCCCAGGGTAAGCTTGAGATCCGAATCTGACTTCATAAAAATCACCACAACGGCCAGAGCCGAAACAAGCTGAGAGGCAATTGTTCCGATAGCAACGCCTGCCACATCCATTTTGAATACCACAACACACAAAAGATTCAGGAACACATTAATAATTCCCGATGCCGCAAGTATATAAAGAGGGCGCTTTGTGTCACCCACCGACCTGAGCACCGCAGCTCCGTAGTTGTAAACCATCGAAGCAGGTGAGCCCAAAAAGTATATCCTCATATAAAGGGTCGCCTTGTCGATTACATCAGCGGGCGTTCCCATAATTTCAAGAAAATACCCCGACGCAAACCATCCTATAAAAGCCAGAGGAAATCCCAACAGCAACCCCAAAAGAATTGAGGTATGCAAAGCCCTTGAGAGCCCTTCCTTGTCCTGAGCGCCGTAACACCTTGCGCAAAGAACGTTGCTGCCCACCGCAAAGCCCACAAATAAATTTACAATCAGATTTGTGAGCGCAGCCGTAGAACCAACGGCTGCAAGAGCTGTTTCTCCTGCAAATTTGCCCACAATCATAATATCTGCAGAGTTATAAAGCTGCTGCATCAAATTGGTCAGCAGAACAGGTATTGCAAACAACAAAAATTTTTTCAGTATGGGACCTTCAGTAAAATCAACTCCTGCTTTCATTCGTTTCACCTCCAAAAAACATCCTTTTTCCTTCAATCAAAAATGCCGCCGCCATGGCAATCCCTGATATAATCCACGTAAACGGGAATGAATAATACACCATTTCAAGGCTTGGACACAGCGGCCAGACAAACCATATCCACACCATTCTCAAAAGGCAGATAAAAACAAGATTTATAATTGTAGGAATCATTGACCTTCCCATTCCTCTCAGAGCTCCGCCCAAAATCAAGTCAGGCACATACAAAAAGTAAAACCCGATTGCGCAGTTCAGCTGAACAATTCCACGCTCTGCAACTCTCGCATCATCAGTAAAAATCCCAAGGAAGGGCTTTGCGAACAAAACGATAAACCCCGAAAACAAAACTGATGCAGCCGTCATTGTTATCAACGCAACCCAAACAGTCCTTTTGACACGGTCATATCTTTTTGCACCCATATTCTGACCCACAAAGCTTACAACGCCCTGCTCGCCCGCCGCAATCAACAGGCTTGAAAATGCCATATAGTTCCACGCAACACTATGCGCCGCAATTGTAATCTTGCCAAAGGAATTTATCGCCGTTTGGATGATAACTCCCGAAAGACTGAACATAACCCCGTTAAGCCCCGACGGAATACCTATTGCAAGAATTCTCAACAGCTCTTTCTTATACAAGCGCAGCTTTGAAAGCTGCAGCCTGATTCCGTTTTTGTTACATGCAAAAACAAGAATAACCCAGACTGCCGAAACAAGCTGCGACACAACTGTTCCGATTGCAACACCCACAGCGCCCAGTCTGAAAGTCGCAACGCACACAACATTCAGCACAACATTGGCAACGCCTGCCACCGTCAGTATGTAAAGCGGACGTTTTGTATCACCCATAGCACGTAGTGCCGCCGCTCCGAAGTTATATACCAGTGCAAAGGGAACACCTAAAAAATATATTTTCATATAAAGAGCCGCCTGCCCGATTACATCCTTCGGGGTTCCCGTTAATGTCAGAAAATATTCCGCACCAAACCACCCCACAAGGGTAAGCGGAATTCCAAGAACAACTCCAAGCAGAACCGACGCGTGAATCGCCTTTGAAAGTCCGTCCCTGTTCTCTGCGCCAAAAAAGGCTGCACAAACAACATTTGTTCCCACCGAAAGCCCCATAAAAAGTGTAATGATAAGAGCCGAAAGCGACGACGTCGCTCCCACCGCCGCGAGGGCAGTCTCTCCTGCGAACTGACCCACAACCACCGTATCGGCAGCGTTGTACATCTGCTGCAAAAAGCCGGTGATAATCACAGGAATAACAAAAAGCACAAACTTTTTGAATATCGGTCCTTCGGTGAGCTTTTCTCCCAGCTTCATAGTCCTTCCTCCCAATAGTTTGCGCTTTCTAATCTGTATTTTCTTATATTTTTTCCAAAACTTTCTTGCACTTTGTATACACTATAATTTTATCACGTTAAATAATTTTGTCAACACAAAAAGCCGATTATGTCTTCTTTTTTCGCTTTTTTGTAACCTTTTGTCGATTCTGTTCATAAGATAAACTGAGACGAAAAATTTGTCTCAGGAAAGGACTGAAAGATATGTTCGATATGCATTCAATGATGCCTGAAGGCTACGCATACGTTCCTATACAGATTGCAAATGACCGAAACCTCTACAGCCCCGAAATGGGTCTGAGTCGCGGAACCATATTCCCAACTCTTGACCTTCCGCTGGGCGTATACGGCAAGCAATCTCTCGGCAAGGAGGCGTGTGACAGATGACTGACCGCAATTCTCTTATGAAAGAAATAATGGCATATGCCTTTGCCGCCCACGAATGGAATCTGTATCTTGACACACACCCGGGCGACCGCTTGGGTCTGGAGATGTTCCGCCGTATGGCAGACAAAGCAGCCGAGCTGAAGGCAAAATATGCAAAGGATTTCGGCCCCATTGTTGCCGAAGACGTAAACAACACTGAGGAATGGACCTGGGTAAACGATCCCTGGCCCTGGAACTAAGGAGGTAAAAATCTATATGTGGAATTATCAAAAAAGATTACAGTACCCCATAAACATCAAAAACCCAAACCCAAAGCTTGCCGCATTTATCGTGAGTCAATATGGCGGTCCCCACGGTGAAGCCGGAGCCGCAATGCGCTATCTTTCGCAGCGTTTTTCAATGCCAAACGGCATCACAAAAGCAATCTTAACCGATGTAGGCACCGAAGAGCTTGCACATCTTGAGATGGTTGGAACGCTGATTACTCAGCTTGCAAAAAATGCAACCACAACCGAGATTGAAAACAGCCCGATGGCGCCCTACTTCATCGACCACGGCAAAGGTGTTTATCCCATTTCAGCAGGCGGCAACCCCTTCAAGGCGGAAACCTTCTCTGTAACAGGCGACCCCATTGCTGACCTTGTTGAAGACCTGGCAGCAGAGCAAAAAGCCCGTGCGACCTATGACAACATTCTTCGCGTGTCCGACGACCCTGACGTGAATGATGTCATCAAGTTCCTCCGTGAACGTGAGGTTGTTCACTTCCAGCGCTTCGGTGAGGCACTTGACTCCATTCAGAACAAGCCCGCGAGCCGGGATAAGTTCTATATGGGAATGAAAAAGGATAGATAACCGTTCTACAATTTTACCCCATACCGATTTGGTATGGGGCGTTTCATATTTTATTCTTTTATTGTTACTCTGCTGCCGCCAATCTTTTCTTTTGTGACAACAATCTGCTTGTCTATTTTCTCCTTGAGCTCGGCTACGTGAGATATGATTCCCACAAGACGGTTGCCCTCGGTAAGGCTTGACAGGGCACGCATTGCCTGAGTGAGAGATTCTTCATCCAGAGAGCCAAAGCCCTCATCAACAAACATTGTATCGAGTCTGATTCCCCCTGCCGTGGACTGAATTTCGTCCGAGAGCCCCAGCGCAAGGGCGAGGGATGCCTTGAAGGATTCACCCCCCGAAAGGGTTCTCACATTTCTCTCGGTTCCGTTGTAGTGATCCACAACGTCAAGGTCAAGACCGCTCTGGCTATGGTTGTTTTCGGCAACTCTGCGACGCTTCAGTTCATACTGACCTCCCGACATAACCAGAAATCGGGTGTTTGCTCTTTCAATAATCCTGTCAAAATAAGTCATCTGAATGTAGGTCTCAAGCATAACGCGCTCTTTGCCGTTGATTGCACCGTTGGCAGTATTTGAAAGACTTTTAACCCATTGATACCGCTTTTCTTTTTGCTCAAGCTCTGCTGAATGGCTTTTTATGCTGTTTTGAACCGAACAGTTGGTCGCGAGCCGAACAAGAACCTCTTCCTTGTTTCTACTCTTTTGGGCTTTGACCTCCAAAAGAAATCTCTGCTTTTCAAGCTCTCTGTCACGGTCAAACTCACAGGCCTTTTCAAGCTGTCTGTCAAGCTGCTCCATTTGTCCGTTTAATGCTGCAACCTTTTTGTCACAAGCCGCAAAGGTCTCCTCGGCATCCTTCAACGCCTCCTCCAATGCTGCTTTTTGTTTTGCAAGCTCCCCAAGCTTTCCCAGCGCCTTTGACTTGGTCTCAAACCTCAAGCCCTTCGTTAGATTTTTAAGCTGCTTTTCAAGCTCCTTCGCTCCTGCTTCTGACGCTATAACATCACGATTCAACCCCTCGAGGTTTTTTCTTTTTTGTTCAATGCTCTGTTCTTTTTGAGGAATTTCTGAATCAAGCTCCTCTTTGCGCTTAACCTTTTTTTCCTCATTGATTATGCATTTCTCAATTTCCTTGAGCTTTTGTTCGTTGTCTTCAATCAAATTTTGAATTTCAAACTCTGCGGTTTCAAAGGGAACACCAATCTCCAATGCTGTCAAGGATTTTTCGGCTCCTGCTTTTGCTTCCTCTGCAGAGCCTTTGATTTTTGCACACTCTTCACTCTTCTCCCTTGCAAGTCTTGATGCCTTTTCGCTCTTCTCCTTGGCTGCCTCAACCTGCTCCTTGGTGGGAGCATATTCGGATTTTTGGGCAATCCGCGGATGCTCGGTTGAGCCGCACACCGGACAGGGCTCACCATTTTTCAGGGTCTCTGCAAGAACTCCTGCCTGCTCATCAAGAAAAGCCTTATACAAAGCATCATATTCATCCTTGGCTTCAATATCCCTTTGGGATGCCTTCTTATATTCCTCCTGCTTTTGGTCAAGCTCTTCAAAAAGTCTGCAGCACTTCTCCAGTTCCTGAAGCAGTATCACAAGCTCGTTCTTTCTTTTTTCAATGTTTTCCCTTTGGTGCAAAAGATTTTCTCGTTGCTCCCCCGAGCCCTCAAGAGACTTCTGCTCAGTCTTCATCTCCTCCAGCTTTGTGATTTCTCCGTCAATTTCTTTTGCTGCTTTTTTTGCCGAAGCCCTCAGCTGTTCAAGCTTTTCTTCCAACTGCTTTTTCTCTGCAGTTCTGCTTTCAAGCTCATCATACTGCGGAAGCTCTGCCTCAATGGCAGCAACCTCTTTTGATGCTGCCATTCTTTGGTCACCCCTTGACCGCTCGGCTTCAAGTGCTTTTTTCAAAACTTCAAGCTCCTCAAGCGAAGCCTTCAGGCTTTTCTCGGCTACTTCACGGCTCGTCTTTGCCTTTTCATATTCCTCAAGCTTTCCTAAATTTGCATTTACTGTCTCCAGCTTTTTTTCAATCTCAGCAATTTCCTTCTGCAAAGCAGTCTCTGCCTTTGAATCCTCACATACCAGCTTTTCAACAAGGTCAATAATCTCTGAAATCTGCATATTGCTGCTCTTTGCAGCCTGAACATTGTCAAAAAGAACGCTATCCTCGGAACACTCAATATCATTTATGTACTGCCCCAGGCTGCTCCGAGCCTTGTCGCATTCATTATTCAGGCTGCTTGCCTCACTCTTCAGCCTGTCCTGAAGCTCGCGGTAGCCTTCGGTTTTAAATATCTGTCTGAAAATTTTTATTCTGTCCTCTGTTGAAGCAAGGAGCAGCTTCAAAAAATCACCCTGAGCAATCATTGCAATCTGCAAAAACTGATTGCGGTCAATGCCCATTATCTCACATATTGCCGCATCAACGTCACGCTGCTTTGTCACCGTACGTCCATCGGGATAGGTGAGCTGTGCATCGGCCGATTTTATGGTAACACCCTCCCCACGAGTTTTGGGTCTTTCATAGGCAGGATTTCGTTTTACTGCATACTCTTTGCCGCCGTAAGAAAACACCAGCTCAACCTCGGTTGGCATGTCGGGGGCTGCATACTTGGAGCGCAGCATCGAAGACTTGCGGTTTTCGCCGCTTGCATCACCGTAAAGGGCAAAGGTAATTGCATCAAATATGGTGGTCTTTCCTGCACCCGTGTCGCCTGTAATCAAATACAGTCCGCTCCTTCCCAGGACTTCAAGGTCAAGCTCAACCCGCCCTGCATAGGGTCCGAATGCCGAAACAACAAGCTTTAGCGGTCTCATTTTTCACCCTCCCATACTTCTTCAATAAGTTTTTTCATAAATATCTGCTGCTCATCGCTCATGGGCTGGTTATTCTGCTTCTCAAAGAACTCCGAAAACAGCTGAATGGGCGTTTTGCGCTCAATTTCTCCATCACCTGAAATGGTCTGCGATAATCTTGTGCGTTTGTTGTCATAAGACATTTTCATCAAATTGTGATAAACCGTGCGCAGCTTTGCCATTGCATCAGGGATGTCCTCTTCGTCAGTGAGGATAATCTGCGTATAATCCTCTTGAAACGAGGTCCCTTCGTAGTTTTCTTTGAGCATAATATCCTTATACTTACCTTTGATTGTATGCATATCTCGCTTTGGTTCAAGGGGTACGCACTTCACCGAAAGCTCCCCTTTTTTGCCCAGCTCAATCACGGTAACCGACTTTTTGTCGCTCACCTCCGAAAAGGAATATTTGAGCGGCGTACCGCAATATCTTATCCGCTCCTGAGTACAGCTTTGTGGTCTGTGGAGGTGTCCCAATGCCACGTAATCAAAAGCTTCAAAAACCTCTGCATCAACATTATCCGAGCCGCCCACCGAAATATCCTCCGACTCCGAAACACTTGCACCTGTCACAAACTGATGTGTCACAAGAACATTTCTCTTCAAGGAATCCATATTCATATTTTCGATTGCTGCCCTGACAGCATCGGTATAGGACTCTATTTTCGCCTCGGGAAAAAACTCCCGAACCTTGCCGGGCTTCACAAAGGGCAGCATAAAAACACAAACCTCTCCCCATTCATCCGTCAAAAAAACAGGCTCAACCATGCCGTCATAGGCAGGAGCTAAATGAATTCCGCCTACTGACATAATTCTTGACCCAAAGGCAAGACGCTCAGCAGAATCGTGGTTGCCGCTTATGACGAACACCTGAAGCCTTCTTTCGGCAAGCCTAGTGAGAAAACTGTCAAAAAGCTCCACCGCCTCGGCAGAGGGCACCGACTTGTCATAAACATCGCCTGCAATCAGCACGCCATCAGGCTTTTCGTCATCAACTATGTTGATAATCTTGGTCAGAATATATTTCTGGTCGTCAATCATTGAATATTCATTGACCCTTTTGCCCAGATGCAAGTCTGATATATGAACAAATTTCATATCCTGTTCCTCTTTTCACAAAAGAATATGTTAATTTTATTCTAGCACACTTTTCACCTGTAAGCAACCGCAAAAAACAAGCAACCGCAAGAAAAATTCGACATTTCTCTTGCGGTTTGTTCTGTGTCTTTGCTGGTACCGGTCGAAGAAGCCTGTCCCCACAAAGATTTTTTATTTGTTTCGCTTGCGGCAGACCGAGTTTATCAGTGGTCAGAAACTACTGATTGCCAACGTGAACAATATTCAAGCTCATATCGTCCTCTGTCAAACAAAGGTTTTCTGCATCAAGTGAGAATTTAGGATTGCTCAGCGGCGCTATCCTGAAGCTTCCGTCGCTATTTTCGGTAACCTTCCAAAGATAGCCGTCAAGGTCACCCTTTTCGGCAAGAACAAGCTTCTGCCCTGACATCACCTCGGAATCCTCAACCTGCAACAGCTTTGAAAGGTCACCCAAGCTGTAAATTTCATAAATTCCACGGCTTTCGTCAACCGTATCAAAAACCCACGCACAGTCAAAATCTCCCACAAGCCGCAAAGCCGCATTCCCACCATCCGCTCCCAGATACTCACCCTTTGAGTTCTGGACATACACCATATTCTCCTCAAAAAAGCTTTCGTTCCGTCTGAAAATATAAACCGTACGGTCATCATCCCAGATGATTTCAGCACTGCAAAGCTCGGCAACCGAGCGCAGGGGCAGCAGCATCCTTGAGCCCATTATAATTGTTTCGGCAGGGAGAGCCGAAACCGTACCGTTGACAATACATTTCTTTGACTTCTCAAAAACCTTTATAACCGTAGCCCCAAGGGTAATTGTGGCAGACCTTGCTTCGTCACTCCATTCAACCCTTGCGCCCATACTCTCGCAAAAATGGCGCAAAGCAATGTAAGTATAGCTGTTCACCAAAGCAGGCGGTGTTTCGCTGAAAATCAGCTCTTCGCCGTCCAAAACCAGCTTCAGGGGATTTTCGGGAACAACCTTCCCCGAAAAAACAGCAAAATTCACCCATTCGCTAAAATATTCAATACCGTATTTTTTTGCGACAATTCTCGCTCTATATGGTCCTGAAGGAAGTCCGTTAATCGAAATACTTCCGTTTTGAACCTCATAATCCCTTGTTTCGCCTGTTGAAAGGTTTTGGGAAGCAACGGTATAATCCTCATATGACATAACTCCGCTATGGGCAAAATCAAGCAAAAATGTTACGCCTCCGTCGGCTTTTGAATCCACCGTCAAAACAGGCGTCGGCAAATTTCCGCTGACCCAGACCGCTTCAAGTTCGGCATCCTGTGATACCTCCCACTCTTGCCCGGGCTTCAGAACCTCATCGCTGCCTTGTGCCGACCAGCCGACAAAAATTCTGCCGGTTTGCTTTGGAACAAGCTCCGAAATCGTTGCGGTAGCTTCAAGAACAATCTGCTTTGGAAGAATTTCCTCGCCGCTGTCCAAAAAAGTCAGTACCCTTGCATTTTCTCGCTTCCATTGAGCAAAAATATCTGTAGCTTCCGAAATTTTTATGCTCTGTCCCGCCTGCAAAAGCTCATTTGACTGCGAATTTCTCCATCCCTGAAAAACGTAACCCTCTTTTTGGGGAACGTCCTTGATAACCGTGTGAACCGTAGATGCGGTTTTTGTCATCAGCTCCACGAAAAAAAATTCCTCATCCGCATCGGAATAATAGGTCACCGTGTATTTTTTTGCCACATCTGCGGCATATACGGTAAGCCCCGAAAGTATTATACAAATTAAAAGAAAAATAGCCGTTAATCTCTTCATAATCAGTCCTCATTGAGCCAATCGAGCAGCTGTTTTGTGCTGATACCGTCATAAATATTGTGACGATTCAGATTATACAGGCTGTTCGGGTCAAGCTTTTTCACATAATTCTGTCCCGTGGTTGTTGCCACCGTAACTCTCACGCCATTCTTTTTCAAAATGAAATCGGTAATGGCGTTGTATTTTCCCAAAGGATAGGCAAAGCCCAAAAGGCTTTGTTCGAGCTCATCTTCAATTAGAGTTTTTCCCGCAAGAAAGTCTCCCTCGAAGTGTGTGATATAGTCAAGCAGGCTTTCGTTTTCAAGACGCAGAACCGTTTCTCGCGGTTGCTTCACCGAGCCCTCAAATGCAGCCCATTGGTGCATATCATAGGTGTGGCTCTGAACGGAAACAAGCCCCGACGCAATCATCTCTCTCGCTTGCTCATAGGAAAAATGCGAATTCATTTTGTGGGTTGTTCCCTTGTAGGTATCCTTGCCCACCGAGCTCACAATGGCAAAAATCGTTGCCTTGAAGCCAAACTCCTGAATAATTGGAAAAGCCTCTGTATAGTTGTTGAGATAGCCGTCGTCAAAGGTAATAAGCACAGGCTTTTCGGGAAGCGGTGTGCCAAAATCCACATAAGCAATCAGCTCACCAAGCGACACAGGCGTAAAGCCATTGTCACGAATTGTCTCAAGATGCTTTCTGAAATTCTCGGGCGAAATAATTGCATTGGTATTGCCCTCACTCACCGAGTGATACATCAGGGCAGGAACCTTGACGGTGTTTGGGCTCTCGCCGAAAACCGACACCGAAAAAATCATTATAAACACTAAAATAAGTGACAAAATCCGACGCTTCATAAAATCCTCCGCAGTCTATTTACTCCTGAAAATCAGCCATTTACTGGCAACATAATTAAAAATAATCACAAATACATTTGAACACATTTTCACAACAAGGTCATTTTGGTGAAAGAAGTCAACAAAAACCACCATAATTATTATGTCCCCAATGCCCGAAATCAACCGACACGACAGGAATGAAAGGAATTCCAGAAAAACCGCCTTTGCCCCGTGATGCTCACTTCTGAAAACCATTGTGCGGTTTGTGATATAAGCCACAACAATGGACGCAACAAGTGCCACCGCCGTATCAACCGCCGTATTGTCATTTATTTTCGACATCAGCAAATATGCAAAAAAATTAACCGCAACCGTGATGGCACCAAACGCCATATACAAAATCATTTCACGATATTTTTTGAAAAGTTTTTTCATACGCAAAACCTCTGCTTTCCCGTGAAAGGCTCTCCCTATCCCGAGCTTTTTCCTGCGTCCAAATTCCAAGCAAATGCAAATTAATTATATCACAATTGAGACCGTATTGTCAAATAACCAAGCCAAGAACAAAAGAGAAACAGGCTCAAAAACTTCCTTTCTTTTCAAAAAATATAGACATTTTAATAATTTTGTGATATAGTATTCTTTGCGACAAACAATTGAATAATTCATTTACAGAGGTGAAAAACTACGTAAAAAGCGTAGCTTCGACACCCTTATTCCTCTGTGAATGAGTTCAATTGTTTGTCGCAGAACAAGTCGAAGCGTTACGTTTTTTAGATGTGTCGCTTCGGCGGCACATCTTTTTTTGTTTAGGAGTGAATGTTTTATGCCCGATTACGAAAAACTATACCACAAACTGTTTAACCAAATTGCAGAGACAATTGAAAAGCTTCAGCAAGCACAAATTGATGTCGAGGAGATGTATCTTGATATGTGCGAAGAGGAATTTCCAAACGGTGAAGATTTAGAAAATCACTAAAAAAGGGAGCGTCTCCGCTCCCCTTCGTCATATATTATATCCCATATAATAGAGTGTTTTTGTTTCTGCATCGAAATAATAAATCGTGTATGCAGAAAGCTTGTCAGGCAGACCTTGGTAGACTTCAAAGGTTTCTTTGTTTTTGAGATAGAACCAATCGCCCTCACTGATTGCGTCGCGGCTGAAGTCATAGTCGGCATAGCTCTTTTTTTCAATCCATCCCTCATAGTGGTCAAGGTGGGTGAGAATTTCTTCAACATCCGCATCGGTCACAGGCTTCAGAAATGAGCTTTCGTCGATGGCTTCGATCACCCTGTCACCAAAAATATACTTGCGAAAGGTCACATAGTCAGTCTTGTCATTGGTTTCGAACTCCACACAATCCTCATATTTCGTCAGCTCCGAGAGCACCTGATCCTGAAGGATTCCGTCCAGAAGATTGTTAATTACAAAAAACATTGCTCCAAAAAGAACAACACATATCAGCGCAAACACAACCGTAAACTGTGCACATCCAAATTTTTTCATATTGAACACCTCTTGGGTGCTATTTTATCATAACAAAGTCCTCAAGTCAACTAAAATCAGTATTCAATTGCCGCCTTTTCGTCAGTTCAAACAGATAACAGGCTCCACCCCCCTGGCGCATACAGAAAAAATAGGGGCTGCCGCATAAAAAAATGCAGCAGTCCCTTGCATATCCTACTCTACAATATTCCCCGTGTATTCAATATCAAAAAGTCTGTCACAGAGATTGAAGGCAGCCCCCTTCACTGTGTTCTCCTCGGTTACGTTTACTTCACGGATTTCAAGATCCTGCAAAAGCGCAGGATAGGCACGGCTTTTCATTTCCTTCACCGCACATTCAATCAGCGGACGAATGTTCACATATGAACCCATATGTATAACAATTGCCATAGGCTTGCAAAGGTTCACAAGATTGGCAAGACCGATTCCCAGATACCTTCCGCATTCCTCAACTGCGGTCCTTGCCGCCCTGTCGCCCTCGTTGAACCGTCTTGAGATATATTCTAGGCTCGCTCCGCTCTCGCCGCCTTGCTCTTCAAAAAGCTTGATTATTCTCTGCTCTGAGCACATAGTCTCAAGACAACCGCGGTTTCCGCAAAAGCATAGTTCGCCGTCCTTTTCCACGGTGGTATGCCCGATTTCGCCCAGCATTGCACGGTTAATTTCGCCGTGATAAAACTGGCTGGCACCAATACCGTTTTCAAGGTCAATAAGCAACATATTATTCTTTTCAATCCATCTTCCGCAGCAGAAATACCAAACCGCCTTCAAAAGCGAAACATTCTCAACAAACACAGGAATCCCCGTTTCCTTCTCAAGAATTGCCTTCAGGTCAAACTCCTTCCACTTCAGGCTGGCAGACGCCACAAAGCGGCTGTCCTCCAGAACCATACCTGTAACCGCAACGCCGATTCCAAGAATTTTTTGTCTTCCGTATTCACTAACCAAAGACGCTACATTTTTGCGCACAAGCTCAACCACCTTATTGGGCTGAAGCTCGCTGACGTTCACACGGATTCTGGTTATAATTTCTCCCTCAAGGTCGGTGTAAGAAATGTTCACCGAATCAATATTCAAAAGAATACATATCATCCCGAAGGTATCCGCTCGAAATCTGAGAAGAGTTCCCTTTCTGCCCACACGCTCTGCCTTTTCAGTTCCGTTCTCGACAAGAAGTCCGGCATCAAGCAGATATGAGGTTATATTCGTGAGCGATGCCATGGAAAGACCTGTTTCACGAGCAATCAAGCGGCGTGCAACATCAGGATTTCTTCTTATGTATTTGAGCACCTTAAGTCTGTTCATTTTTTGTATCAGTTGGGAATTTCCCACTACTTTGTTCATTCTCTCACCCCAGAGAATTATACCATTTAAAAAAATCTCTGTCAACGCAACTTTGTCTTGACAGATATTCTATAATCTGCTAAAATTATTTCAAGCGATGAATAAATCGTAATTCATAATTTTTATGGGCCTTGCAAAGAAGCACAAGATTCTTCTTCCTTAGAATGTCTCTCATACCTCAAGAGCAGCATGAATATGTGGCTGTCATAATTTTAAAATCTGTTGCCGAAATGCAGACAAGTAAACAATTCGCCGATGGGTTTCCCCATCGGCTTGATTCCCGTTTATAAAAGGGAGAATGTAATTATGAAGGTTAAATGGGGCGTAATCTGCTGTGGCGCCATCTGCTCACAAAAGGCAATTGAAGACCTTTAAAAAAATTATAATGAAATATAGTAAAAATATACCTTATGTGTGCGATTTGGCATTTAGTTTTTATTATTTTTCATATTAATGTAAAACAAGATAACATAAGAAAGGAAAATATTCAATGAACGTATTAGCTATCGGATGTCATCCTGACGATATAGAAATCAACTGTGCCGGAACGCTGGCAAAATGCGTTAAACGCGGCGATAATGTTACTGTCTGTCACGTGTGCAACGGCAATATGGGGCACGTTGTTATTCCACCCGACGAGCTGCGGGTTATCCGTGCCAACGAGGCAAAGAAGGCAGGCTCCCTTGCAGGCATCAAGGTTGTTACCTGCGACATTGGTGACCTTGTGGTCTATCACCAGAACAAGGAACACCGAGACAGGGTTGTGGATGTTATCCGCGAGGCTCAGCCCGATTTCATCATAACCCACGCTCCCAACGATTATATGCCCGACCATGTTGCGGTGAGCAATCTTGTTTTTGACGCTGCCTTCACTGCAAGTGTTCCCCATTATAAATCAGGGGTTATGACTCCCTCACAGGTTACGCCCATATTCTATATGGACAACCTTGGCGGAAACGAATTTCTCCCCACCGAATATGTGGATATTACCGACGAAATTGACTTAAAACTTGAAATGCTCGAATGTCACGAAAGCCAGCTCAAGTGGATGAGAGAGCACGACAATATTGACTTTGCTGATATGGTAAAGACAATCTCCAAATACCGCGGATACCAATGCGGTGCACAGTACGCCGAGGCGTTTGCACAGTGCATGGTATATCCTAATCCTACTGTACGGAGGATGTTGCCATAATGAAAAAAGTTGCTTGTGTCGGAATTCTGGTTGCAGACGTAATTGTGGAGCCGATAACGGCTTATCCCGAAAAAGGCCTGTTGCTCCAGATAAACTCAATCACTTTGCACAACGGCGGTAACGCAATGACCGCCTCTATAACCTTAAAAAATTAGGCATTGAAACCACTATGATAGGAAAAGTGGGCAACGATATTTTTGGAAGCTTTCTTCGTGACAAGCTGGCAACAGCAGGTGTAAACACCGCCGGTCTCAAAACCGACGAAGGTGTTCAAACCTCGGCATCCGTTCTTATGCTGGACACGACGGGTAAGCGCTCCTTCTTCCACTGCGTAGGTACAAACGCAGTATTTTCTGAAAAGGACATTGACTACTCACTGGTTGAGGATTGCGACCTTGTTTTTGTGACAGGTTCCTTCCTTCTGGATACCTTTGACGGTGCAGAAACAATGGAGTTTTTGAAAAAATGTAAGAAAATGGGCAAGACTACCTTTTTGGATGTTTGCTGGGATGCAAGCGGCAGATGGGGTGAGCTCCTTGATATGTCAATGCCCTACATAGATTACTTTATACCCAGCGTTGACGAGGCTGTATGCATTGCAGGCAAGGAAGACATCGAAGAAATCGCCGACGTATTCTTTAGCCGAGGTGTCAAAAACGTTGTGGTCAAAATGGGAAGCCGCGGTGCATTTTTGCGTCGAGCCTCGAGAAATCGGGACAGATTTTCCCCTGCCGCAAGGGTGTTACCGCAGTTGACACCACAGATGCAGGCGACAGCTTCTGCTCAGGCTTTCTGGCAGCCTTTGCAAGAGACTGTGAGTTGAGGACTGCGTGAAGTTTGCCAACGGAACAGGTGCTCATTGCGTAATGGCAAAGGGTGCTACCACAGGCATCAAAGCATACGAAAAAATTTTGGATTTTGTAAATAAACAATAATTTTAGGAGGACAAAAAAAGGATTTTTTGAGCACAGTACAGTGCAGCCTTTGTGAAGGCTTCTTTCCCAAGGGTTGGGACATCAAGAAGATTGACGAATGCTACAAAAAGGGCGTAGCCCGTGAGGATTTTTGGAACGAGAGTTTCAGCCCTGTTGAATGTGAAAACATCAACGACTTCGACACTCTTATGGGTCACGAAATTGCTATGCAGATTAAGCTTGCAAAGGACGAAGGCAAAAAGCTTGCAATGATTCTTCCCGTAGGACCTATGGGAATGTATAAGTGGTTGGTTTACTTCCTCACATACTGGAAGGTTGACTGCAAACACGTTTACACATTCAATATGGACGAATGGTCAGACTCAGAGGGCAACACTCTTGATTCAAGCATTCCCGCATCCTTTGAATACAGTATGAAGCAGGCATTCTTCAACAGGCTGGGCGACCTGACAATCCCTGAAAGCCAGAGAAACCTTGCAACAGCTGATTATGCAATCGGTGGCTGTAACGGAGCATTGGGTCGCGGTATGGGCTGGCAGGGAATGAGCTTCCTCACCCCCCTGCACTACGGTCCTGATACCCACATTACCTCTACTTATATCCCTACCTTGCCCGGCAGACTTTTCTATTTAAGCGAGCTGGCAGGTCCTCTGGTAGCAGAGTGCAACTAAAATTCCCGGCGGCGCACCCTTTTCAAGGTGCGCCGCTCTTGCATTTATCCGGCGCTTCTGCTATAATCAAGGCGGAAAGAAGGATGAAGCAATGAAGGCGTGGAAGCATTTTAAGACGATTACATACCACCGCTTTTTGGTGATGAAGGGCTGCTTTTGCGTAGGGTTGATCTGGCAGGGGCTGACCCACGATCTGTCAAAATACAGCCCCACGGAATTTCTTAGCGGCGCAAAGTATTATCAGGGCGACCGCAGCCCCAATACCGCAGAGCGGGCAGAAAAGGGCTACAGCGAAGCCTGGATGCACCATAAGGGCCGCAATCGCCACCATTATGAATATTGGACGGATATG
>JAZOCL010000092.1:0-8904 GCA_045596485.1 Clostridia bacterium
GGTAAAACCAATTCGGAACGCACAAACTGAGCCAAAGCCGTAGCTTTGGAGTACCCGAAGGTATACTGGTGTACACCGGAAGGCGAAGTTTGTGCGTAGCAAAAAGTCTCCAGAAAGCAAAAAAATTGCATCTTTGATGCAATTTTTCACCATTATAAATTTATTTTCTTTATCTTATCCCAATATTCCTTAGCCGCCTGCTCTGTTTTGTTGGTGCCGTATTCATAATACTTCTTATCCTTGATTCTGTCAGGCAGATATTGCTGCTCCACATAATGATTTGGGTAGTCGTGAGGATAAAGGTAATGCTGACCCTTTTTCACGTCACCCTCGCCGTCATAATGCTTGTTCTGGAGCTGTCTGGGAATTTCTCCCGTATCCATAGACTCAATGTCGGCAAGAGCCGCATCAAGTGCCAGGTGCCCCGAATTCGACTTGGGAGCCGTTGCCAAAAGCACCGCTGCATCGCCAAGGGGAATTCTTCCCTCAGGGAGACCAAGCATCAAAGCGCTGTCAACACAGGCCTTCACAATGGGAATTGCCATAGGATAGGCAAGCCCGATGTCTTCAGCCGCAATAACCATAAGCCGTCTGCAGGCCGTCTGCAAATCCTCTGCCGCAATAAGTCTCGCCAGATAATGCACCGCCGCATCGGGGTCAGAGCCTCTGATTGACTTTTGCAGAGCACTCATAACATCATACTGGCTGTCCCCCGACTTGTCATAGCGAAAGGCTTTTCTTTGGGTGCATTGCTCAGCTGCAGCCATATCAATGCAGAGCCTTCCGTCCTTGTCAGGCTTTGAATAAATCACCGCAAGCTCCAAAGAATTGAGAGCCTTGCGCACATCACCGTTTGCCATCTCAGCAAGGTGAGTGAGAGCGTCATCCTCTGCCGAAATCTCGCCGAATTCCTTTGAGAGCTCCGCAAGGGCTCTCCTAAGCGCCTTTGCAATATCCTTTGCCGATACTGGTTTGAACTCAAAAACCACACTGCGGCTGAGCACCGCATTATAAACATAAAAATACGGATTCTCCGTTGTACTGGCAATCAGGGTGATGCTTCCGTTTTCAATGTATTCAAGCAGCGACTGCTGCTGCTTTTTGTTAAAGTTCTGAATCTCGTCAAGGTACAAAAGAATTCCACCCTGACCGTTTAGGGTTTCTGTCTGAGCGCAAACCTCACGGACATCGCTAACCGATGCCGTTGTTGCATTGAGCTTGAACAGAGTTTTGTTGCAGGCCTTTGCCAGAATATTGGCAACCGTTGTCTTTCCTACACCCGACGGACCATAAAAAATCATATTGGGGAGCTTTCCCGACTCCGCAACCTCTGTCAGCACCTTTCCCTTTCCTATAATATGGCTTTGACCCACCACCTCAGAAAGGCTTTGAGGTCTGAGCCTGTCTGCCAAAGGGTTACTCATAAAGGGGGTACTTTTTGCAAAGTGCGTCCACACGCTTTGCAGCTTCCGCTTTGTTTGCCTCAAAGTCACAGATTACCATATTGATAATCCTTGCAACCTCTCTCATATCCTCTTCCTTGAAGCCGCGAGTGGTAACCGCAGGCGAACCAAGACGAAGACCGCTTGTAACAAAGGGGCTCTGAGGGTCGTTGGGAATTGTATTCTTGTTTGCTGTGATACCGATTTCGTCAAGATTGTGTTCAACCTCCTTGCCGGTCAAGCCCTTCTTCGAAAGGTCAACAAGCATAAGGTGGTTGTCTGTTCCGCCCGAAACAATGCTTATGCCAAGCTTCATCAGCTCGTCACAAAGTGCCGCAGCATTCTTTTTAACCTGCATCTGATATTCCTTAAATTCCGGCGAAAGAGCTTCCTTAAAGCATACAGCCTTTGCTGCAATAACGTGCATAAGGGGGCCACCCTGATTTCCGGGGAATACCGCCTTGTTTATCATCTGTGCGTACTTTTCCTTGCAGAGAATCATACCGCCTCTGGGGCCACGAAGAGTCTTGTGTGTGGTTGTTGTCACAAAATCTGCATAGGGAACGGGGTTCGGATGAAGACCTGCTGCCACAAGCCCTGCAATGTGCGCCATATCAACCATAAGATATGCACCAACCTCGTCCGCAATTTCACGAAACTTTGCAAAGTCAATTTCACGGGCATAAGCACTCGCACCTGCCAGGATAAGCTTGGGCTTGTTTTCAATTGCAAGCTTGCGAAGTGCATCATAGTCGATTCTGTGAGTTTCGTCATCAACGCCGTAGGGAACAACATTGAAGTACTTACCCGAAATATTTACAGGTGAACCGTGACTGAGATGACCTCCGTGAGCAAGATTCATCCCAAGGTATGTGTCGCCGGGCTCCATTGTTGCAAAGAACACAGCAAGGTTTGCCTGTGCACCCGAGTGGGGCTGAACATTGGCAAATTCCGCACCAAAGAGCTCCTTTGCACGTTCTCTTGCCAGCTCCTCAACCACGTCAACATATTCACATCCGCCGTAATAACGCTTTCCGGGATAGCCTTCTGCATATTTATTTGTAAGGGGTGTTCCCATTGCCTCCATAACCGCAGGACTAACAAAGTTTTCTGAAGCAATAAGCTCTATTTTGCTTCTCTGTCTTCCGATTTCCTGTCCGATAGCAGCAGCAATTTCAGGGTCAACCTTTGCTACATTTCTGAGCTCAAACATTTCAAATTCCTCCTCTGATGTTTACAAAAAACATATTTTGCTGTATAATGTTTTTAATAATAGCCTAATCGAAGCTAATTATACTATAAATCAAAGATTAATGCAAGAGGGATAATGAAAAATGAGGGAAAATCTTGAAAAAAAACGTCAGCGTGTGCTGAATATTATAGAAATATTTGACAGGATTTATAAAGATGCAGACTGCACTCTTGACTACACCTCGGCTCTGCAGCTTCTCGTTGCCACACAGCTGGCGGCACAGTGTACCGATGCAAGGGTCAACCTTGTGACCCCTGCTCTATTCCAAAGATACAAAACTGTTTATGATTTTGCAGAAGCCGACCCCGACGAGCTTTCATCACTGATTCACTCAACAGGCTTCTACCGCAACAAAACAAAAAATATCATTGCCTGTTGCAAAAAAATAATTTCCGATTTTGGCGGCGAAGTGCCGCAAACCATGGATGAGCTTCTCACCCTTCCGGGGGTTGGCAGAAAAACCGCCAATCTGGTGCTGGGCGACATATTCGGAATTCCGGGAATAGTTGTGGACACCCACGCAACAAGGCTCTCAAACCGAATGGGCTTCACCACAAACAAGGATCCTTTCAAAATCGAAATGGATCTTCTCAAAATCGTTCCACCTGAGGTTCAGTCACATTTCTGTCATCAGCTTGTGCTCCACGGAAGAGAGTTCTGCGATGCCCGAAAGCCCCGATGCGGAGAATGCCCCATAGCACACCTCTGTCCCAAAAAACTGTAAGGACATCCCCTGTCTTTATTCCAAAAAACGGCGTTTTTCTGAGAATTCAAAAGAATTTAAAAGATTTCGCCTAGATAACTTAATATAATTACGAATAATCGAAAATATTTTTATTGACTTTTGCATATTATAGTGATACAATATCAGCTGTCGCTGATTTAGGAATTAGCACAGTATGTGGGCGCATAGCTCAGCTGGGAGAGCATCTGCCTTACAAGCAGAGGGTCATAGGTTCGAGCCCTATTGTGCCCTCCACATACGGTCCGGTAGTTCAGTTGGTTAGAATGCCAGCCTGTCACGCTGGAGGTCGTGGGTTCGAGCCCCATCCGGATCGCCACATTTTATATAGAGGAAGCTGCAAGGCTTCCTCTGTATAAAACAAGTTTCCAGGCTATATGCCTCTGTAGCTCAGTTGGTAGAGCAGAGGACTGAAAATCCTCGTGTCGGTGGTTCGATTCCGCCCGGAGGCACCATTCACTTTTTTTGGATTAGTGAATATACTAAATTATGCGGGAGTGGCTCAGTGGTAGAGCGTCACCTTGCCAAGGTGAACGTCGCGAGTTCGAATCTCGTCTTCCGCTCCAACCAAAGACAAAAGGACGCAAGATTCCGCGTCCTTTTGTTCTAAAAACCAAATATGGCGCCATAGCCAAGTGGTAAGGCAAAGCTCTGCAAAAGCTCTATCCCCCGGTTCAAATCCGGGTGGCGCCTCCAAAAAAGACTATTCTTCGGAATAGTCTTTTTTTAACAAAATATGCCTTTGGGCGTGGGAATTTCGGCTAAACAAATCGAAACATCTATATGATATTTTTTATAGCCGCACTTGACAACAAGCGTTTTTGTGATACAATAAAGCTATACCATATTTTGGAATTTAAGGAGGCTTTAATTATGGGAAAGAACATTTATGCAGGAACAAAAACAGAAAAAAACCTGTGGGAGGCCTTTGCCGGTGAATCACAGGCACGAAACAAGTATACATATTTTGCATCCGTTGCAAAGAAGGCAGGCTACGAACAGATTGCCGAGCTGTTTCTGAAAACAGCCGAAAACGAAAAGGAACACGCAAAGCTGTGGTTTAAGCACCTTGGTGAGCTTGGCGATACCGCCGAAAATCTTCTCCACGCTGCCGAAGGCGAAAATTACGAGTGGACAGATATGTACGAAAATATGGCAAAGGATGCCGAAGAAGAAGGCTTCACCGAGCTTGCTGCACAGTTCCGTGCTGTTGCTGCAATCGAAAAGGCTCACGAAGAAAGATACCGTGCTCTTCTCAACAACGTTGAAACAAAGGCCGTATTTGAAAAGAGTGGCGTTCAGATTTGGGAATGCCGCAACTGCGGACACATCGCAATGGGAACAGCCGCTCCCGAGGTTTGCCCCACCTGCTTCCACCCTCAGGCATACTTCGAAATCAAGAAGGAAAATTATTAATTTTCAAATAAAACCAAAACCCCCATTGGCTTTGCCAACGGGGGTTTCTTTATAACCATTCTAAAGCTCCGCAAGACCTTCTGCAATACCCATAATAAGTATTCCTGCAATAACCGCAACCAAAGATGCATAATGCTTCCACGAAAGTCTCTCTTTGAGGAAAATCGAGCTCCACACTGCCGAAACAACGCAGTATGCACAAATAATCGGAGCCGCTCCCACCGCATTTGCAGCAAGAGCATATATGTATGCAAACTGTCCCGCAGTTTCACAGATAGCCGCAATTCCCTTGGGGGCTTCATCCTTAACGCCGATAAGCTTCTGCTTTTTGATTACAAAAACATAAATTGCCGCAATAACCGCCATAAACAGGAAGGTCAGTTCATATGCCACATTTGCAACATCCTCATCCATATAGTGGAAAATGTTTGTCATAAAGGTGTTTCCTTCTTCAAGGATAACTGCATCAAAGAAGGTTCCCAAAGCATCAATAAAGCAATAAAGCACAGGAAGCAAAATTGCCAGAACGCTCTTTGTGTATTTTCTGTTTGCCTTCAGCTGGCGGCGCGCCTTTGCCTCGTCGTCCTCGGTATATTCTGCAAAGCCGAGAAGCACAACCCCCAGCGACACAATCACAATACCTATTGTAGAAAGTCCGTCAACAGTCTGTCCCAGAACCAAAAAGCACAGAACAGCAGCCACAGCACCCGATGAATTGCAGATGGGCGAAGATACCGAAAGCTCAATGTATCTGAGTGACACATAACCAAAAATCATAGAAAGTATGTACATTGCCGATGCAGGCAGATAATAGATTATGTCCATAAATGTTATGGCAGTTCCCGTTGCAATCTCATAGATTGCGTGAATGCCCATAACAACACCAACGGCAATAACCATCTTCCAATGACTGTACTTATCCGAGGGCTTTGAGCCCAGCTTGCTGAAGAAGTCAGAGCCGCTCCAGCAAAGCATTGCAATAATTGCTAAAATCAACCACATATAATTTATTCCTCCAAAGATTTTATTTTTTTAATATCAATAAGCTTGGCTTCCAACATTTTCTGTACCGACATAAGAATCCCAAGCTTTGCGTGATACCAGGTTATGCCGCCCTGAAAATAAACCGCATAGGGCTCCCGAAGGGGTGCATCAGCGCTGAGCTCAATTGACGAGCCCTGCACAAAAGCTCCTGCCGCCATAATAACCTGTGACTCATAGCCGGGCATATCTCCCGGAACAGGTGTAACATAGCTGTCAACAGGTGCCGCCGCCTGAATACCCTTGCAAAAGGCAATAACCCTCTCGGCACTTCCAAGCTCAACCGCCTGAATTATATCGTGCCTTGATTCCTTTCCGTCAGGAACAGTGCGAAAACCCAGTCTCTCATAAATATTTGCCGCAAGAATTGCGCCCTTCAGCGCCCCTGCAACAACCGTAGGTGCCATAAAAAGCCCCTGATAGAAATGTCTCATAAGCCCCATATTTGTGCCCACTTCCTTGCCAAGTCCCGGAGCGGTCAAACGGTAACCACAGCGCTCAACGCACTCTGTTGTTCCGCAAATATATCCGCCCGAAGGCGCAAGTCCGCCGCCAAGATTTTTGATAAGGGAGCCCACAATCATATCCGCGCCAAAATCAGGAGGCTCTGTCCTTTCAACAAACTCTCCGTAGCAGTTGTCCACCATACAGATTAAGTCGGGCTTTATATTCTTTACAAATTTAATTATTTCTGCAATTTCACTTACCGAAAAGGTTCTTCGGGTCTGATAGCCCTTTGACCTCTGAATTGTAACAAGTCTGGTTTTTTCGTTTATGGCATTTTTAATGCCTTCCCAGTCAAAACCTCCGTCAGGAAGCAAATCAACCTGACGGTAAGTAACGCCATACTCCGCAAGGGAGCCCGTTGTGGGTCGTATGCCAATAACCCCCTCAAGGGTATCATATGGTTTCCCCGCAGGCGAAAGCAGCTCGTCACCGGGGCGCAGATTTGCGCTGAGTGCAAGCGCCAGGGCGTGAGTTCCACAGGTAATCTGCGGTCTCACCAGAGCATCCTCGCAATTAAAGCAGTCCGCATACACCCTTTCAAGGGTATCTCGTCCCACATCGTCATAGCCGTAGCCCGTAGACTCATTGAAGCAAGCCGCATCCACACGGTTTTTCTGCATTGCCGAAATCACCTTCATCTGGTTGAATTCTGCAATTTCATCTATATTCTTAAATCTTTCTTCAAGGCTCTGGATGATTTTTTCGCCGAACTGAAAAACCTCATCACATATACCCATTTTTGCGTATATATTTTCCTTTGTTGCCATAATTCTACGCCTCCAAAGAGACATTATACTCCATTTTTCAAAAATAGTCAATTGATTTTCTATCACATATATGCTACAATGTGCATATACTTTCAAAACGGAGGTAACAAAATTTATGAATATATGTGTTTACGGCGCATCAAGTGATGCAATTGACAAAAGATACATCGAAGCCGGTGAGCTTCTGGGTGAAGAAATGGCAAAGCGCGGACATTCTCTGGTTTACGGCGGCGGCGCACACGGTCTTATGGGTGCAGTGGCTCGGGGGATGACCAGAGGCGGCGGCAAAATTGTGGGCATTGCCCCCTCCTTTTTTGAGGTGGATGGTGTGCTTTATGAAAAGTGCACCGAGTTTATCTGCACCGAAACTATGCGTGAACGCAAGCAGATAATGGAAGAAAGTGCCGATGCCTTCATTATGACTCCCGGCGGAATCGGCACATATGAGGAATTCTTTGAAATCCTGACTCTCAAGCAGCTGGACCGTCACCCAAAAGCCATTGCAATTCTCAACACTCTTGGCTATTTCGACCCTCTTGAGGAGCTTTTAAAGCGCACGTCCGATCTTCATTTTATGAGACCTGCATCCTTAGAGCTTTATGAAAGCTTTTCTGAACCCGCAGCTCTTCTTGACTACCTTGAAGGCTACACCGCAAAAAGCTTTGACATCAGCCAAACCAAGCATATAGGCAGAGTATAAATCGAGATGTAACAAAAAGAAATATTTGTAGGGACAGGTGTCCCCGACTGTCCGCAGGGAAATCACAAAACAAAAATACGAGGTGAAAACGATGGAAGAACTTATCATCAAAGGAAAAGCGGCAAAAGACGCCGCCGCTGTTCTGGCAGCAGCAGGCACAAACGTCAAGAATGCCGCTCTATATAAAATTGCAGAGGCATTTGCTGAAAATTCACAATATATCCTTGCCGAAAACCGCAAGGATATTGACGCTGCACGCAAAAACGGAATTTCAGAGGGTCTCATTGACCGTCTCACTCTGACCGATGCAAGGATTGCCGCTATGGCAGAGGGTATCCGCCAAATAGCAGAGCTCCCCGACCCAATCGGCGAGGTAACAGGCGAATTCAAGCGTCCCAACGGTCTGCATATCGGCGAAATGCGTGTTCCTCTGGGGGTTGTGGGCATAATTTACGAAGCCCGTCCCAACGTCACAGCAGATGCAGCAGCCCTTTGCATAAAGTCGGGCAACGCCTGCATTCTTCGCTGCGGCAAAGAAGCCCACGCCTCAAGTATGGCAATCACAAAGGTAATCTGTGACGCCCTTGCAGCCTCAGGATTGCCTTCGGGCTGTGTGAATCTGGTTGAAGACACAAGTCGTGAAAGTGCTCTTGCTCTTATGAAGCTCAATGCTTACCTTGACGTAATCATCCCCCGCGGCGGCGCAGGGCTGATTCGCAGCGTGGTCGAAAATGCCACTGTCCCTGCCATCGAAACAGGAACGGGTAACTGTCACGTCTTTGTTGACAAAAGTGCCGACCTCAATATGGCAGAAAGCATTATAATCAACGCAAAAACCTCACGCCCCTCGGTTTGCAACGCCGAAGAAAAGCTTTTGGTTCACAGAGCCGTTGCGACAGAATTTCTGCCAAAAATCCTTCGGGCACTCGAAGAAAAGGGTGTTGAAACCACAGGCGATGATTCGGTGTGCAAGATTTATCCATCTGCCATTCCTGCAACCGAAGATGACTGGAGCACCGAATATCTTGACCTGAAAA
>JAZOCL010000093.1:0-4996 GCA_045596485.1 Clostridia bacterium
ACGGTTCTTTTCAACCTTTTCGGGCTCGTCAAAAAGGCTTAGCTGCCGAAATTCCCTTTGCTCCTCGGTCACATTGTTGCACGAAATATTCACACGTCGTATGGGGTACTCAGGGTTTACAATCTTGCGATAAAGCTCGGTTATCAGGGGAATCCACACAGCGTCTGCACTTGTAGGAGAATCGGTGCCTATGCTCCCTCTTGCAGGCTCAATTTTAAGGCTGTTCGAATATCCCACATACAAGGTCACCGACTTTGCCTCAACCCCCTTTTCCACCATTTCAAGACATAATGAATCCATCATTTCTTTCACAATAATTTCGCCGTCTTCAAAGCTGTAGTCGCACATAAGCACCTGTCCGCTTGTGAGGCAGTTGGTTTTTGGCTTATACATCTTTATGTCAGCCATGGTGGCGGTCTCTCTGCCCCATGCGTGGTCAATCAAAAGCTCCGCATCAATCCCGAACTTCTTGTAAAGAAGCTCCTCGTTGCAGGCGGCAAGGGCGCCCATATCATATATTCCCATTTTTTCAAGGCTTCGTGCCGTTCCTCTGCCCACTCTCCAGAAATCGGTTATAGGTCTGTGGCTCCAAAGGTTTTTACGATACAGCTCTTCGTCAAGAAATCCCACAAAATCTGCAGAATGCTTTGCGGTTAGATCAAGGGCAACCTTTGCAAGATAAAGATTTGTCCCCACGCCGCAGGTGGCTCTGATTCCAAGCTTTTCAAAAACTGCCTTCATCATTGCCTGTCCAAGCTCCTTAGCCGTCATACGGTACATTGACAGATAGTCCGTCACGTCAACAAAAACCTCATCAATGGAATAAACGTGAATGTCGTCCTTCGACACAAAGCTAAGATATATGGCATAAATTTCTGCTGCGTAATCAATATATTTCTGCATTCTAGGCTCTGCCATTATATAGTCAATGCCCTCTGGAATTTCAAAAACACGGCAGCGGTTCTTCACACCTAATGCTTTCATTGCAGGAGTAACAGCAAGACAAATGGTTTTATCGGTTCTTTCGGGGTCGGCAACAATTAAATTGGTTGTCATAGGGTCAAGTCCACGTTCAACACACTCAACCGATGCATAAAAGCTTTTAAGGTCAATACAAAGATATATTCTGTCTGCCACAAGTCTCACCCTTCCCTTTTTTTATAGTATACAACACTTTCTGTCCTTTTAACAGTACAGTTTTAAGAAAAAAAGCCGCAAAAGCGGCTTTTTTTCTGCGACACAATTAATACCGGTCTAAGCACTGAGATCCTATTAAATTGTGTTATTTTGTAAAAATATCAATATATTCCTCATCCAGCTTTGAATACAAAATCTTCTGGCTGCTGTATAACCCGAAGTTTCCCGACATCATAAAGCTTATACCGCAGACAAGTGCAAAAATCAGTACGGAATCCGCACCAAACAACTCTACTGACAGCAAAAGTGATGCAACGGGGCAATTCACAACACCGCAGAAAACCGCCACAAGACCGATTGCTGCAGCAAAGCCGGGGTCAATACCCAGAACTCCGCCCAGAACGCAGCCAAAGGTCGAGCCTACAACAAAGCTTGGAACAATTTCTCCGCCCTTGAAGCCTGCGGCAATAGTTATTGCCGTAAACAGCAGCTTCAAGAGAAAATCCAACGCCAAAGCAGTTCCCGATTCTACCGCGCCGAAAACCAGCTCCATTCCTGCACCATTATACCTCTGATTTCCCACACAAACGGTCAGAAGAATTATAAGAGCGCTGCCTGCCAAAACACGAAGATACTTGTTGGGAATAAGCTTTTTTGAATACTTATTGCACAGCCTGATTGCCATACAAAGCAGAATGCTCACAAGAGCGCACAGTATCGCCAAAACAATAATACGCGCCGCCGCATCGAAAGATAATCCTATACTGCCCACAGCAATTTTCATTGGCTCTATGTCAAAAACAAGCTGTGAAATCTGCTGTGCCACAATGGACGAAATCACGCAGGGAACAATGGCTCCGTAATGCATAACCCCTATGCTCACCACCTCTATGGCAAAAAAAGCAGCCGTAAGGGGTGTTCCGAAAAGCGCCGCAAAAACAGCACTCATTCCCGACATCACAATGATATGAAGGTCTTTTTTATTCATTCTGAGAACCTTGCCAATGTTATATCCGAGGCTTCCGCCAAGCTGAAGAGCTGCTCCCTCTCTGCCTGCAGAGCCGCCGAAAAGATGTGTTAATACTGTTCCTGCAAAAATGAGCGGAGCCATAATCAACGGTACTTTTTCATCTGTTCTGACAGATTCCAGAACACGGTTGGTATCAATTTTGCCTTTTTTCGGAAAAATAGAATAAAGTGCTGTTATAACAAGTCCTCCAAAGGGCAGGAGAAAAATCAACCAGCCGTTTTGGTGTCTGAGCTCGGTAACATATTCAATTCCTATATGAAACAGACTTCCAATAACACCGCCTGCTGCACCCACAATGGACGCAACAATCAGCCATTTCAAAAAAACTTTAATGTATTCAAATGAAGATATAAATTTAGTTTTTGCTATATTCATTCAAGAATCCCATTTCTATTCATCAAAAATCCCAATACCAGTCAGTATTCGGTTTTTTCGCATTATTTATCCTTTTTTGCCGCCATATCAAGCTTCGTCTGGCGACGCATTTTAACTTCGTCGGACATAGGCTTGATGTCGCCTGCTGCAGTAAGTGCCTGTCTGGTGAGAAGCGGACCTACAAGCTCATAAATCAGCACTGCAAAAAGGGTAATATTTCTAATGAGGCTTCCTTCCCCACCAAGCTGCATTGCTGTTGCACACATACCGAGAGCAACACCCGCCTGTGGCAAAAGGGTAATTCCCAGATATTTGCAGATATTGGGCGAGCATTTTGCCATTTTTGCACTTGCGAATGCTCCCGTGTATTTTCCCAAAGAACGGAAAATAATGTACACAACACCAATAACAACAATTGCCCAGTCGGAAAATACTCTCAGTTCAAGCTCAGCGCCGCTGATAACAAAGAACAGCGCAAACAGCGGCGAAGTCCATTTATCCGCCTGCCCCATCAAATCCTCTGACAAAGGACATATGTTACAGAAAACTGTTCCCAGCATCATACAAACCAGAAGTGACGAAAAACTAATGTGAATAGGACCGATATGGAAATCAAGCATTGAAAGCGCAACTGTCAAAAAAACAAAAGCAATCGTCATATTGAGACGGTTTGTGTTTGAATTGAACATTTTTTCGAGCTGAGTGAGAACCCATCCCATAATTGCACCCAATGTAAGCGAGCAAACAATTTCAACAAGAGGGTTAATGATAATCGAAATCAAATCCATCTGTCCCACAACCAGAGTCTTTGCAATACCGAATGAAACCGCAAAAATAACAAGACCAACAGCATCATCAAGAGCAACAATAGGCAAAAGAATATCTGTCAAGGGACCCTTTGCCTTGTATTGACGAACAACCATCAAGGTTGCAGCTGGAGCGGTTGCTGTTGCAATTGCACCCAAAGTAATAAGCTGAGGAACTGTCAGCTTGTCAGGCATAATAAGATGAACTGCAAGAAGCGCAAGATCAACAAATAAAGTTGCGACCAATGCCTGCAAAATACCGATAACAAATGCCTGTTTTCCTGTCTTTTTCAGATCATCAAGCCTGAACTCGTTACCTATAGAAAAAGCAATAAATCCCAAAGCAACCTCTGAAATCAAGGACAAAGCACTCACCGCATCATGAGAGTTAAAGCCCAGACCGTCAATTCCAAGACGTCCGACACAATATGGACCAATCAGAATACCCGCAATCAAATATGCGGTTACCGACGGCAATTTGAAAGGCTTAAAGGCTCTTGTCATCAAAAGGCCTGCAAGCAATGCAATTGAAACTGATAAAAGTATACTCATTTTTTCGCTTCCTTTTTATGTCATTTTATTTTTTAAGCTATACGAGATTTATCCGAAAATATAGACAAGTTTCCGAGATGAGAAACTTGTCTATCGGGGTTAAATACTCGAAGGACTTAAATTATATTAAATATGTACTGTGCCTCTTAACGACACCTCAAAAATCATACCACAAAGTAAAAAATAAATCAAGTACTTTTTTATATTTATTTTGCCGGAAAGAATTATTTAATAGCCTTGTTTTTCCACTTGCCTATACGATAAAAAATCACCGTCAGAACAGCACCCATAAGCCACGACAGCAGAAGTGAAATCTGAATACATTCACTACGCCCGAAGGGAAGCTCTGGTGTTCTTGTGAGATAGGAAATTCCGTAGGCAATGGGAACACGGAAGAAAACTGTTGTCAAAAGAGAAATCCACATAGGTGTCATTGTGTCTCCTGCACCGCGCATTATTCCGGATAAGCTCTGTGTCACCGCAACAGCGATATATCCAACCGCCAGAATTTTCATAAGATAATAGCTCATATCAACAAGCGATGCCGTATCGGTGAAAAAGCCCATCAACCACTTGCCGAACAGCAAAATAAGGCCCGTAATCGCCGTTGAACAGCCAACAGCAATCAAAGTTCCCTGCTTTGCGCCAAGAGTCACTCTGTCATAAAGCCCTGCGCCTACGTTCTGACCTGCATAGGTTGTGAGTGCCATACCAAATGAAAAATTCGGCATCATCGCAAAGCCATCAACACGCATAATAACAACATTGGCGGCAATAAACTGCTCACCGAACTGATTGGTGAGGGACTGAACAATTATCATTGCTGACGAAAAAATCGCCTGTGTAAGCCCCGAGGGAAGTCCAAGGCTAATAATGGTTTTCACATAGTTCCATTTAGGTTTAAAATATTTAAGACCAAAATCAAAATATTCTCTCATCTTTGATAGCTTTATCAAACATAAAACCGAAGAAATCATCTGGGCAATAACTGTTGCCAGAGCAACACCTCCAACACCCATATTGAGTCCTGCAACAAAATATATATCAAGAACAATGTTAATCACAGTAGCAAACAAAAGAAAAACGAAGGAAGAAA
>JAZOCL010000094.1:0-3023 GCA_045596485.1 Clostridia bacterium
ATTTGGTAAAAAAAGCAGCCCCTTCAGACAGAATTCCTTCGGGCAGTATCCTCTTTCGATAATTCTTTTGGTGTATCTTGTCCTTTCCTCAGTCCACACATTAAACGAATTCTCAAAATTTGCAAAAGCAGTTGCCTTTCCCACCGCTCCCCAATGGTTTGTTGCTTTGTTTTTCATAACAGCAGCAGGGCTCGGAGCCTTGGGCGGAATAAAAGGTCTGCTCAGAATCGGCAGACATTTTGTTCCTTTTTTTGTAGTTGTTATACTTCTTCTTTTAGGCTCGGTTCTGGTGCAATGTAACTTTGAAAACCTATTTCCCCTTTTGGGCACCTCTGCAGAAAACACCTTGGGCAAAGGACTTTCGGGAATATTTTTATATTCCGATATACTGCTGCTGTTTTTCATTAGTCCTGCCGAAGAGTCATCATCCAAAAGCCGCCCTGCCTTTCTTCTTGGCAGTCTTTTGGGAATTCTCATTTGCTTTGCAACGGTTCTTACCTACACCGCAAAAATCCCCTATCCGCTTTCAAGAGAGGAGCAGCTCCCTATTTATCTTTTGATGAAGGAGGTTTATTACGGCAGATTTTTTCAGCGTGTGGACGCCGTTGTTCTTCTGGTTTCTGCTCTTTGGGGAATGTTCGTCCTTTCATTCAACCTCTGCCTTATGTCAAAAATACTGAGTGAGGTCTTTGGCATAACCCCTTTGAAGGTGGTTCTGTTTCCCTTATCCGCCCTCATATTCTTTTCCTGCACGCTGTCATCAGGGATAATAGCCCGCTTTCTTCCGGTTGCTGCGGCAACACTCACAGCAGTAGCAGCAATTTTCTTTATTACAAAATCAAAAAAGGAGGTCTCATCCGATGAAAGCTAAAGCGTTAATTCTCCTTCTACTCATTTCTGTATACCTTTTTTCGGGTTGTTATGACCTGAAGGAAATCGACGAAACCGCCTATATCGTCGCCCTGGCAATTGACAAGGACAAAAGTGAAAGCTTCAGCTATACCTTTCAGTTTTCAAAGCCTCTGGCAATCACCGCAGACAGCGAAAACGCCGAAGAAGACAAATCTTCAAGCCAAGAAGGCAGCTCAAAGGAAAATTCCTCCGTCAGCAATCTGGAAGTGAAGGCTCCTGATTTTTACATTGCAAAAAATATGACCAACAACTTTCTTTCAAAAAATGTGGATATGTCACACCTCAAGCTCATTGTTTTTTCATCAGAAATCAGCGCCTCAGACCTTGAAGAGCATTCCCAGCTTCTATTGCGTGAACGTGAAATCCGACCGCACACCGCAATAGCGGTAGCCGCAGATTCTGCAGCCAAATATCTTGAAGGTGTGAACCCCGAGCTGGAATCCAACACTTCAAAGTATTATGAACTCATATCCCTCCGCTCAAACAATGTCTATGCTCCTACAAAACGGCTCCACGACTTTGTTGACGAAATAACTGCCGAAAATCGTGACACCGTTCTGCCCGTTGCCCTGAGCGGAAAGGAGCTGCAAAGCTTTCCCGCCGACAGCTCAACCAAAGGGTGGCTCAGCGCTCATAATTCCCGAATTTCCTCCGACCGCTCCATTCTATACGGTATGGCAATCTTCAAAAACGGAGAGCTCACCCACGCAATGGACGGTGACAGTGCAATGATTTTCAACATTCTCACAAAAGGAATTGAGCACTGCACAATAACTGTCCGTGACAAGCATAATGCTGACGAAACCCTGAGCTTTCGCATTACGATTCCCGAAAAGGCAGCCTTTGACATTGACCTCAGAACCCAGCAAATCACCATTTCTCAGGAGCTTCAGGCAGAATTCTTAGGTGCTGTTCTCCCTGAGGGCTACCGCTCCTTTGACGAGCTGTATTCCTACGCTCACAAGATTTTTACAGAACGTGTATCCGACTTTTTTTCTGACATCTCACGCAAAAATTCAGCAGACATACTGAACCTGCGCGGCTGTCTGCGCAAGGACTTTTTAACCTGGGAGCAATGGAACGGCTTTGACTGGAAAGGCTTTTACAAATCTGCAGAAGTTAAAACCCATATAGAATTTCTTTAGGAGGTGTATTCCCTTGCCTATAGCTTTAAAAATTATTATGGGAATTGCCGTGCTGTGGAGCTCGGTATATTCGTTGAGCTACGCAATTTTTGAGCTGAAACAAAAAAGACCAAAAAGTGGCATAACCGCATTTTTTACGGTTGTTGCTATGGCTTCGGCCTTTTGGTTCTTTGTTTTGTAGAAAAAGATAGTCAACCGACAGGAAGCTTCATTCCCCTATTTCACGTTATACTCCACAAGCTTTCCTGCAATGTTTTCATTGCTTTCAACCAAAAACTCCATATAGTTTGCGGCTGTTGCGTGGTATCTTCCGTCACGGGTCTTTTGCTCGGCAAGAACCTCAAGAGTTCTGCCCTTGAAGGATTCATAAAACTCATCCTTCATTTTTTCGCTGAGCTCAAGCATTTTTTTGCTTCGCTCCTCCTTCACCTGCTCAGAAACCTGATTATCCATTTTTTCGGCAGCAGTTCCCTTGCGGATTGAATACTTGAAAATGTGCATCTGCATAAATCCAATGCTTTTGCAGAACTCATAGGATTTTTCGAACTCCTCATCGGTCTCCCCGGGGAAGCCCACCATAAGGTCTGTGGTGATTGAAACATCCTCAAGCTTTTCTCTCAGCCTCTCCACCGCAGCACGGTATTCTTCGGCGGTGTATCTGCGCTTCATCCGCATAAGAGTTTCGGTGCAGCCGCTCTGAAGCGACAGATGAAACTGGGGACAAAGATTGGGAAGCCTTGAAATTCTCTCGACAAACTCTTCTGTGATGACCACAGGCTCCACAGAGCCCAGTCTCACACGCTTTATGCCCTCAACGGCGCAAACCGCCTCAATGACATCAACAAGCCCCGTTCCATTCTTTAAATCCTTCCCGTAGGAACCAATGTGAATTCCCGTGAGAACAATTTCAATATAGCCGTTTTGAGCAAGCATCCTGACCTCTTCAACAATTTTTTCCAAAGCCCT
>JAZOCL010000095.1:0-11988 GCA_045596485.1 Clostridia bacterium
CTCGGTTCTTTTGAGCGTTTATGAGATCGTGATTGATTCGGCTATCCGTGAACAGAAAAACGCAGTTTCGGGTCAGCTTGATATTTTTGGAATGCTCGGGGAGGAGTCCTCGGGTGCTGTTGAGGATGATTTTCCCAATATTCCCGAGCTTCCCAAGCGCGACCTTCTTAATGCCGAAAAGGAGTATCTGGGAGTTTATGTTTCGGGTCATCCGCTGGATGGACTTGAAACAGTAATAAAGAAGAATTCAAGCACCACGATTCTTGAAATTGCCGAAAACGAGGATGGCAGATTTCGCTCTGACGACAAGGTGAAAATTGGTGGAATGATTTCAAAGCGTCGAGAGCAGCTCACTAAAAAAGGCGACCTTATGCTCTATATCACCTTTGAGGATTTGACGGGAGATATTGAGGTTTTGGTATTCCCATCCCAGGTGAAGCGTTTTGACTCAATTCTTAAAGAAGAGAACATTTGTCTGCTTCAGGGAAATCTTGATGTTCAGGAAGAAAAGCCAACCAAAATCAGACTTGAAGCAATTGAAATTCTTGAGACCGAAATCCCTGATTTTGGTAAGCTTTATCTCAAGCTCAGGTCGGATGAAAAAGAAAAGCTCGACAAGGTGAAGAGTGTTCTGGGCGGAACAAACGGAAGCATTCCTGTTTTGATTTATTTTGAAGATACAAAAGAAACCCTTCAGGCTCCAAGGTCAATGTGGGTGAAAAGCGACAAATGCGTGCCGGGGCTTTCGGCAATTCTCGGTGCTGAATCTGTAAAAAAAGTAAAGTAAAAGGAGGTCAGTTCTTTTGACCGATTATCTGTTAAAAAAGCTGTCCCAGGACGGCGATATGACCAACCCCGACACAAGGGCAAAAATTTGTCTTGCGGCAGGAGTTTTGGGTATAATATGCAATTTTTTACTCTTTGCCCTCAAGTTTGGAATTGGTGCTGTTATGCACAGCATTGCAATAATTTCGGACGCCTTCAACAATCTGTCTGACACAGGCTCTTCCGTTGTGACGATTATCGGCGCAAAGCTCAGTCGAAAAAAGCCTGACAGAGAACATCCCTTCGGGCACGGCAGATATGAATATATTTCGTCGTTGATTGTGTCGTTTATAATCATTCTTGTGGGAATTGAGCTTTTCAAAACCTCGGTGAACAAGGTCATTAATCCTGAATCGGTGGTTCTTTCGCCGTGGCTTGTGACATTTCTTTGCCTTTCTGTTCCTGTGAAGCTGTGGATGTACAGCTACAACCGCACAATGGGCAAAGCAATAAACTCGTCGGTGGTGATGGCTGCCGCAAGGGATAATCTCAATGACGTTGTGGCAACCTCGGCGGTAATTGTTACTGCCGTTGCAGGAAAGTTCATCAACTTTCCGCCCCTTGACGGTGTTGTTGGAACTCTTGTGTCACTGATGATAATTTATTCGGGCTTTGGAATTACAATGGACACAATCGGGCTCCTTTTGGGAACCCCTCCTGACCCTGAGGTTACAAAAACAATCCGCAGTACGGTTATGGAGGCGGAGGGGGTTGTTGGAGTTCATGACCTTATTGTTCACGACTACGGTCCGGGCAGAGTTCTTGCCTCTGTTCACGCCGAGGTTCCCGATGACTGCAATGTTGTTGAAATTCACGAGGTGATTGATGCTCTTGAGCACAAAATCAACGATGAGCTGGGAATTCACATCGTAATTCATATGGACCCCATTTCTGTTGACTGTGAACAAACAAATCAGACAAAGCTTGCGGTTCAGAAAATCATCAAGGATATTGACGAAAGAATGAATATTCACGACTTCAGAATGGTTGACGGAAATCAAAGCATAAATCTGATTTTTGATATTGAGGTTCCGGCAGATTTTGATGAGCTTGATTCGTTGGGGAAAACCATTGACCAAAGGCTCAAGGAGCTTGACCGGAGATTTAATGCGGTTGTGAACATTGATATTATCTACACCTGATAATGTTTCACAAATTGACGGTGGAATTTTTGCAAAAATACTTGCAATATTGCCAAAAGTATTGTATAATTATGGCAAGAAGACAGAAAGATATTTTGTTTTCTGAAAGATTATCGGAACGGAGGCAAGAAGTATGAAGTACAACGTAATTTGCAGAAAAGTGGAATTGTCTGACAGCAGAAAAGAAAAATTGCTGAGCAAGATTAAAAAGCTTGACAAGTTTTTTGATGCTGACCTTGAATGTAAGATTCTGATTGCGGAGCAAAAAGGCGAAATTGCTATGGAAATTACATTCGTGAACAAGGGTTTTGTTTTCAGAGCTGAGGCACGAAATAAGGATCTTTTGATTGCGGCTGACGGCTGTATGTCAAAGCTTGACAGACAAATCAGAAAGAACAAAACCAAGCTTGCAAAGCACTTGCGCCAGCCGAGCATCGAGGGCTATGCTTCGATAATCGAAGCCGCCGAAGACGTTGCAGATGATGTCAGGGAATTTAACATCATTAAAAAGAAAAAGGTCGATTCAAAGCCAATGACGGCAGAAGAAGCTGTTCTTCAGATGAATATGCTTGACCACGACTTCTTTATTTTCCGTCAGGCAGACACAATGCAACTCAGCATTGTTTACAAGCGCAAAGACGGTGACTATGGTCTGATTGAAGTTGAATAATTTTGTTTTTTACCCCGCAAGGTGCTTTGCCTTGCGGGGTTTTTGTTATTTTGCACAGCAGAACAAAACAGCAAGGCTTTCTTTTGTGTTTTTTGTAGACAATCGGTGAATTATGTGCTACAATTACTGATATGTAATTAAACTTTAAGGTGATAAAATTGAGCGAGAAAATTATAAAAAAAATGCTATTTCCCATTCTGGTGATGTTTCTTTTGTCAGGTTGCGTAAAAGATGAAGAAGAGATTTCTGTATTCAATGAGACTACAGAGGAAACAATTTCAATAATTGCCCTGGGTGACAATCTTTTGCATATGCCTGTTATAAACAGCGGAAAAAAGGCAGACGGAACCTATGACTATTCACATTTTTTTGATAAGCTCCAGCCTGAAATCAAGGAGGCTGATATTTCGGTCATCGGTCAGGAAACCGTTTTTGGCGGGAAGGAGCTTGGCTATTCGGGCTATCCTCTTTTCAATTCGCCGTCTGATATGGGAAAAACCTTGGTGAATGAGGGCTTTGACGTTGTTCTTCACGCATCAAACCACGTTATGGACAAGCTCACCACAGGTATCGAAAATACACTTGCTTTTTGGGCAGATTATCCCCAAGTGACGGTTCTTGGAATTAACGAGAGCGAGATGGATAAATATACAATTGACATAAAAGAGGTAAAGGGCGCAAAAATTGCTATGCTCAACTATACCTACGGCACAAACGGAATTGCCGTTCCTGCCGAAAAGTCATATCTTGTAAATCTGATTGACGAAGACAAAATTCATTCCGATGCCAGATATGCAGAAGAAAATGCGGATTTCACAGTCGCATTTATGCATTGGGGAACAGAATATTCAACAACGCCTGATGCACAGCAGGAGTCTTTGGCAGAAAAAATGTGTCAATGGGGGGTTGATTTGATAATCGGCTCACATCCTCACGTTATTGAGCCTGTTGAATGGGTTCAGAGCGAAAACGGCAACGAAATGCTGGTCTATTATTCCCTGGGAAATTTTGTGTCACGTCAGCTCGAAGCAAGAAATCTTTTGGGCGGAGTTGCTGATGTTACGCTGACCTTTGACGGTTCTAGGGTCGAAATTTCTGATTATTCATTTATGCCAATTGTCACACATTATGACACCACCTACAGCATTTTTGACGTGCATCCTTTGAAGGACTATTCAAACGGCATTGCAGTGGGTCACGGCGTTGCATCCCACGATGGAGCTGTGAGTGTTGAACGATTCAAAAATATGGTTACTGAAACCTTTGAGGGCTATGACACAAGCATTCTTGATATGTAATCTTAATTTTATAAAGGGCTTCTAAAAGCTTAGCCCCTGTTCCCTCAGGCATTTTCTGCTGAGCGTCCTTTTTAGCTGGGAAGATTCTTTCAACCTGAGTGGCGAACTTTTGATACCTAGAGTGTTTTCACCGGTGATTAGAGGTCTGCAATGGAATACACCTTGATGAGCTCGTCGCAGTTGATTGCCTTTTTGCGTTTATGAGAAGGGAGGCGGAGTGTGTTTGCATCCTTCTGGATTGTGATGAGACAGGGGAGCTTTATCTTTGCTGTTTTAATGAGAAACTGACCGATTGAGAATCGGTCAGTTGAGAGTTGATATAATCACAGATATTTTGTAACCTCTTTAACGAGTCCGAGAACCGAAACACGTGAGGTTTCTGAATTTTCAAAGCGTCTTGCGGGATAGTAGGGATTGATTGATTCAAGCTCCAGCCAGCCTCTGCCGTAGTTGAGTTTTTTCACAAAGGCATCTTCGCCATCAACTATAACAACCGCAATTGCACCGCTGTCAACAGAGGATTGAAGTCGAACCAGAATTTGACTTCCGTTATCAATGAGGGGGGACATACTGTCGCCCGAAACGTTCACACGAATATATTTTTCGGGATTTGCTCCGTAAGGAAGAAAGGTGGGAATAAAATCGTCGGGAGTAGATTCTGCAATGCGTCCAAGCCCTGCCGACACGCTGTTGTAAACAGGAATTTGATGAATATTGTCGTTTGACTCAGGCTGAGACTCAAAATCAAGATTGGGATTATCAGAGCGACCGAGGAGATAATCGGATGAAACATCTAAAAGCTCAGTAAGGTTCATAACAACGCTCACAAGAGGTTCCTGTTTGTTGTTTTCATATTTTGAAAGTGTACCCTTGCTCATACCGCCGTCGAACCGTCGGTTATATTTGATTGCGAGCTCCTCAAGGGTCATATTTTTTGCTTTTCTGCATTCCTTTAATTTATCACCGAAATTGTACATAAAAAGTTAGTCTCCTTTATATATCAATCTTTGTTCCTGATATAAGTATAACACATTTTCTTTGCAATTGCAAGAAGAAAATTTCCAAATTCGAAACTTTTTTTGAAAAAGTTGTTGACAACGAAACAAAAGTGTGCTATCATAAAGAAAAGTTAATTAAAACGAAACAGAAAACAGCGCTAAAGTTTCGAAAAGGAGAATCGTTATGACAAAAGCTAAGTAAAAATTTAACAAAAAGAGATTTTTTAAGTTTATGTTTATCGTTTCAGTGTTTTTTGTTAGTGCAATGGCAGGAAACGGCGATATCACAGGAGCTCTTGTTCTTGCAATGCTGATATAGCTTTTTACATATTGTTGATAAAGTCTATGTAATCGGCTTTGTGCATTGGATGGATGAAGGGGTATTCCTTTGCCAGCTTTTTCAGTATGAAAAAAGTCTGGTCTTGTGAATCGAGGTCAAGAATGATGAGCTCCTTCAGTGCATCAGAATTCGTCATAATTTGGCATGCGATTGAGCGCACAATGCCCTCAATGGAATCTTCTTTGTTTTTTACGGTCAGGACTGAATAGGTGGGGCGAAGTTCTTTTTGCAGAGAGTAGGAGTTCTGCGGCTTCTTCAGAATAACCAGATATATACCAAAAGCCAAAAAGAAAAATGTTATTATATACAGTGATAATTCAAGCATTTTGTGCACCTCCTTATGTTAGGAGTATATGATTTTGTGCACAAAAGGGTTACCGACAAAGAGAAAGAGAACAAAAAGTGTTAAATAATGTGAACTTGCCTTGCAGAAATTCCGACCAATAGGGTTTTGAGATTTCTGTGAGGTTTTTTGTTGGAAAAAAGGTGCTAAAAAAGTTGATTTAAGCAGATATTTGTGATATACTCAAGAAAAAGAAAGTTTTGGAGGCGGGTTGAATGAATTTTGAACCTTTGAAAAGTTTTATGAATAGGTTGACCGATTGGATAATTCCCGGCAACAGTATTTGTGTTTATCACAAAAACGAAAAAGTTTTCAGCTACAGCAGCGGATATGCCGATGTGGAGAAAAAGACCCCTATGTCTGAGGATTTGTTTGTGAATATATATTCCTGCTCAAAGCCTGCAACCGTTGTTGGGGCATTGCAGCTTTTGGAGAAAGGTTATTTTCTTCTTGACGACCCTTTGAGCGAATACATTCCCGAGTATAAGGAGATGTACATAAAAAAGCCTGATGGAAGTATGGTTAAGGCTGAAAATCCTATTACAATCAGACATCTTTTCACTATGACGGCAGGGCTCACCTACAATATGAATTCCGGCGGAATAGAAAAGGCACGAAAGCTCACAGACGGAAAAATGGATACCGTAACGGTTGCAAGATGTCTTGCTGAGGATCCGTTGGTATTTGAGCCTGGAACGCATTGGAACTACAGTCTTTGTCACGATGTTCTGGGGGCTTTGATTGAAATTGTTTCAGGAAAGCGTTTTTCGGAGTATATGCGTGAAAATATTTTTGAACCCTGCGGAATAAAAAATGCGGCATATAATCTCACTCCTGAAATTGAGAATAATATGGCAACTCAATACCGCTACAATATGAGCGCTGATGCAGATATTGTTTCGGCACAAAAAGGTGCAAAGAGCGAAGGCATGGGCGGACTTGAAAAGGTGGGTCCGCAAAGAACACTTTATCTCGGACCTGAGCACGAAAGCGGTGGAGGCGGCTTGATTACAACAGTTGAGGATTATGCCCTTTTTGCAAATGCTCTGGCAAACTTCGGACGGGCAAAGACGGGTGAGCAGATTTTGTCAAAGGGAACAATTGAGCTTCTCAGATGCAATCAGCTGTCCGATGCAATTCTGCCCGATTTCAACTGGCCTCAGCTCAAGGGCTACGGCTACGGACTTGGTGTTCGTACTCTTATTGACAAGGCAAAGGGCGGAAGCTGCGGTTCTGTGGGTGAATTCGGCTGGGGTGGTGCTGCAGGTGCGACTGTTCTTGTTGACCCCGATAACGAATTTTCACTTTTCTATGCACATCATATGCTTAACCCTCAGGAGGAATATTATCAGCCCAGATTACGCAATGTTGCATATATGTGTCTGAATAAATAAAAATTTGTTGACTATTAGTGCAAAAGAGTATATAATGTATATGGTAAAATAGTTTTTTTGTGTTATTTTGTGGAGGTAAAAGTTATGATTATTCAGAGACTCAGAAGAAGACTGTTTGGTTTCAAGAAAGCAGACGTATATTCGTTCATCACCGAAATGGACGAAAAAGCAGCAGAAAAGCTTGCTGAAAAGGACAAGGAGATTGAAGAACTGAAGGCAAAGGTGGCTGAGCTTGAAGCAAACCGTGACGCTGTCATCAGTGTGCTCCAGATTGCAGAGAAAAAGGCTAAGGAAATTGTTGCTGATGCTCAGGACAGAGCAGATACAATGCGCAAGGATGCTGAACACGAGGTTCAGGAAATGAAGACAAATGTGAACCGTGAAATCGAAATCAAGCGCAAGGCCATCAAGAGCTATTATGTAACCGAAAACAAAAAGATTGACCAGATCAAGGGCGAGGTTGAACGTATGCGCAGAGCGTCGCTTGATGCTATTCAGAATTTTGAACGTCAGCTCCGTGAGGTTGAGCGTATGACTGCAAACAGTAGCTCCTATGTGGACTCTGCCATGGACTATGCTCAGACAGGTGCAGTTCCCGAGTCTTTTGCCAACGTTGACAGAGATATTCCCGTGCATATCGTTGAATCAATTTCCGACTAAAAATTTCACAATTACAAATAATAACACATAATATAGATTAAAGACGTTTTATGTGCGTCTTCAAAATACGCTTATCCTGTTCCGCAGATAAGCGTTATTTTTGGTAAACGGGCGGAAAGAAAGGCGATGAGCAGCTAGTGAATGTTTATCTTGACAACAGCTCCACAACCCGCGCATTCAAAGAATGTGCCGAAATTGTGGCTGATGTGATGTGTAATTCTTATGGGAATCCATCCTCATTGCACCGAAAAGGTATTGAAGCAGAAAAAATAGTGAAAACTGCCAGAGAGCGGATTGCAGAAACTCTCAGGGTTTCGCCGGGTGAAATTTATTTTACTTCAGGAGGAACAGAGTCAGATAATCTGGCGATAATTGGAGCTGTACGGGCAAGCCGTGGACGGCATATAATCAGCACAAGCATTGAACATCCTGCGGTTCTCAACACCTTGCAGAATTTTGAAAAAAAGGGATACACCGTTGATCTTGTTCCTGTAACAAAAAAAGGCACGGTTGACATAGAAAGACTTGCAAGAATGATAAGAAAGGATACAGCGCTTGTGTCCTGTATGTATGTTAATAACGAAATTGGAACAGTTGAGCCGGTGGAGAAAATTGCAAAAATCGTTAAAAGGGAAAATCTCCAGACCGTGTTTCATATTGATGCGGTTCAGGCGTACGGAAAGATTCCTTTTACAGCAAGTCAGACAGGGGCTGACCTGATTTCTCTCAGTAGTCACAAGATTCACGGTCCAAAGGGTGTGGGAGCTCTCTGGGTGAAGAACAAAACAAAGCTTTCGCCCATTCTCTTTGGAGGCGGTCAGCAGGACAATGTCAGACCGGGAACCGAAAATGTTCCGGGAATTGCAGGCTTTGGACTTGCGGCACAGATAAGCTGTGACAGAATTGTTGAGAAAACTGCCACAATGGAGAGCTTGAAAAACCGTCTCCGTGACGGAATTCTCAGCCGTGTTGACGATGTTATTGTGAACACTCCGGCAGAGGGTAGCGCACCCCACATTTTGAATATTTCATTTGGATATGTGAAGTCTGAGGTTCTTCTTCATTCGTTGGAGGCAGACGGAATTTATGTTTCGTCTGGCTCGGCGTGCTCCAGTCACAAAAAAGGTCCCAGTTATGTGCTGACAGCCATCGGAACAGACAAAAAAATGATTGACGGAAGCATCAGATTCAGTCTGTCGGAATTTACGACCACTGAAGAAATAGATTATACAATCGAGAGAGTGGCGGAGCAGGTAAAGAAAATCAGAAAGCTTTTGAAAAGATAAGGACAGAGGAGAAAAAGAGGAGAAAAATATGCAGAAGATAGATTTGATACTTTTGAAATATGGTGAAATTGCTCTCAAGGGGCTGAATAAGCCCCTTTTTGAGGGTAAGCTGGTGGATAACATAAAAAGCCGTCTAGAAAAAATCGGTAAGTTCAGCGTGAAAAGAGCGCAGTCAACAATCTATGTTGAGCCCATTGAAGAAGGGTTAGATATGGAGGCGGCTGTTGAAAGTCTGAGTCAAGTGTTTGGCATTGTGAACATCTGTCCTGTTATGAAGTGCGCAAAGGATATGGAAAGCATTGCAAAGACTGCTGTTGAGTGCGTAAACGCAACCAGAACAACAGAAAAGACCTTCAAGGTTGAGGCAAAGCGTGAGGACAAAAGATTTCCGCTTAATTCGCCACAGATTTGTATGCAGCTTGGCGGAAAAATACTTGAGGCGGTTGAAGGTATTGCTGTTGATGTTCATAAGCCTGAAATTATGGTTAACGTTGAAGTCAGACAAGAAGCCTATGTTTATACAAAGAAAATCAAGGGTGCAGGCGGTATGCCAATCGGCACAAACGGAAAGGCAACAATCCTTCTCTCGGGCGGTATTGACAGCCCTGTGGCAGGTTATATGATTGCAAAGCGGGGCGTAGAACTTGAAGCTGTCCATTTTCACAGCCATCCTTATACCAGTGACCGTGCCAAGGAAAAGGTTATTGACCTTGCAAAACAGATGTCAAAGTATTGCGGAAAAATCAGACTTCACGTTGTACCCTTTACTCAAATTCAGCTTGACATAATTGAGAAATGTCCTGAGAATTATCTTACGGTTATTATGAGAAGACTTATGATGCGCATTGCCGAAAAAATTTCCGCAAGAGAGGGTTCGTCAGCTCTTATCACAGGCGAGAGCATAGGTCAGGTTGCTAGCCAGACTATGGAGAGCCTGGTGTGTACCGACAATGCGGTAAGTCAGCCTGTTTTTAGACCTTGTATCGGTATGGACAAGGAAGAAATTGTGACCGTTTCAAAAAAGATTGGAACATACGAAACTTCGATTCTTCCGTATGAGGATTGCTGCACAATCTTTGTGCCGAAGCATCCGAAAACAAAGCCCCACCTTGACGAAATAATCGAGGCAGAAAAGGCATTGGGTGACATTGAAGCAGCTCTTGATGCTGCTATTGCTGAAGAAGAAATTCTGGTGATTAAGTAATGGAAAATTTTGAAATATCTTTGGTTGAATTACTTATAAAAAACAAAATGAAACTTGCGACAGCAGAGAGTTGTACCGGAGGCCTGATTGCTCAAAAAATTACATCTGTTCCCGGCGCATCGGAATGCTTTGACTGTGGGGTTGTTACTTATTCCAATGAGCAGAAGCATAAATTATTGGGTGTATCCGAGAAAACCCTTAGACAGTATGGTGCTGTATCTGAACAGGCAGCTCTTGAAATGTGTAAAGGGGTAAAAGAACTTGCTGATGCTGATTTTGGAATTTCTGTAACAGGAATTGCAGGTCCGGGAGGAGGAACTCCCGAAAAACCGGTTGGAACTGTTTGGATTGGAATTTGCGGTGAGAATATTCACCAAGCGGAAAGATTTATCTTTGACGGCGACCGTCAGCAGGTGCGTGAAAGTACAGCAAACACAGCACTTAAAATGGTGGAAAATGTGATAAAAGAATAAACGAGAGGCAAGTGCCTCTCGTTTTACTTTGAAATTAAGTCCTTAATAACTTCACTTGCAATAATAAGTCCTGCCACGGAGGGGACGAAGGAGATGCTTCCGGGGATTCTTGAGCCTTCGGCAGCTTCCGTTGGCTTTATCGGCATTTCTTCGGAATATAAAACCTTTAGCGACTTAACACCGCGCACCTTCAGCTCTCGTCGCATTACACGAGCCAAAGGACAAACCGAGGTTTTGTATATGTCTGCAATTTTAAACTGTGTTGGGTCAAGCTTGTTTCCGGTACCCATTGAACTTATGATTGGGACTCCAAGCTTTTCTGCACGGACTGCAAGCTCGATTTTTGCACTTACCGTATCAATCGCATCAATAATATAACTAAACTCATCAAGTGGGTAATTATCTGCATTTTTGGGTAAATAAAAAATCTGATGAACATTAACCCTTGCCTTGGGGTTTATGGAGAGAATGCGTTCTTTCATAGCCTCTGTTTTGGGCATACCGATTGTGTTTAATGTTGCAATAATCTGTCGGTTGAGGTTTGATTCGGCAATAGTATCATTGTCGAAAAGGGTGAATTCACCAACGCCACATCTTGTCAGAGCCTCACATACGTGACCGCCCACACCGCCTAAGCCAAAAACCGCAACGTGTGCGGTTTTGAGCTTGTCCATATTTTCTTTTCCCAAAAGCATTTCAGTTCTTGAAAAAATTTCAGACATTATATTATTTCCTTGAAAAGATTATTTTTTTATATTTATCAATCTAATGATGACAGGCGTAAGAACAATGTTCAGCACGAGCTCAATAAGAAAGTTAAAGCTGAAAATTGTTACCAGAAAAGCAGTTACGTTTCCATACCATTCAATAAGTGTAGGTATAAAGAAAATCACACAGCCAAGCAAAAAGACACCTGTGTTGGCTATAGGGCTGAGAATTGCAGCAACTGCTGAACCAAAGGTTTGATTCACATTTTTAAGAAGCTTGTATACAATTGCAGGAATCAATCCGCAAGCAATCCCTTTTGCTATAACGGTGACAAAGGTTCCCCCTGCTGAAACTGCCCAAAAGGGAGCTGCGTCACCTGTCAAAAGGACGGTTACGCCAAATACCAATCCAAGCCATGAACCCATACCTGCGCCACAGGTTATTGCCCCGATTACGATGGGTGTAAGTGACAATGTGATGGAGAAGGTGCCGAAACGGATTGCCATACTGAGGTATTGCAGAACAATTACCAAAGCGGTGAGCACAGCGCCAAGCACCAGGGTCTCGGTTGAAATTTTCTTTTGTGTTTTCATAAAAAATTCCTCCTTGCTGTCGTTCGCAATTTCGCGATACAACGCATAAATTTT
>JAZOCL010000096.1:0-11838 GCA_045596485.1 Clostridia bacterium
AATCCACGCTGTCGGGAATATTTATCTCAACAAGCTTTGTACAATCATAAAATGCATAATCAGCTATGCTTTCAACACCGTCAGGCAGCACGATTTTTGTCAGTTCATCGCAATCGACAAACACATCACTTGCAATAACCCTGGTTCCCGGCTGCACAAAAAGCGTACCGGTCAAAGTCTCCTCAGCCGCCAGCAAGCATCCGTCAATATACAATACTCCGTCTATCCAGTTATCCTCATCATTATCTCTCACAGTATTTTGCAACGAGGTGGTTCCAATTTCTCTGAGACTTTCAGGCAGAGTAAAATCACGAAGAGAAGTACATCCTGAAAACGCATGAGCACCAATGATAGTAACACCCTCAGGGATTTCCACCGTAACAAGGCTGGCATCCCTATTAAATGCATAGTCTCTTATCTCCTTAACACCTTCCGGAATAACATATTCCGTCTCTTCTTTTCCCACAGCATATTTAACCAGAGCCGACATATCCTTGCTGAACAGATTTCCGTCAACAGATGCATAAACCGTATTATTAGCAGCAACAGTAATACTTTCAAGCCTAGGGCAATTCATAAAAGCTCCTTCTGAAATCTGTGTAACCCTGCCGAGGTATACGCTTTTCAAGTTTTCGCACCAATTAAAAGTCCCATTTCCAACTTTACGTACATTATCACCCAACGTTACACTCTCAATGGAAGCACAGGAGGCAAAGGCTTGCTCGTCTATCTCGTTTACGGTGTAACCTCCAAGCGTGTCGGGAACAACAATATTTGTTTCGTTCGACAGAGATTCATCATATGCCGTAACAACAGCATATCTGCCGGAAATTTCATAAGTATAAGCTCCCTCTGTTTCAGCAGCCGCTGTAACCGTTAAAAAAGCCGTTACAGCAAGAACTGTGCAAAGAATTATATTAAAATATTTCCTGTTCACTGAACATTCCGCCCTTCAAAAATTCTATTTTTGATATTATATCATCATTTCTATTATTTGTCAAACAATAATAACTCTCCTTTCAGCTGCATATATTCATAAAAAATACAAAGGAGTTATTCTATGAAAAAAATCTGCTGTTTCTTTGTTTCTGTTCTGTTTTTAACTCTGATTTTTCCAATACTCACAGGGCTTTTGAATCCCCGCAAGACAAGCTCCCCCAAAGCAATTCGGCTCCCTGCCGAAAGCTCGTTTACGGTGAGCTGTCTAAATTCCGAAACAAATACCGTAACAGATGTCAACCTCGAGGAATATCTGGTGGGGGTTCTTGCCGCCGAAATGCCTGCAGGCTACGAAACCGAAGCACTCAAGGCTCAGGCAGTTGCCGCCCGAAGCTATATCCTCAGCAAGCTCAACACCGAAAACCCCGACCACCCTAACGCCACCGTATGCACCAATTCCAATCATTGCAAGGGCTGGCTTTCCGAAAGCGATGCAAAAGCAAAATGGAAATTCACCGAGAAAAACCGAAACTGGAAGAAGCTTCAGTCTGCCGTTCAGGAAACAGAGGGAGAATATATGACTTATGCAGACCAAGCTATCGAAGCCTTCTTCTTTGCATCAAGCGGCGGACGAACCGAAAACTCCGAGGATGTATGGCAGCAGGGTCTCCCCTATCTGCGCTCTGTAGAAAGCCCTGAGCCGGCTGAAGAAATTTTGTCGCAGGTTTCCTTAACAATCTCACAGTTTATCCAAAAAATAAATCCGCACCTTGACAAACCTCTTTCCGCAAATACCGTCCCGCGATTTTCAGACATCACACGCACTCAAGGCGGAAGTGTTGCCTCAATCAACATCTGCGGAAAAACCTTTTCCGGTACAAAACTCCGCAACATTTTCGGGCTGAAATCCGCAAACTTTACGGTTTCTGTAACCTCTGAGACAGTAATCTTTGATGTTCTGGGCTACGGCCACGGAGTGGGAATGAGTCAAAAGGGAGCAAACCTGATGGCTCGGCAGGGAAAAAATTACACAGAAATTTTGTCACATTATTATACAAATATACAAATTGTCAAAATGTAGTTTTTATGGTAAAATAATTATATAAATCACTATAATTCGAACGAAAGGCAAGGTTACACTCTATGAAATCAATCATTACTTTGGGAAGACAGCTTGGTTCAAACGGAAAACTTATCGGAAAAGCTCTTGCCGAAAAGCTTGGAATTCCTTTTTATGACAAAGCACTAATTGCAAGAACAGCAAAAGAAAGCGGTCTCAGCGAGCACCTTTTTGACGGTATCGAAGAAAAACCCACACATAGCCTTCTCTATTCGCTGGTTATGGGTGTTCAGTCCACAAAGGGTCTTTATTATCAGTACAACGATATGCTCAACGGCGACAACATCTTCAAGGTTCAGGCAGATGTTATCAAAAGCATCGCCGATGAAGGTCCCTGCATAATCGTGGGTCGCTGTGCGGACTACATTCTCCGTGAAAACCCTCATCTCATCCGTCTGTTCCTTTGCGCTGACGAGAATCACCGCATCAAAAACCTGATGGAACGTGACAATATGAGTGAAAAAGAAGCCGCATCAGCAGTAAGCAAGGCAGACAAACGCCGTGCAAACTACTACAACTTCTACACAAACAGCACCTGGGGCGATGTGAAAAACTACGATATGTGTCTCAACACAGGCGACCTGTCCCAAACGGAATGTGTTCAGATTCTCGCAGAATACATCGCAAAGCGCGAAGCATACTTCAAGGACTAATAGGTTTGCATAACCTCCACCTCTTTGTGAATATACATTCACAAAGAGGTGGTTTTTTTGTCCAAACAGAATATTCTCCGCTCCGCCGCCGGACTGACATTGTCAGGCATAATCGCCAAAACTCTTGACTTTCTCTTTCGTGCCTACTACTCCACCCGCCTCGGCAGCGAGGGTATGGGTCTTTTTTCGTTGGTATTTTCATTTCACGGGCTCATTCTCACCTTTGCCACAGCAGGGCTTGGTGTTGCCGTTTCAAAAACTGTATCCCAATATTTTTCGGTCAAAAACAGCATCTGCATAAAAAAGGCAATGAAAATCTCTTTGTTTTGGGTTGTTGCAATGAGTCTTGGGGTAATCACAACAGTCTGCCTCTTTTCAGAAAGCATTGCTGTTTCATTTTTAAAAGAACCCCGAATCCGACGCAGCATAATTCTTCTTTCCCCCAGCATCCTTTTTATGAGCGTATCCTACTGCATAAAGGGCTATTTTTATGCAGCCCGAAAAATTCTTATCCCTGCCTCCTCCGAATTTCTGGAGCAGGCGATAAAAATCTTTTCCATAACCCTTCTTCTCACAAGATGGCTGCCAAACGGTGTGGAGCACGGCTGCGAAGCAGTGTTTTTTGGCATAACTCTGGGAGAATTTTCCTCCTGTCTTTATCTGACTCTTTTCTTCACAAAGGATTATGCCCGGCTAAAGGGCGGTGCTATCAGGGACAAAATTCTTCCCTCTCTGCTGAAAATTGCACTTCCTGCAATGACCTCATCTCTGTCAGGGTCATTTTTACGTATGCAGGAGGACGTCCTCATTATGTCGGGGCTCCGAAGGTCAGGACTTTCTCAGGCAGCTGCACTCAGCCAATATGGTATGGTAAAAGGAATGGTTATGCCTTTGATAATCTTTCCGCTTACCCTGCTTTCGTCCTGTCTCACACTTCTTGTGCCCGAAATTTCACGAGCCGCCGAAATGCAGAGCAAGGTTCGTCTGAAAACCCTCATCTCCCGCATTTACCGCTTTACCGCCTTTGGGGGTTTTATGGTTTGTACCCTATTTGTGGCTTTTTCAAAGGAGCTTTCCACCTGGGTCTATTCCGCTCCCGAAATTGCTCCATGGGTGACAATAATCGCACTTTTGTCTCCCGTAATGTTTATGGATTCTGTTTCCTGCGGAATACTGGGAGGAATGGGCAAGCAGCCTGCACTATTGATTTTCAGCCTGTGTGATTCTGCATTGCGTCTGTTCCTCATATGGCAGCTTTTGCCGAAATTCGGTATGAATGCCCTGCTCTTTATAATTATTGTGAGCAATCTTTTTACTGCATACCACACCTTCAGCACCACAATCCGCTCGGCGCAAATGTCCTTTGAGCTTTCGGGCTGGCTGCTACGTCAGCTTCTGGTTGCTGCCGCAAGTCTCGTCACCTTTCACTCCCTGACCGTATTTTTTGATTACGGAAAAAGCTTTCAGGCAACACTTCTTGCAATGAGCTTCACCCTTTTTGCGTACACCCTCTTCAGCTCCTGTCTTTACAAAACGCTCCGAAAGGATATATCCTGGCTCTTTGGCAGAATGTTTTTAAATAGCTGATTCAAAAACGGCTGAGGGCTCAGTTTTATATTTCAGGCACAAAGCTTGGCATAAGCTGAAGCTTAAAAAGATTCGCCTTGTGCTTTCTGTCAATTATTTCTTTCTTTGCCGGGTCTGCAATCTCGCCTGTTCGGATATAGGTGTCCAGCTCCGCATATGTGAAGCCCAGGTTTTCCTCGTCGGTTTTGCCGCAAAGTCCGTCAATGGGAGTCTTGTCAACTAGAACATCAGGAAGTCCGAGAACACGTCCGATTTCTTTAACCTCGGTAACCGTCAGGTTTGACATTGGCGAAAAATCTCCCGCCGCATCGCCATAGCGTGTTGAATATCCCACCCAGTCCTCCGAAAGGTTACAGGTGTTCACAACCCTGCCGTTCACCGACTGGCTCACCGCATAAAGGGTTGACATTCTGATTCTGGGCGGAAGGTTGATTTTTGTCATATCGGTTATTTCAAGGTCACTTGGCATACTTTCCAGCAAGCCGTCCATTGCAGCCTTAATATTCACCTCATAATGCTTAATCCCCAAATGCTTCACCAGAAGATAGGCCATATCAATATCCTGCTGCTCACCGCAAGGCATCAGCACACCGACAACACGCTCCTTCCCAATGGCTTCCACGCAAAGTGCCGCCGCAACCGAGCTGTCCTTGCCGCCTGAAATTCCAACAACCGCATTGCAGCCCTTGCCGTTTTCCTCAAAGAAATTCCTTATCCATTCAACGCATTGATTTTTCACCTTTAACGCATCAAACACAATTTTCACCACCATTAAAAGACTTATCTTTTTGCTCTCTTCAGCATATCCTCAAGAGCCTCTTTGTCATAGCCGTATGCCTTGTTACAGAACTGGCACACAATTTCAGCCTCTCCCTGCTCATCAATTATATCCTGAATTTCCTTTTTACCAAGGCTGACAATTGCCCTCTGCATTCTTTCGTCGCAGCAATCACAGCGATAGGCAACCTCTTTTTCTTCAAGAATGTCAATCTCAAAATCCTTCATCACTCTGCGTATGAGTTCTTCGTTCGAAAGTCCTTCCTCAAGAAGTGCCGTAACTCCTGAAAGACCTTCAGCGGCTTTTTCAAACTTTTTGAGATTGAACTCGTCGCAGTCGGGCATAATCTGAACAATAAAGCCCCCTGCCTGCTTGACAGAATAGTCTCTGTCCACCAGAACGCCCAGAGCCACAAGGCTTGGAACCTGCTCCGACTGTGCAAAATAAAAGGCAAGGTCATCACCGATTTCCCCTGTCTGAATAGGGACCTGTCCCACATAAGGCTCACGCATATTCATATCCTTCACAACGCTGAGATAACCGTTTGTGCCGATACCGCCGCCCACATCCAGCTTTCCTATATGGTTAAGAGGAAGCTCCGCCGTGGGATTTTCAATATATCCCTTCACGTCGCCTTCGGAATTTGCAACTGCAATAACTCTTCCCAAAGGTCCATCTCCCCTCATCTGAAGGGTCAGGGATGTATTCTCATCCTTGAGCATTGCCCCCATAAGGGTCGCCCCCGTCAAAAGTCTTCCCAAAGCCGCCGTACCCGTTGGCATTGTGCTGTGAAATTTTCTTGCACTCTCAACAATCGCCTTCGAATTCACTGCATATATTCTAATAAACCCGTTTTTTGTAACCGCAATGGTCAGCTTGTCCGTCATAATTTTTAACCTTTCCTTCAAAGCAGAAAATCGGCTCAAAAGAGCCGATTTATTTTTGTTCATCGTATATTGTTAATGGGATTACACACGTACAACGTTTGCCGCCTGCGGTCCCTTAGCTCCTTCGACAACCTCAAATTCAACTTCTGCGCCCTCTTCCAAGGTCTTGTAGCCGTCCATGGCAATAGCTGAAAAATGAACAAAAACGTCTGTTCCTTCTTCTGTTTCAATGAAACCGAAGCCCTTCTCAGCATTAAACCATTTCACTTTGCCTTTTTGCATAAAACTGTTCCTCCAATTCTTTCGGTCAACTCATGTTGTCCACTCGATAAGTATACCACCGTTTCCATTTTCTGTCAACACATTTTTTTGGAAACCACAAAAAAAATTCTCTCGTCGTTGTCAGATGCTGTCGCAAATTCAAAGGGCTTGTAGATTCCTGACACATCCAGTCCCGCATTTTCTGCTGCAGCCTTTATTTCTTCTGTTGAATAGGCTCTTTCCTGTTGAAGCTCGTCAAATCTTTCATAGCTGCCGTCCTCTTTTCCTTCAAAAAAAGTCAGCCCGAAATCGCAGATTTTCGTCTCTTCAGAGAATTCGCTCTGCCATACATAAAAAATTCCCTGCTCCTCATTCACAAAGGTGTTACTTCCCAGAATATTCTTCAGCTTGTGAATGCTATTTATATCAAAAATAAACACTCCGCCGGGATTGAGATAATTCTCAACCAGCCTAAAAAAATGCTTCAAATTCTCATAATCGGTAATGTAGTTCACGCCATCCAGAGCACAAACCATTGCATCCACCGTGCCGTAAAGCTCCATTTCGCACATATCCTGACAAAGGAGCAGCACGCTGCTGTCAAGCCCGGCAGTTTTCTCTCTGGCAAGGTTCAGCATTTCAACCGACATATCAAGCCCAATCATATCATATCCGCGCTTTGCCATTGGAACAGTAATATTACCCGTTCCGCAGCCAAGGTCAAGAACAAGCTTGGGCGACTTTCCCATAGCCTTAAAAATTTCCTCATAAAAATCTACAAACCGATTATAATCCGCATCCTGAAGCCTGTCATAAACACTTGCAAAATCGTTATACATAAGGTCACCACCAAAAATCAATACTCAGCCAACACTCAGTCAAGCTTTTCAAGCTGAACATAAGCCGCCATAAGGTTCTTCTCTCCTGCGGTGTCAAACTTCACCCTGAGAAACATATCAGCACCAATTGCCTTTGCCTCAAGCACGGTTCCCTCACCAAACTTGCGATGAAGAACACGGTCACCAATTTTGAAATCAAGTACCTTTCCGACAGGGGCCTGTGGCTTTGGCATCGGGGTGGAGAACATTGACCTGTCCATTTGGGGCTTCTTTGTGTAAGTAAAGCCAAATTCTTCGATTTTTGCCTTTTTCGCATACTCCTCACAGACAAGCTCTTTCGGAATTTCCTTCAAAAAGCGAGACATAATGTTATACTTTGTTGTTCCGAACAAGGTTCTTGTGCTTGTATGGGTTAAAAATAGTCTCACCTTTGCACGGGTGATGCCCACGTAACAAAGTCTGCGCTCCTCTTCCATTTCTTCATCCATACCAAGAGAGCGGGTTCCCGGAAAGATTCCCTCTTCCATACCGATAAGAAACACATTTTTGAATTCCAGACCCTTTGCACTGTGAAGGGTCATAAGGGTAACAGTTTCCTGCGCCTCGTCAAAGCTGTCAATATCCGCAACAAGAGAGATATTTTCAAGCAAATCCTCTAATGTCGTTTCAGAATTTTCCTTCACGGTTTCCTGAACCATTGAAATAAATTCCTTCAGGTTTTCAATTCTTGTACGACTTTCAACTGTATCCTCTTTTTCAAGAGCAGAAATCATTCCCGACCTTTCAAGAACGCACTTCACAAAGCCCTCAAGGGTTTCTTCTGTCTCCCTTGCCTTTGACATTTCATTCATTATATCAACAAAAGCCGAAACCTTTGCCGCACTTCTCGAAAGCTCCGAATACAGTCCTATGTTTTTGCATACCTCAAGAGCCCCAATACCCTCACTCTCTGCAATATCAATAATCCTGTCAACTGTTGTATCACCGATTCCCCTCTTTGGCTCATTGACAATTCTGCGAAAGGCAACATTGTCTGTGGGGTTTTGAACAAGTCTCAGGTATGACGTAAGGTCCTTGATTTCCTTGCGGTCATAGAACCTGAGACCTCCCACAACCTTATAGGGTATGGCACGTCTCAAGAGAGTATCCTCCACCACACGGGACTCTGCATTCATTCGGTAAAGAACTACAAAATCATTGTAGCTTTCTCCTGCCTCGTGAAATTCTTCAATTTTATCTGCAAGATATGCCGCCTCGTCGTGCTCATTGTTTGCATTATAAACAACAATTTTTTCTCCCTCGCCGTTTCTTGTCCAGAGCTTTTTCTGCTTTCTGCCCATATTGTGAGCAATAACTCCGTTTGCAGCACTGAGAATGTTCTGTGTTGAGCGGTAATTTTCCTCCAGCTTAATAACTCTGGCATTTTCAAAATCCTCTTCAAAGCCCAGAATGTTCGAAATATCCGCCCCACGGAACTTATAAATACTCTGGTCGTCATCACCCACCACACACAGATTGCGGTGCTTTGCCGCAAGAAGGCTCACAAGCCGGTACTGGGCGTGGTTTGTGTCCTGATACTCGTCAATGAGAATATATTTAAACTTGTTCTGATAAAACTCCAGAACATCAGGATTTTCTTCAAAAAGCCTCACCGTGCACATAATGAGGTCATCAAAGTCAAGTGCATTATACTTCTTGAGCTTTCTCTGATAAAGTGTGTATACCCTTGACACCACAGCCCTAAAAAAGTCTCTCTTAAAAAGGTCTGCATAATCCTCAGGGGTAATCAGCTCATTTTTTGCCTGACTGATTTCACCGCCGATTGCTTTTGGCGAAAACTCTTTTGAATCAAGATTCAGCTCCTTGAGACACTCCTTGATAAGTGTCAGTTGGTCGGCTGTATCAAAAATAACAAAGCTTTTGTCATAACCAAGCTTGTCAATATCACGTCTCAAAAACTTTACGCAGGAAGAATGAAAGGTGGACGCCCAAACATCATCACCCATCCCCCCGAGCTTTGCGTTAAGCCTTGATTTCAGCTCTGCTGCCGCCTTATTCGTAAAGGTTATGGCAAGCACATTATAGGGTCTCACAGGCTCCACCGCCATATAATCCCAAAGCTGCGGCGGAATTTCTTCAATTTCGCCATTTGCAAACCATTCCAGAATTTCAAGCTCCTCTTCTGTCAGCCCTGATGGAACAGCCGTATCCTCATAGGCTCTGCCAAAGGTCAGCAGATGTGCGATTTTATGTATAATTACCGTGGTTTTTCCCGAGCCTGCCCCTGCAATAACCAAAAGGGGTCCCTCAGTATTCACCACAGCCTCAAGCTGCTTGTTGTTCAGGTTTTTATACCCGTTTTCAATAATCTTTTTTCGTATCTCAATAAAATTCATTTTGTTTCTCCTACTGCGGAAGGGATAAATCCCTTCGCTACAAATTTCACAAACCCCGTATCATCAATTTTCAAAAATGCCCCAGGCTGAGTGAAACTGAATAGCATATGGGATAAAACGATTAAATTTTTCGTCAGGCAAGGCGAAAGCGGAGCAAATGCTTTGTGCCTTTGCGAGCATTTCAACGCAGTATGGCGGACAATTTACCGTTTTAGCACGTATGATAGGCTGTTGAACTCTGCCTATAATATAACTCCTCCTCCGACTACACTATCCCCGCCAATCTCATAAAAAACAACTGCCTGACCGGGTGTGATTGCTCTCTGAGGTACGTCAAAGGTCACTCTGACTCTGCCGTTTTCAACAGGCTCAACCGTTGCCTCGGCTTCCTTTGCACTGTAACGCACCTTTGCTGCCACCCTGATTGGCTCGGTCAGCTTGTCAAAGGGAATAAAATTCAGCTTGTCCGCAATGAGAGTATCCGAAAATTCTGTACCCTTTTCACCCAAAACAATCTCATTCTTTTCGGCGTCAATTCTCAGCACAAACATAGGCTTTCCAAAGGTAACTCCAAGACCCTTACGCTGTCCCACGGTATAGTGAACAATGCCCCTGTGCTGACCAAGTATATTCCCCTGCTCGTCAACAAAGCTTCCGGGAATATCCCCGTCGCCTGTTCTCCGTTCAATAAATCCTGCATAGTCCTTGTCGGGAACAAAGCATATTTCCATACTGTCGGGCTTTTTTGCGGTAATCAATCCCCGCTCCTCGGCAATAGCACGGGTTGTCTCCTTATTTTCAAGCCTGCCCAAGGGCATTAACGTTTTTGAAAGCTGCTCCTGATTCAACGAATAAAGAGCATAGGTCTGGTCCTTTGCACAGGAAAGTGCACGCTTCAGCAAATACCTTCCTGTTTTTTCATCAAATTCCACCTTGGCATAGTGCCCTGTGGCAACATAATCTGCGCCCAAAAGCTCCGCCTTTTTCAGCATGGCGTCAAACTTCAGAAACTTGTTGCAGGCAATGCAGGGATTGGGTGTCCTGCCGCTTTTGTATTCATCCACAAAATAGTCAATGACGTTTTCCTCAAACTCACGTCTGAAGTCCATAACGTGGTGGTCAATTCCAAGCTTGTAGCAAACATATTTTGCATCCTCAACAGCCGATGCACTGCAGCAAGTGCCGTCCATATGCTTGCCCGAAATGGTCTCACCGTCCCAAAGACGCATGGTGAGCCCGATTACCTCATAGCCTTCATCAATCAGAAGTGCCGCAGCAACGCTGGAATCAACGCCTCCTGACATTCCGATAACAACCTTTTTCTTTTTCATATCTTTTCGAAAAAGGCTGACCCATGCCAGCCTTTTATCCTTTCAGATTCTATTCTTCCTCAGCACCGTGGTCGTGTGCGTGGCAGCACGAGCAATCGCCGTTGCAGCCAACAATATGAGTGGGGTCAATGCCCTTGCGCACATAATAATCAGCAATTGCCGAATGAATTGCTTCCTGCGCAAGATTTGAGCAATGCATCTTCACAGGAGGAAGTCCGTCAAGAGCCTCAGCAACAGCAACGTTGGTAATTTCAAGAGCCTCATCAATTGTCCTGCCCTTAACCATTTCGGTTGCCATACTTGATGTTGCAACAGCCGCTCCGCAGCCAAAGGTCTTGAACTTTACCTCTTCAATAACCTTTGTCTCATCATTGATTTTCATATAAATCTTCATAATATCGCCGCATTTGGGGTTTCCAACCTGACCTACGGCATTTGCATCTTCAATTTCGCCCACATTTCTCGGATTTGAGAAATGGTCCATAACTTTTTCGCTATACATAATCTATATTTTCCTTTCGCAAACTATTTATTCTTAACCGCCTCATAAAGGGGTGACATTTCTCTCAGCCTTGCAACAATAGTCTTAAGACTTTCAACAATGCGGTCAACATCCTCCATTGTATTGCAGTCACCGAACGACACCCGCAGCGAGCCGTGTGCAATTTCGTGCTTGAGCCCGATTGCAAGCAAAACGTGCGAAGGGTCGAGAGAGCCCGATGTGCAGGCACTGCCGCTGGAAGCCGAAATCCCCTGCATATCCAGCATAAGAAGAAGGGATTCGCCCTCAATAAATTCAAATGAGATGTTCGAATTTCCCGCAAGTCTCTCGGTTCTGTGCCCGTTAAGTCTTGTGTAAGGAATTTCATCAAGAACTCTGTCAATAAACCTGTCACGCATTGCAGCCAGTCTTTCGGTATGTCTCTTAATGTCTGCGGTTGCAAGCTCAATGGCTTTGCCCAGACCCACAATTGCCGCCACATTTTCGGTTCCTGCACGCTTGCTGCGCTCCTGTGCGCCGCCTGTGATAAAGGGCAAAATCTTTAC
>JAZOCL010000097.1:0-9724 GCA_045596485.1 Clostridia bacterium
CATTAGTCCCAAATTCTGTTAGAGATTTGTATTTTTATAGTCATTCATTGACTCCTCGGTCATGTCAATGGCAAGGTCAAGGTTTCCGCTCTTCCATTCACAAACAGCCAGCATTGCCTTGACTCTTTTCTTCACCTCAGGCTTTTTTGCCGCCAAAGATGCGTGATTGAGGACAGTTCTGGCAAGCTCGGGCTGTCCGTCACGAAGCAGCAGATAGCCGTAATATCTGAGGCTTTCGGCTCCCAGCTTTCCGATACGGTTGGCAACAGCAAACCACTTCAGAGCTCCCTTTAGGTCACCCTTGCTAAACTTGAGCTTTGCAACATACGCAACGATTTCTGACCTTTTCACAATCAGAAAAACAATAAGTACAACAAATGTGATAATCGAAAATATCATTTATTCTCGCCCCCACTCAGCCCAGATTGTTTACCGTTCTGGGATATGGCAGCACGTCACGGATATTGCTCATGCCTGTAAGATACATAACCGCTCTTTCAAAGCCCAGACCAAAGCCTGCGTGCTTTGTTCCGCCGTATCTTCTAAGGTCAAGATAGTGTGTATAATCATCAATATTAAGACCAACCTCTTTCATTCTTTCAAGAAGCACGTCCATACGCTCTTCTCTCTGGCTGCCGCCGATAATTTCGCCGATTCCGGGAACAAGGCAGTCCATTGCCGCAACAGTCTTGCCGTCGTCATTCAGACGCATATAGAACGCTTTGATTTCCTTGGGATAGTCAGTAACAAACACAGGCTTTTTGAATACTTCCTCGGTGAGGTATCTCTCGTGCTCAGTCTGAAGGTCAATTCCCCATTCAACAGGATATTCAAATTCTTTGCCGCTGTTTTTGAGAATTTCAACCGCCTCGGTGTAGGTAACGTGACCGAATTCGTTTTCGAGAATATTGTTCAGCCTTTCAATGAGCCCCTTGTCAACAAAGTTATTGAAAAACGCCATTTCTTCGGGAGCATTGTCAAGTACATATCTAATAACAAACTTCAGCATATCCTCAGCAAGCTTCATATCATCCTTGAGGTCGGCAAAGGCAATTTCGGGCTCAATCATCCAGAACTCAGCTGCGTGACGTGTTGTGTTTGAGTTTTCTGCTCTGAAGGTGGGACCAAAGGTATAAATATCGCCGAATGCCATAGAGAAGGTTTCGCCCTCAAGCTGACCACTTACGGTAAGTGAAGTTTCACATCCGAAGAAATCCTGCTTGTAATCAATCTTTCCCTCCTCGGTTTTGGGAAGATTGTCCATATCAAGAGTTGTCACTCTGAACATCTCACCTGCACCCTCACAGTCGCTGCCTGTGATAAGGGGAGTGTGAACATAAACAAAGCCGCGTTCATTGAAAAATTTGTGAATTGCATAAGCAATCACCGAACGAACACGGAAAACTGCTGAAAAAGTGTTTGTTCTTGCTCTGAGATGAGGAATTGTTCTCAAAAACTCAAAGCTGTGGCGCTTTTTCTGCAGGGGATAGTCGGGAGTGCTTTCGCCCTCAACCAAAACCTGTGTTGCCTTTATTTCAAAGGGCTGCTTTGCATCGGGAGTGAGCTCAAGAACACCCTCAACTCTCACTGATGCACCCACGTTCAGCTTGCAAAGCTCCGCAAAGTTACCGAGCTTTTCGTCCTCGATAACAATCTGAATATTCTTAAAATAAGAACCGTCGTTCAGCTCAATAAAACCGAAGTTCTTTGATGCACGCAAAGTTCTCACCCAACCGTTAACCGAAACAACCTGTCCTCCCAGTTCATTTGATTTCAAAAATACTTCCTTAATTTTCATTTCAAAACCGTCCTTAAAAAAATTCCATAAACATCTAATTTACATTATACAGAATATTTTCCGAAAAATCAACCATATTATGTATATATAATAATTTTTTTGGAGAAAATCATAATATATATTTAAAGAAAGGCGGCGGAATATCGTGAAGTTCATTCCCACCAGCACCCGACACACCCAGTACGAAACCCTTGACGACATCAGGCGTGAACCCGACCTGGGAAAGCCCCGTCACAGTCCTTCATATCACGAAACCGCAAAAAAAGCAAAAAGCTCAAAAAAGTCTTCCTTTTAACGAGGAAGACTTTTTTCTTTATTCTTCAATTTCCTGCCCGTTTCTGGCATCATAATGCAGAATAATCCCGCCGTCTGTTGCAATCTGCCACACAGGTATGGCAAGAATGTTGCGATAGCTTTCTGCACTCTTTCCTATATAGTAGCCGGGTTTTATGCTCACAATAGTGTGTGAGAGCTTTGGGTCCAGCTTGTCATTTTTCACAAGGTCTGCCAAAATGCTCACCACGCTGTAATAAGGTGCCGAGCCGCCTGATACGCTGAGATCTGATATTATGTTCTTTCCCGAAATGGCAAAGACGCGTTTTTCTGACACGTCAAACGAAATATAAGCATCAAAGAACTCAGCATCGTTTCGCTTCACCGTAAAAATTGCTCTTATGCCGTCATCAACATAGTTAAAGCCGTTGAATTCATAAACCTCGGACAACATTCCAAGATTCTCCATTTCCTTGCGGCAAAGCTTTTCAATTTTATCCTGTGAAAAATCCGTCACCGAATCCTTGGGGTTCGCCTTATAGAATTTAAATTCATCGCCCTCAACCGAAAGCCTTCCCAAAACACTTTTGAAGCCTTCCTCGCCTTCAGCCTCATAATCTTTCCCCAAAAATTTTTCAATCATATCACGGTCGCTGCCGAACATTTTTTCCAGATAAAAATTGTGTGTGTCGGGAGAATCAGGAACTTCAACCGTCTTTGGAATATATATCATATTTTTTGCAAGAAGCCCTGAAAGATTTTCTACCATAGTCTGTTTTTCCTGCCGTTCATAATTTGTTGCGCTGTAGAGAACAAAGGAAAGCATAATGTTTATTCCCAGCAGAACAAATATAAAAACGGTTTTCATTCTACGCAAATCCATCTATCTGCCTCCTTGAAATTTCCAAACCGCAGAGGTTTCTTTTTCTTCGTTGTTGAATACGTATACCTTCTTTGCCGAAGTAATTTTTTTAACCGACTTATTGCTTGCACAAAAGGCTTCAATCGCCGCAAAAACCTCTTCTTTCTGAGGCTCACCGATTTTTTCAACTGTCTTGACCCACATCTTGAGCTCGGTCAGAACACCGTTTTCAATCACCGCCGAAACCGCCGCTCCGTCGCCAAGCTCAACCTTAATTCCGTCAACAAAATAATCCAGCTCCAGACGGTTTTTTTCAGGCTGTTTGTCGCCCGGGAATGCCGTTGTTCTGAGAGCCGCATCCTGTCTTTCTTCGTTCGCTCCGCAAAGACTGAAAATTTTCTCCATAAGTTCCGAAAGTCCCGAAATCACCGAGTATGCTCCGTTTTTGCTCGTCTTTGTGAGAACAACGCCCTCGTTCTCGCCCAATGCCTTATATTCAATTCTACCCTCCGGATGCAAGCTCAGACTGCCTGTTTCGGCAACAAATATGAGCGCTCCGTCAGTATTTGCATACTGTCTCACCGTGTTGGGGTTATAACCGAAAACATTAATCAACCCTGCTGTAACCTCTGTGGACTGTGTAAAATTGATTCCGCTCCTGTAAATTCTGGGAACACGTACCGCAATCTTCTCGGTTTCCTCCGCAGCGGCAGGAATCAACAGCCCTGCATCAAGCTCTGCCGACAGGTTTTGGGCTTCGGGGTCAAGCTCAAACCCAAACTTATACCTCTGACCGCTGCCCACACAGTCGCTTATTGCCTTTTTGATTGCCGAGATTTCTGTATTGAGTACCACCTTAACAATCCTTCCCGAGCTTTCATCCTTCACATAAGCCGTCGCCCCCGTATCGGTTGACGAAAGGGGCACAAACAACACTTCGGAATAAGAGGTCACAGTCCGCGAAAAGCTGCTGTCACGCATCTCATAAAACTGTGCATCAAATGCCGAAACTCTCTTTCCTTCAAATCTAACATACACCGAGTTTTCCCCCAAAGCCTTTTGCCACTGGGCGCTATCCCCTGCCAGAATTTCTTCGGGTCTTGCGCTGTAAACATCCCGAAGGAGCATATTTACATTCTCAACAACTGCCGAATATCCATCGTTCCCTGGCAAAATCACATTGCGGTTTTCTTTCCAATTCACGGCAACAAGGTCAGGGCTTGAAAGCTGCCAGAAGGTTTGTACAACATTCTTTGAGGATGCCTCTCCGCTTTCTCTTAGATTCCCCGTATTTTCAGAGCCCCAGAAGAACTGTGAAATTGAAATCTGTCCTTTATAAAAATCAACCACCGACCACACAAGATACACGCAGCAAAAGCAAAGAAAAACAATAAAAGCTGTTTTTCCCTTTTCAATCCAGGCCTTTCGTTCTTCACGCGTAAACTTTTTCAATTTCGGCTCCCTCTCTTTCTGCCTCAATACCAGATCATTGCTAACAAAAAGGACGACCCGAGGTCGTCCTTTCACGCAAATGTAAATTCATTTTTTGTTGCGACCCAACCAAAAGATATTTTCTAGTCTGTCAGGGATTTGATCAAGTCAATAATATTGTAGTTATACTTTGTAACCGAAAGCTTCATCATCTGAACATTGTCTCCGTTTTCAGCGCGAACAAGAATAGAATTGTCGCCCTGTGCCAGAGTTATGGGGTTCATAAAGAGCCCTGATGTTCCGATTGTAACCTCAGAAGGTGTTTTGATTACCTGTGACGCACCATTTTCGTCAATGTACTGCATTTCGTTATAGAACTTTGTGTAGCATCCGTTTTCGCTGTCAACATAATAAAGAGTAACAACAGTTCCTTCTTTTCCGTAACCCGAGATGATGTATGACTCTTCAAAGGTGGAGTCCTTCTGGTTCTGCGGTCTCGTCACAACAACAAGCCCCGTTGTGTTTCCTGCAGCATCAAGCCCAAGGGTGTCGGGTGCCGCAAAAACTCCAATCTGTCCCAGCAACAGAACTGCCGCAACCAAAATAGCTATATAAATCTTTTTCATAGTAATTCTCCTTATGCTTCTGGTAGAAAATCAGATTCCTTTCCAACTTTCGTAAGCTAAGTATAACATACAAATGTTACAAAGGCATTACAGCCACATTACATTTTCCTAAAAAGTATTCTGCTCCTCAAAAACGCTGTCTTTAATACCGAAAAACACAGTAACACCTTAGCAAAAACAGTCATATACTGCTGTTGGGAGCGTGATTTCAATATGAAGATATTCATTGATCCTGGTCACGGCGGACCCGACCCAGGTGCTGTGGGCAACGGCGTAACCGAAGAATTTGTGAACCTTAATGTTTCTCTTGAGCTGGCACGGCTTCTGCGTGATGCAGGCTATGACGTGCGGCTCTATCGCACCACAAGCGACGAGAACGTCCTGGCGGACAAAAACGCCGACCTTCGTAACCGTGCACAAACCGCAAACAGCTGGGGCGCAGACTATTTTATCAGCATTCACACCAACAGTTCTGTGAGACCCGACGCCCAAGGTGTTGAAGCTTATGTCTACCGTCTGGGCGGAACCTCAGAACGCCTTGCACAGTCCATTGTTGACTCCGTGGCAGAGGATCTGGGTTCCCGAAACCGGGGGGTTATGCAGGCAAACTTTGCTGTGCTGAGACGAACCAATATGCCTGCGGCTTTGGTTGAGCTCGGTTATCTCACAAATTCAACCGAAGCGCTGAACCTCAACAGTCCTGCATGGCAGCGAGCCGTTGCTGCCTCCATATTTCGGGGCATTGTTGATGCCGTGGGTCTGCCAAGACCTTGATTTTTCAAGGAGGGATATGCAGCTTGCATATCCCTCTGCTTTTTTATTCTTCTTCCGCACTCGGAGCCTCTGCAGCATCTTCTGTCTCACTTGACATATCGACATTTTCTTCAGGCTTCACTTCACCCTCAGTGTTTTCGGTGGCTGTGTCCTCGGCTTCCGCCTGAATTTCACTCTCCTTAAGCTTCTCCTGTTCCTTTTTATATTCTTCTTCGTCGTATTCCTTCAAGCTTTCAGGAGGAGTATCTTTGTCGGCAGGATTAACCTCTATCTCTGTGTTCGCCGCACGATAAACGCTGTTTGTCAGTTTTTCTTCCTTCACGGTTTCACCGTTCATCTTCACAATTCTCTTTGAGCCGAAGCTATAACCAGGAGCACCCTTTGCAAGTGTCTTTTTGTATCCCTTTGGAAGCCCCGCATTTTCGATTCGCTCAACTCCAGACTCAAAATCTGCTGTTTTATAATTCACAATCTCCACGGTCTGACCGGGAACCTTAACCCCAAGAACCTTGCAGGTAAGAGTTCTGCCACTTACTGATGCAACAAGCTTCACGGGATATTCGGTGTTGTTCTTCAGCTTCAAATCTATGTAGCCCTCGGCAATGGTGGCGTCCATACCTGCCGGAACATAAGCTACCGGCAAAGAATGTGAGGTTCTCTGAACAATTTCAAGGTTTGCATAAAGAGCCGCCGAATACAAAGTTGATGAGGTCTGGCAAATTCCGCCGCCTATACCCGATTCAACCTTGTTGCCGATATAAACCCCTGCTTCCTTATAACCGTTTGCCGCAGTACGTCTGCCCACGGCACTGTCATATGAGAACACGTCCCCCGGCATAAGAATAAATCCGTTCACACGTTCTGCCGTCAGGCTCACATTGCTTGCTCTCGCTGCAGAGCTTGAAGCAAAGCCCGAAGAATACGAACCCAAAACATCCCTGAACAAAAGCTCCTGTAATTTTTCAGCCGTTTCCTCGGGATACTCAACCTCAACCGTCATACTAATCTTCTTTTCATTCGATTCAAGTGCTTTTTTGATTTCGACCTTGTCAACGGTAATCTGCGGTTTTTCGGGAACAATAACAATCTCATCGTCCTCCAGCTTATACTCCGCATTCTCGGCAGGTCCCGTGAGCTCTGCATAAAACTCATCAGGGTCAACCTCTTTTGGCTCTGCCTTTTCAACCGCAAGCTCTATTTTTGATATTTTTTCGTCTCCCACCGCTTCTGCAAGAAGTGCAAGAGCTTTTTCGCGGTCCACCTGTTCGCCGCCACTGCCCTTTATAACGGTAAGAATGTTGCCCTCAAGCTCATATCCTGTTTCGGTCATAGGGATCTCAAACTCTCCTGCAACCTCGGCTATCAGACCTTCAAACGCTTCCTCGTTCACCGATACAGAAAGGGGAATCTCTTTTTTGCCGAACATAGATGTTAAAAAAGCACCAATCTTTCCGAAGGCTCCTTCCGAACGTCCGACCTGATATGCATTTTCGGCAATCTTTTTGCTGTCGATTTCAACGCTAATGTCCGAAAGCATAACCTTTTTGCTATTTCCCTCGCAAACAAAGGTTACCTCTTTATCTGTTGCCACATTCCCCAGCTCCATCTCAATCCTGCGCTCTGCATCCGTCTGACTCAAACCGCCCAGCTTGATTCCGCACACCGTGACATTGGGAAGCACCTGAGAATATGCAACAGCATATGCCCCAAAGCCACCCACAGCCAAAACCGCCAGACAAACCGCAGCAATCAAAGCAAAGGTTTTCTTTGAGAAAAACAGTTTTTTTGCAACCGCTTTTTTCTTCGGGGTTCTGCTTTCTCTCTTTTCACTCATAAAAATTTCACTCTCCGATTTATTTTATGCGCCACATACTGCTATGTATGCACGCTTCTCTCCACTTGAAATTTTAACACATAGTTTAAAAAAGTCAATATTTTTTTGTTAAATATTACGGGTTATTCTTTGAAATAAAGGGAATACTTGCAAGGAGGTGAAGAAATTGAAAATCAAAGATCTTTTTATATACTCCGAAAAGTCCCCCGAAAACTCTTCCGCAATTTCAGACTCTCATTCTGATGCCGAGAACAATCCGGGCAAAAACGAATATATCAAAAACAATATCCAAAACAAAACATCCTACACATACAAAACAGGCAAAGTCAGCAAAATTCTTGCCGAAAATTTAAGCTTCGTCAAGGATGCCTTTGAATGCAGCAAAAACTTTGACCTGATTCTCCGTGAGTTCAAGGTCAGACTTGAAGACTCCTTTGCCGATGCCTTTCTGATATTTTATGACGGGCTTTCAAACAAGGAATATATCAACCGTGACATAATGAAGCCTCTTATGCAGCAAGGACTTATGAATCCGTCTCAGGAAAGCCTTGAAGATATAATATACAAACAGCTTCTCACTCAGGCTCCCAACACAAAGCAGCAGGATATGCAAAAAGTAATTGAAGCCGTGGGCTTTGGAAACTGTGCTGTATTTGTTGACGGCTGCAGCTGCGCCTTTGTTGCCGACATAAAGGGCTGGAGCAGCCGAAGTGTGGGGAGGCCCGTCTCCGAAGCCGTGCTCTCAGGTCCTCAGGAGGCCTTCTGCGAATCGGTAATGCCCAACATCGCTCTGGTGCGCAAAATTCTCAAGGACCCCAACCTGATTGCCGAAAACATCTCTGTGGGCACAAAAAGCAAAACTCCCTGTGCTCTTATGTATATCAACGGAATAACCAACATTTCTTTGGTTACCGAGGCAAGACGCCGCCTGACTTCATTGGAGGTTGAATATATTTTTTCTTCAACAGACATTGAAATGCTCATTGAAGAAAGCACTCTTTTTCCTCTTCCTCAGCTTTTGAAAACCGAGCGGCCCGACAGAGCTGCAGCCCAGCTCAGCGACGGCAAGGTTGTTATTATGGTTCAGGGCAGCCCCTTTGTTCTGGTTCTGCCTGCCACCACAAAAGACCTTACAGAAACCGCCGAAGACAACTATGTTCGCACCACCGAGGCAAACTTTATGCGTTTTATCCGTGTTGTGGGCTGCCTTCTTGCTCTGCTTCTGCCGGGCTTTTTTATCAGCGTGATGCTCTATCACCACGAGAGCATCCCCACCGATTTGCTTCTCGCCATCGAAGCCAGCCGAAAACAAATGCCCTTTCCCACGGTTCTGGAGCTGGTTATTATGATTCTTGCCTTTGAGCTCATCAAAGAGGCTTCAATCCGTGTTCCCGACCCAATCGGCTCAACCCTGGGCATTGTGGGCGGTCTCATTCTCGGTCAGTCGGCGGTGAGTGCCAACATTGCAAGCCCCCTTTTGATTATAATTGTGTCAATCTCGGCTCTGGGAGCCTTTGCTGCACCCTCGTCCTCAATTTCAAGAGCTCTTTCGGTTCTGCAGTTTGTGTTTATCTTTCTGGGAGCAGCTTCGGGATTTTTGGGGATAGCCTTCGGCTTGTTCCTTGGCAGTATATCCCTTGCCTCAGCCACCTCCTTCGGTGTTCCCTATCTTTCGTCTGACACCGCAAGCGGAGGCTCCGTCGCCGTCCCCCCCATATGGCTTCGTGAAATCCGCCCCCTCAATCTGCGTCCCCAAAGCCGCCGCAAGCAATCCCACATCAGCCGAAAATGGAAAGGAGGGAATATGTGATGCACTCATCAAGCTTCAGCCGCAATGAGATTTTCTTTTTGGCAATCTCGCTCACAAGCTACCGAATATTCACCAATCTGCCCCAGATTTTCACTCTTATTTCGGGGACAGGCGCACCCCTTTCAGCTCTGCTTTCGGGGCTTATTGCACTTTTGCTGATTTATCTGTTTTCCCGATTTGGTAAAAAAAGCAGCCCCTTCAGACAGAATTCCTTCGGGCAGTATCCTCTTTCGATAATTCTTTTGGTGTATCTTGTCCTTTCCTCAGTCCACACATTAAACGAATTCTCAAAATTTGCAAAAGCAGTTGCCTTTCC
>JAZOCL010000098.1:0-6133 GCA_045596485.1 Clostridia bacterium
CGGGAGCCAACCAGATAGCCTGCCTCGTTTGATTTTTTTACCAGCTTGTGGGCTATCATATACATAACCGCATAGCCGTAGCCCAAAATACAGCCAAGCTCCCTGTCCATTCTCTTTTGGACAATTTCGGGGAGGTTCTCTCCATAAATCTCGTAAGCACGTTTTCGGCACATATCCTCAAGGTCCTGCTCACAGTTTTCGATTGAAGGGGGATATGAACCGTCTTTGAGAGGCTCAATATCCTCAATCATATCTGTCACAAGCCTTGTGTTCGTAACAACAACCTCATATGCCTTTTCTTTGCCCAGATAACTGAACTCGCTGAGCATTTCGTCTGTGGTTCTGAAAAACAGCGGAGCCTGATTGTCGGCATCCTCATAGCCCTGTGCACCAAGAAGAACCTTTCGGAACATAGCCTCCTCGGGGTCCATAAAATGAACGTCACAGGTAGCGACAACGGGTCGGTTCAGCTCCTCGCCCAATGCCACTATTTTTTTGTTTATTTCAATGAGCTCTTCCTCGCCCTGAACATCGCCCGAGCGAACCATAAACTCATTATTCCCCAAAGGCTGAATTTCAAAATAATCATAAAACTCCGCGATTTCACGGATTTCTGCTTCAGTTCTTTTTTCACGGATTGCAACATAAAGCTCGCCCTGCTCACAGGCGCTGCCGATAACCAGACCCTCGCGGAACTTCTTGAGAACACTCTTGGGAATTCTGGGTCGGCGGTAATAATAATCCATATTTGACATAGAAATAAGCTGATACATATTTTTGAGCCCTACAGGGTTCTTTGCCAGAATAACAATATGGTTATAGGCTTTTTTCAGCAGCTCAGGGTTTGTTTCAATGCTATAATCCTTTCCCAGCTCCTTTTGCTTTTTTTCCTTCATTTCCATAAGCTTCACGAATATTCCTGCGCAGGCCTCGGCATCATCCACCGCACGGTGATGATTTTCAAGGGTAACACCCAGACGCTTTGCAACAATATTCAGCTTATGTACCCTCTCGTCAGGATACAGCTCTCTTGAGAGAGCAACGGTGTCAAGAACCTCATTGCAGAAGGTCAAGCCCTGCTTCTTTGCAAAGGCTCTCACAAAGCCCACGTCAAACTTTGCGTTATGTGCAACAACGGTGCTGTCACCGCAGAACTCAAGAAATTTGGGCAATACCTCAGAAATTTTGGGCATACCCTCAACCATTCGGTCGGTAATTCCCGTGAGCTCTACAATTTTTGGCGGAATTGGCTTTTCGGGGTCAATGAGCTGTGAAAACCTGTCCACAACCTCGCCCCCCGAAAGCTTTACAGCCCCGATTTCGGTGAAGGTCTCTGTCTCCACGTCAAGTCCCGTGGTTTCAATATCAAAAACTATGTAGGTTTTTTCCTTAAAGCTCTGCTCCTCTGCCGAAAGCAGCGGCAAATCGTTCACCAGATAGCCCTCTGTTCCATAAAGAACCTTTATGGGGTTTCCGCTTTTTTTCAGCTTCTTTGCAGCCCCAAAGGCCTCAGGGAATGCCTGGGCAACACCGTGGTCGGTTATGGCAATTGCAGGATGTCCCCACGCCGCCGCACGGTTAATCAGGTCAGCCGCCGAGGTGACTGCATCCTTTGCGCTCATTTTTGTGTGAAGGTGCAGCTCAACACGCTTTTCTTCGGCCTTGTCGGTACGCGTTTCAGGCCTTTCGTGACGGGCAAAGGACAAAACCTTCATCTTTTCAGAATGAGAACGCTCATCATAGCGATAATTTCCCCTCACCGAAAGAATGTTCCCCAGCTTGATTGCGGGAACAATTTTCTTTACCTTTTCGACCTTGCCGAAAATCTCACAGGAGATTGCCCAGTTGTCGTCACCGATGTCAAAGTTGATTGCAACAAAGGCAACCTTGCCGTCCTTTTTGATTTCACGGCTTTCAACATCAATAACCTCGCCCTTTACAGCAAAGATTCCTTCACCCGGAACAAGGTCAATCATAGGTGTTATTTTTTCTTTGATTGCCCTGCCGAAGATAAGCCCCATTTTTGTGCTGTAATCCTCAAGGTCTTCTTCCTCTTCGGGCTCTTCTTCAGGTATGGGAATGGGCTCACGGCTTGCAACCAGCTCCGCAAGATGACGGGTCGCCGAATTGATTCGCTCCTCTTTTTCGGTTGCATAGGCTTCCATATCAAGCTCCTCTGCATCAATAAAAACCTTAATGTCCTCGCCCAGCTCAAAGCTGATTATCTCGGAGAGAATTTCGGCACAGCGGTTTTTCTCAAGAAGCTCCTTGCCGCATTTTACGTTCTTGATTTCAAGCACACTTCCGTGAAGCTCTGCATAGCTGCCCACAAGAAAAGCCTTGCATATGCTGCTCCGTCTGAAAAGGGAAACAAGAAGATTTCGGTAATATTCCTCCGAAAACGAAACGTCGAAATATTTTATTTTTATATCAACGCTGTCAAGGTCATATACCTGCTTCACCTGCTCGATGTAATCGAACAAATCAACCTTTTCAATAAGCTCCTTTGACAGAATAACTGTTTTTACAGACTTGTTTTTTATATCAACAACAAAGTCAAGAACATCTGTTTTTTCGAGCCTTTTTGCAAAGCTCTCAAGAACCGTGACCTTGTCGAATACGTCCAAAATTCCTGACATTTTTATTAACCTTCCATTTTTTCGATTTCACCCAAAAGGGTTTCAACAATCCTTTCCTCAGGGATTTTTCCTACAATCTCCCCTTTTTTGAAGAGAACTGCACAGCCGTCTCCCCCTGCAATTCCAATATCCGCATCCTTTGCTTCACCCGGACCGTTGACAACGCAGCCCATAACCGCAACCTTCAGCTTTTTTCCACAGCCTTCAATTCTTTCGCTAACCTCTTTTGCAATGGGAATCAGATTGATTTTGCACCGTGCACAGGTAGGGCACGAAACCACCTCAACACCGCCCTCAATAAGCCCCAGGGACTTGAGAATTATTTTTGCAGTTTCAACCTCAAGCCTTGGGTCGTCGGTAAGTGAAACACGAATGGTTTCTCCAATTCCGTCAGCCAGAAGCGAGCCGATGCCGATAGCGGATTTAATCACGCCGCTTTTGTAGGTTCCTGCCTCGGTAACACCGATGTGGAGAGGATAAACAATGCTCTCACGGGCAAGGCGATAGGCTTCGATTGTCTTTTTCACATCCGAGGACTTCATTGAAATAACCGTGTCATAAAAACCGTATTTCTCCAGAATTTTAACGTGTCCCATGGCACTCTCCACCATTGCTTCGGGAGTTGCGGAGCCGTATTTTTCAAGAATTTCCTTTTCGAGTGAGCCGCCGTTCACCCCTATGCGAATGGGAACACCTCTGCTCTTTGCTTCTTCGCAGACAAGCCTTGCACGCTCCTCGCCGCCAATGTTCCCGGGATTAATGCGAATTTTGTCAATACCTCTCTCAAGGGCAATAAGTGCCAGACGGTAATCAAAATGAATGTCTGCCACCAAGGGTATGCTGATTTGGTTTTTGATGTCATAAATCGCACGGGCGCTGTCTTCGTCAAGAACCGCAACACGAACAATCTCACAGCCAGCTTTTTCAAGACCGTGAATCTGCTCCACCGTTTTTTCAACATCTGCGGTATATGCGGTAGTCATTGACTGAATGGCAATTTTTTCGCCGCCGCCAATTGCCACGTTTCCTATTTTCACCTTGCGGACATTATTCATTTTCTTACCTTCCTTCAATATTTTTTAAGCCAAAGCTTAATCAGCCCTCAAGCTCCATAACCTTATCAATTCGTCTCTGATGTCTGCCTCCCTGAAACCCTGCTTCTAGGTATGCATTCACAATCTCAAGAGCAAGGTCAACACCTGTAATTCTTTCGCCAAGGCAAATCACATTTGCGTTGTTGTGCTCCTTTGTCATTCTTGCGCTGTAGGTATCTGTCACGTGCGCCGCACGTATACCCTTGATTTTGTTCGCGGCAATGCTCATACCTATGCCTGTTCCGCAGACAAGAATTCCTTTTTCGCACTCACCCCTCACAACAGCCTCGCAGACAGCTGCCGCATAGTCTGGATAATCGCAGGACTCTGTACTGCAGGTTCCAAAATCCTTATATTCAAGACCCTTTTCGTCCAGAAAAAGCTTTATTGTCTCTTTTAAATTAATGCCGCCGTGGTCACATCCGATTGCTATCATTACAATATCTCCTTTAATGCAAAATATTCTATTTTAATAATAACAAATTTAAAGTCAAATATCAATGATTTTGACAAAAAATTATATACGTGTTATAATATATTTAAATAAGAAGAAACCGAAAGGAGATTGTTATGGATTATATAAAGGAATATGAGCTTTGGCTCAAAAATGTATCTGAAGACGAACGCTGCGAGCTTGAAGCAATCAAGACAGATGACAGCGAAATAAAGGACCGTTTTTATCAGTCGCTGGAATTCGGAACAGCAGGTCTCAGAGGTGTTATCGGAATGGGTCTCAACAGAATGAACCGCTATGTTGTTGCCCGTGCAACCCAGGGTCTTGCCAATCAGCTCATAAAAACAAACCCCAAGGGCGCAGCTCTCAGCGTTGCCATTGCCTATGACAGCCGTCACAAGTCCGAGGAGTTTGCAAAGGTTTCTGCGTGCGTTCTTGCGGCAAACGGCATAAAGGCATATATCTTTTCGGAGCTCAAGCCCGTACCTGAGCTTTCATTCTCCATCCGTTACAAAAAAACAACAGCAGGTATTGCAATTACAGCAAGCCATAACCCTGCAAAATATAACGGCTACAAGGTTTATGGTGACGACGGTGCTCAGCTCAGCCCCGACCTTGCGGCAATCGTTCTTGAAGAAATCGAAAAAACTCCCGTCTTTGGCGGCGCAAAGCTTGTTGACTTTGATGAAGGCATAAAAAGCGGACTCATTGAGCTTATGGGCGACGATGTGGAAGAAGAATATTTGAACAATGTTCAGGCACAATGTCTCAATGCAGATCTGGTTCGCGAAAAGGGCAGCTCCCTGAAGTTTGTTTACACTCCCTTCCACGGCACAGGCAACAAGCCCGTTCGCAAAATTCTAAAGAGAATCGGGTTTGAGAATGTTATTGTGGTCAAGGAGCAGGAAAACCCCGACGGCGACTTTCCCACAGTTGAATCTCCCAACCCCGAAAACAAAGAGGGCTTTAAAATTGCAATTGAGCTGGCAAAGGAAAACGGTGCAGACCTGATTATCGGCACAGACCCCGACGCTGACCGCGTAGGAATTCTCGTAAGAGACGAATCAGGTGAATATATTGTACTTACAGGTAATCAGACAGGTGTTCTTCTCACCGAGTACATCCTCAGTATGAAGAAAAAATCGGGCACTCTCCCCAAGGACGGCTATGTGGTTAAAACAATTGTTACCACAGACATCACCCGTGACATATGCAAAAGCTACGGCGTTGAAATGAAAGAGGTTCTCACAGGCTTCAAATTTATCGGTGAAAAAATTAAGGAATCCGAAGAAACAGGAATCGGCACATATCTCTTTGGATTTGAAGAAAGCTACGGCTGCCTTGCGGGAACATATGCAAGAGACAAGGATGCCGTTGTGGCGTCTATGCTAATTGCAGAAATGGCACTTTACTACCGTGAACAGGGTCTCAGCCTTTATGACCAGCTTCAGAATATCTACAAAAAATACGGCTATTATAACGAGTTTGTGGTTTCTGTAACAATGGAAGGCATCGAAGGAATTGAGAAAATCAAAGGAATTATGGAGGATGTCCGCAGCAATCCCCCAAAAACAGTGGGCGGAAAGAAGGTTGTTGCAATCCGTGATTACAGCAAGTCTCTGCGTACCGTCTGCGATACAGGCGAAACCGAAGAGATTTTCCTTCCAAAATCAAATGTAATTTATCTCGAGCTTGAGGATAAAAACAACTTTATCATCCGACCTTCGGGCACAGAGCCAAAAATCAAGCTTTACTGCCTGCTTTGCGGCAAAACCCCCGAGGATGCCAAATCAATCGGTGAGCTTGTAAAGGAAGATATAAAAAAGATTGTAGGATAAATAAACTTCTTTTTCACACAATAACCCCCTTGTAAAGCTTTACAAGGGGGTTATTGTGTGAAAAAGAAGTTTATTTATCCTACAATCTTTTTTATATCTTCCTTTACA
>JAZOCL010000099.1:0-8976 GCA_045596485.1 Clostridia bacterium
GATGCCCAGCAGGCAAGAAGAATACTGGACCGCATTGTGGGCTATCAGCTCAGCCCGCTTCTCTGGAAAAAGGTAAAAAAAGGTCTCAGCGCCGGTCGTGTTCAGTCGGTTGCAACAAAGCTGATTGTTGACCGTGAGCGTGAGATTGAAGCCTTTCAGGAAGAAGAATATTGGACAATTGGCGTAAAGCTTACCGATGAAAAGGGCAAAAAACCTTTTATGGCAAGGTTCTACGGCAAAAATGCAAGAACAAAAATGAAGCTTCCTGACAGCAAAACGGTTGACGGCATTGTTGAAGAACTGAAAACCTCTTCATACACCGTGGATAAAATTGTCAGAAGCGAAAAGAAAAAATATACAGCACCGCCTTTCACCACAAGCACCCTGCAGCAGGAAGCGGCGAGAAAGCTGAATTTTACAACCAAGCGCACAATGGCAACCGCTCAGCAGCTTTATGAAGGTATTGACATCAAGGGCAGCGGCAGCGTTGGTCTTATCACATATATGAGAACAGACTCTCTGAGAATTTCATCAGAGGCTCAGTATGAATGTAGGAGATATATAGGTGAAAGATTCGGTCTTCAATATGTGCCCGAAAAGCCCAAATTCTACCGCTCAAAGAAGTCTGCACAGGATGCGCACGAAGCAATCCGTCCCACATCGATGGCTTTTGACCCTGAAAAAATCAAGGGCTCACTCAAGCCTGACCAGTACAAGCTTTATAAGCTTATCTGGAATAGATTTCTTGCCAGTCAGATGGCGGATGCGGTGCTTGATACCGTTCAGGCAGACATTAAAACCGAGAATTATATGCTCAAGGCAAGCGGTGCAAACGTGAAATTTGACGGATTTATGGCGATTTACGTTGAAGGTCAGGACTATGTTGAGGAGAAGGAAGGCAAAATTCCGCAAATCAGTGAGGGTCAGGTGCTTCTTCCCAAAGAGGTTGAGCCCGGGCAGCATTTCACACAGCCTCCGGCAAGATATACCGAAGCATCGCTGGTCAAAAAAATGGAAGAGGACGGAATTGGACGACCCAGCACCTATGCGCCCACAATCTCAACAATAACAAGCAGCCGAGGCTATGTTGCCCGCGACGGAAAATCTCTCTATCCCACAGAGCTTGGGATGATTGTTACAAAGCTTATGGAAGAGTATTTTGCCGATATTGTGGATGCTGAATTCACAGCCAATATGGAGGAAAAGCTTGATAGCGTTGAGGATGGTGAAAGGGAGTGGAAGGAGATTATAAGCGATTTCTATACGCCCTTTGCAAAGACTCTTGCTGACGCCGAAGAAGCGATAGGCAAGATTGAGGTTCAGGACGAGGTTTCGGAGATTCCTTGTGAAAAGTGCGGCAGAATGATGGTTTACAAGCAGGGCAGATTTGGCAAGTTCCTTGCCTGCCCCGGGTATCCTGAATGTAAAAATACCAAGTCAATTGTTGAAGAGATTGACGCACTTTGCCCCAACTGTGGCAGCAAGGTTCAGGTTAAAAAGTCCAAGAAGGGCACAAAGTACTACACCTGCGAAAAAGGTACAGACTGCTTTATTTCATGGGATGAGCCAACCAATATGAAGTGTCCCGAATGCGGCGGAACCATTATGAAAAAACGTCCCTTCAGAGGAAGAGGACCAATTAAGTATGTCTGCTTCAACGAAAGCTGCAAGTATGAGGAAATTCCCTCAAAAACCAAGAAAAAATAGAATTTACAAAAGACTTCATTGAAAAATGAGGTCTTTTTGCTGTTTTGAGAATGTTTAAAAGCCGCTTGTGCTGTGGCTTTCTGGCTTAATTTATTAATTTTTTGTAAAAATTGCACAAAAATCTTGCAATTTGACAAAAAAAGAGGTATAATGATTGATAGTATAATGGCTAAAGTGTTTCTCGGCAAGTTGTTAAAAGAAAAGTGATGTACGGAGGTATATACATGCAAAACAGAATTTTTCAGAACACCTGTAATCAGCTGAAAAAGGATATTCACAGAAAAATCGGAATTATGGACGATAACGGCTACATAATTGCCTGCAGCGACGAAAGCAAGGTTGGGCACCAGAACGAAGCTGTGATTGCTCATTTTGAAACAAACACTGATGAGTATGTGGGCGGAGGCTATGTCTTCCGCAAGATTGAAACCTGCAACAAGAATGTTTATCTTGTTTTCTGCGAGGGAACTGACGAGCTGGCTCGCGGCTATGCAGCATTTTTGGGTGCGCACTTTTCAACAATCAAGCAGTATTATGACGAAAAGTATGACCGCAACAGCTTTATGAAGAATGTGGTTCTTGACAACGTCCTTTCAAACGACATTCTTTACAGAAGCCGTGAGCTGAAGCTCTCGGTTGATGCAGAGCGTGTGGTATTTCTTGTGAGAACCCACAAAAATATTGAAGTTTCGCTGGTTGATATTCTGCAAAACATCTTCCCCGACAAAACCCGTGATTTTGTTATCCGCATTGACGACCGTGATGTTGCTATCGTTAAGGAAATCAAAACAGGAACCGAAATGAAGGAAATTGTAAAGCAGGTTCAGGAGGTGCACGACACTGTGAATTCTGAGGCTATGGTGAAGATTTCGGTTGGTATCTCAACAATTGTAGACACAATTCAGGAGCTTGCAAGAGCTTACCGTGAAGCAAGAATTGCCCTTGAGGTGGGCAAGGTTTTCGATACCGAAAAAAACATCATCAGCTATGACAACCTCGGCATCGGCAGACTGATTTATCAGCTTCCAACAACTCTTTGTGAGTTGTTCCTCAACGAGGTGTTCAAGAAGGAATCAATTTCGGTTCTGGATAACGAGACAATCTATACCATTCAGAAGTTTTTTGAAAACAATCTGAATGTTTCGGAAACCTCAAGAAAGCTCTTTGTACACAGAAATACTCTTGTTTACCGCCTTGACAAAATCAAAAAGCTTACAGGTCTTGACCTGAGAGAATTTGACGATGCCATTATCTTTAAGGTTGCAATGATGGTAAACAAATATCTTACTTCAGAGCCTACAAGAATTTAAATGACTATTTGGTCACAAGGGTTTGCGTAAGCTCTCTGTGCCCCTGTGCGCTGTTTGCGCTTTCGGGCAGAAAGGCTGAAATTGAACTATGATTGAATTTAAAAAAGTATCAAAAACCTATGAAGACACAGGTGTCAGAGCTCTTGATGATGTTTCGTTTTTCATTGACAAGGGTGAGTTTGTGTTTCTGGTTGGACCTTCCGGTGCCGGAAAGTCCACGCTTACAAAGCTTATAATAAAGGAAGAAAATCCAAATGCCGGTGAGATTACGGTCAACGGTATGGAGCTTGATGAATTGCCCAAGAAAAAAATACCCTTTCTCAGACGAAATATCGGGATGGTTTTTCAGGACTTCAGACTTCTTCCCAACAAGACGGTATATGAAAATGTTGCATTTGCTATGCAGGTTATCGGTGCATCCCGTGCCGAAATCAGACGTAACGTGCCCAACGTTTTGTCACTGGTTGGGCTTTCACACAAGGCGAGGATGAAGCCCGGTCAGCTTTCGGGCGGTGAGCAGCAGAGAGTGTCGCTTGCGCGTGCCTTGGTGAATAAGCCGCCGGTGATTATTGCAGACGAGCCCACGGGAAACCTTGACCCTGATACTGCAAACGAAATTATGCAGCTTCTTGTTGATATAAACAAGCGCGGAACCACTATGATTGTTGCAACTCACGCAAAGAACTTTGTTGACGAGATGCATATGAGAGTTCTTGCGATTGAAAACGGCAAACTGGTCAGAGATGAAGAAGAAGGGGTTTACGGCTATGATGTTTAGAAACTTTAAATATTTTCTTGTTCAGGGCTTTAAGGGTCTTGTTTCGAACAGCCTGATGACACTGGCATCAATTGGTATTGTTATCGCAAGTCTTGTTCTTTTTGGGTTCTTTGTGCTATTTGGGTTGAACCTTAATTCGGTGGGCGACCAGATAAAGGAACAGTGTGAAATCAATGTTTATATGCCAAATGATATGAGCCGTGACAATGTTCGTGCAATCGGAAGCAAGTTGAGCGAGATTGAATATGTGAAAGAGGCTCAGCTTTATACAAAGGAAGAACGCCTTCAGAACTACAAAGAGGGTGTGTATCAAGAGCAGGCAGAGGTAATTGATACCCTGGAAGAGGACAATCCTTTGCGTGATGCCTATATTCTTTCTCTTGAGGATGTGACAAAGGCTCGTGAGGTTGCTGAAGAAGCTTCAAAGGTTGAAGGTGTTGAAGAGGTTGTAAACCGTCAGGATCTTATTCAGCAGATTCTCTCAATCACCAACACAATTCAGCACGTGAGCGTCTGGCTGCTGCTTATATTAGCTGCGATTTCGGTGTTTATTATTTCAAACACAATAAAGCTGGGAATGTTTTCAAGACGAAAAGAAATCAACATTATGAAGTTTGTTGGTGCCACAAACTGGTTCATAAGGTGGCCCTTTATTATTGAAGGAATGCTTCTTGGTGCGGTGGGTGCTGCTGTGGCAACGGTTATTGTTATGCTGGGCTACGGCTCGGTGCTTCCTACGGTTCAGGAGTTTATGGGCAATATCAAGCTGCTTGAATGGGCAGAGGTTGTGAATATTGTTTTACTTGCCTTTTTTGTTATGGGAATCGGTATTGGTATGGCAGGAAGTGCAATGTCCATAAGAAAACACTTGCACGTTTAAGGTTTGAAGAACGACAATCCGGAAAGACGGAAATAAAATTTGGGACAGATGTATAATTTACTATGTCCTGCGTCCTGAGGAGTGAATGAATTTGAACAGAAAAGCAGTCAAGCTTGTTTCGGTTATCATTGCCGCTGTTTTGGTTCTGGGAATTGTTGCATCCCTTGCACCTATGTTTGTTTCGGCATCACAGGCAGAGATAAATCAGCAGCAGCAAAAAAAGAATGAAGCCCAGGAAAAGCTCAACAGCAACCAGACAAAAAGAGCAAAAACTCTTGCCGAAATGGAAAAGCTGGAAAAGGAATCGGGTGACATTCAGGCACAGATTAATGTTATTGACAAAAAAATTGCCGAAACCGACAAGGAGCTTTCGGAGCAGGAAGCAAAGCTTGAGGTTGCAACAAAAAAGGCCGAAGAAAAGTATGACCTGTTCAAGGAACGCTTCAGAGTTATGTGTGAGCAGGGTGATGTGAGTTATATAGAGATGCTTCTTTCGGCGAAGAGCTTCAGTGATTTTATTGACAAGGCTGAAATTGTGAAGGAAATTTCGGAGCACGACAAGGGAATTTTTGACGAGATGGAAGCAAGCCGTCTTGAAATCGAAAAAGCCCGTGACGAGATTGCTGCCCTCAAGAAGTCGCAGGAGGAGTCAAAGGACAGCCTCAGCTCACAGAAGCAGGCTCTTCAGCAGAAGCAACAGGAGCAGAAGGCGTATATGCAGGAGCTTGAAAAAGACGCTGCATCATATCAGAAGATTATCGACGAGGCAGACGCCGCAATGGCAAGTCTCAGAAGCCGCATTTCGGGTTCTCTGAGCTCTTCTTCAAGCGGTGCGTCTTATGTGGGCGGTGAGTTTGCGTGGCCGACGCCGAGCTGTACTTACATAACCTCACATTTCTCGCCCAGAAGAAAGAATCCCGTGTCGGGAATCTGGAAGAGACACACAGGAACCGACATCGGAGCGGCATACGGCACATCAATTGTTGCGGCAAACTCCGGAACGGTAACTTTGGCAGGCTGGAATTCAGGCTACGGCAACTGTGTTATCATTGACCATGGCGGCGGCAGAGCGACTCTTTATGCGCATATGAGTGCGTACAGCGTGTCTGCAGGACAGTCGGTTCAGCGCGGTCAGCATATCGGCAACGTGGGCTCGACGGGTAATTCAACAGGTCCCCATCTTCACTTTGAGGTGCTGATAAACGGTGTGGCTGTTGACCCGATGCAGTACTTCTAAGCTGCAGAACAGGTCTTCGGGTTATTTTTCGCCCGGGGTCTGCATAAAATAAAAATATATGCTTACATCCCTTCCGTATGTGAAGGGATGAACGTTTTGTCGAGAATTTTTTTGGAAAGGTCAGAGCTTTATGTATATAAAAAAATCTGTCTTGATAATTTGCACGGTTCTTGTGGTTCTGTCAACCATAATGGGAACAGTTATGTTTGTGAATCCCTTCGGAGCTTTGAATTTTGCAGGACTTTTGAAATTTAATGCGGGGATTGCTGTGCTTGACCACTATTATTATGAAGAGGTGGACAAAGAGTCATTGGTTGATGGAGCACTTTTGGGTGTTTCGCAAAGCGTGAATGACCCGTATACCGTGTATATGAACAGAAAGGAGGCAACCGGCTTTCTTGAGGATGTGGAATCGGATGACTACACAGGCGTTGGACTTTATATAAGCAGCAGCGAGGTGGGCGACGGTGTTACGGTTGTGTCGCCTCTTGCAGATTCTCCTGCCGAAAAGGCAGGAATTGTGTCAGGTGACAAAATCCTGATGGTTGATGGTGAGTCTGTTGCAGGGAAAAACATTGAACAGGTTGCAACGGATATGAAGGGACCTGAGGGTACTGAGGTAACCCTTACCTTGCTGAAAAAATCAACTAATGAGACGGTGGAGGTAAAGCTCACCCGTGCAACAATAAAGCGTGAAACGGTTAGCTCTCAAATGCTTGAAAATAATGTGGGTTACATCCAGATAACCCAGTTTGGAGTTAATACCGAGGAAGAGTTTGTTGAGCATTTCAACAAGCTTGTGGCTGAGAAAATGGATTATGTGGTTCTTGACCTGCGAAACAATCCCGGCGGATATATGGAGGTTGCGGTAAACATTGCCGACCTCTTTATTGATGAAGGAAAGATTGTTTATACACAAAACAAAAAGGGTGAAGTGCGGGAATATATGGCAAATGAAGGAAGAACTAAGGCGCCTATGGCCATTCTTTCCAACGGCGGAACAGCAAGTGCCAGCGAAATTCTGATTGGAGCCTTCAGAGACCACGGGCTTGCCACAATTGTAGGCGAAAAAACCTTCGGCAAGGGTGTAACCCAGATTCCGTACAGCTTCTGGGACGGAAGCATTATGAAGATTACCGATTCCAGATATTACACCCCAGGCGGTGTTTGCATTGACCACGAGGGCATTGAACCCGATGTTGAGGTTGTGATGGCCGATGAGGAATATGCAAGCATAACGGAGGTTGACAGTTCTCGGGATAAACAGCTCAAAAAAGCTATCGAAATTTTGCTGGAAGAATAGTATTTTGTTGCGGAGCGGTTTTGGATTATGATTCGGATAGGGATTGTTTCTGAACGTCCGAAAAAAAAAGAAAGATTATTCTTTGAGAGATACCAAAGAGCAGTTATTATAAACGACAAAAATCCTTTCGAGCTGGTTGTGGTGAGAATTCCCTATTCGTCAGAACAGCTTGAGGGAATTTCGGAGCAGCGGCTTTGCAAATCGGTTTCAAAGGCAAGGAAGCTTTTGAAGAATTTGGGTGCAGAAAAAATTCTTCTTTCTGATGGACTCAAAGAGTACTTTGAATCAGAGCAGCTTTCGGTGAAAAAGAGCCAAAGAGACGAGATGTTTCTTTTGACTGTGCCAAGGTGCATAAGACAGTTTTCGCAAAAATGCGGACTTATGCTTCCTGTTCACAAAATTTGCATAAGGGCAAACAAAATGGACAGAATAACTGAGTATCTTTTGAGAGAGCTGTGCTTTGATGCTAGAGCCTTGGTTTTGTGTATTGATGACCCTGAAAATGCACCTGTAATTTGTGAAAGGCTTTTTGATGACTTTGGGTTGGCAGTTCAGGTTGTTGAAAGCTTTGCAGAAGCAGATGCCGATATTTTGATTGATGTAGCGACTCCTTCGGTGCGGATTGGGCGTGACCTGATTATTGACGGAGCGGAGCTGGATTTTGAGCTGGATGGCATTTGTGTGGATTTTCTGGAGGTTGCGGTCTGTCTCAAAGGCTTTGATCCGTCAATGAGAGTGAAGGCGTTTCTTTCAAATAAAAAAAAGTTGACTTTACAGTGATGATGATGTATAATAATGTGGTTGAAATCAGCGAAGCCGCTCTGTTTTTTGCAAGAAAATGCTTGCGGTGGGCTGTATTTCTTGATTAATAGAATTTTCCACCAAAGGTGCTTTACGGGCTCACGGTAAGGCTGGACAGATTATTATGTGGGCAGGAAGGCCAAGAAATAATATGGATAACAAACAGATTTTGCTTACAGATGAAGGACTTTTGAAGCTTGAGCAGGAGCTCGAACAGCTTAAAACAAAAAAACGTAAAGAAGTTGCCGAAAAAATTAAGGTAGCTCGCGGCTTTGGTGACTTGTCCGAAAACTCTGAATATGATGCTGCAAAAGAAGAGCAGGCTCAGGTTGAGGCAAGAATTATTCAGCTTGAAAATATGCTGAAAAATGCCAAGGTTATTGACGAGGATGATATTGACCTCAATATTGTCAGCGTTGGTACACGTGTTAAGGTTTATGACGAAGAGTTTGACGAAGAAATTGAATACACAATTGTTGGCTCAACAGAAGCTGATCCCGATATGTTCAAAATTTCGGATGAATCTCCCGTGGGCAAAGCTCTCATCGGCAGAAAGATTGATGAGGTTGTTGATGTTGACACCCCCGGAGGCGTTATTAAGTTCAAAATACTCAGCATAGACAAATAAACAGATAGGAGAAAACAGAATGAGCGAAAACAACAGACAAAATGTGCAGGAACAGCAGCAGGATATAGGCGAGCTCATGAAGGTCAGACGCGACAAGCTGGCTCAGCTGCAGGAAGAGGGCGAAAATCCCTTTGATGTGACAACCTATAATCAGGAATATCACACAACAGATATAATCGAAAGCTTTGACAAAATGGAAGGAACTCAGGTTTCAATTGCAGGTCGTCTTATGTCAAAGCGTGTAATGGGCAAGGCTTCGTTCTTTGACCTCCGCGACAGAGAAGGAAAGATTCAGCTCTATGTTACCCGTGACGATATGGGTGAAGAGGTAT
>JAZOCL010000100.1:0-13220 GCA_045596485.1 Clostridia bacterium
TTTTTTACATATTTGTAACAAAAGTATTAAATTTTCCGTCAGCGCAAATTTTTTCTAATTGCACCAAAAACTTTGTGTTGTAAATTCCTTTTGCCGACACACAATAAAAACGAAACATTTTCAAATTTTTAAGAGGAGGAATAAAAATGTCAAAAAAATTTATTGCCTTTTGTGTGGCGGTTACAATGCTGTTCACATTGGGCATAAATGTTTTTGCTGCAAATGCGGATGTTCGCTTTGCATCAGGTGAAACCGCCGAGATGCTTGAAAACTCCGCAGCAGGAGCTGCAGGCGAAAGCTCTGCGGGAGCTGCTCCCACAGACCAAAGCGAGAGCCAAGGGTCACAAGCTCAGCAGCAAGACGTAAACCAACCGGCGGCAACGCCCCGTGTAACCAGAACAATGGACAACAGCGAGGCAATCGTTGAACAGAATCAGACAAAAAACAACGCAATGATGAATGAGGAGCTCTTTGAGGGCACAGCCCTTTCGCGTTACAGCAGCAGAAGAGTTGCTCTTTCACCCGACATTCAGGGAACAAAATACGAGGAGGCAGCCGAGGTTCTCGGAGCCTTGGGAATTATGGTAGGTGACGCCGAGACAGGTGCTTTTCGTCCCGACGACAACATTCTTCGTTCTGAAATGGCTAAGGTTGCTGTATATTCGGTAGGTCTTGAGGATATTGCAATAGGCTCAAACGTTGTTACAAGATTCCCCGACGTACCCTCAAACCATTGGGCAAACGGCGCAATTAACGTTGCAGAGCAGCAGGGTCTTGTTATCGGTGACGACAGGGGAACCTTCCGTCCTGATGACCCCGTGCTTCTTCAGGAAGCGGTGACAATTATGGTGAGAGCTCTCGGTTATGAGCCCGTGGCTATGCAGAGAGGCGGATATCCTTCGGGATATATGGCTGTTGCATCTGAAAACCAGCTTCTCAAAGGTATTTCAGCTCTAGGAAAGAGCGCTGCAAAGCGTGGCGATATTGCGCAGCTCACCTTTAATGCTCTTACGGTTAACCTTATGGAGCAGACAGGCTTCGGCAGCAATGTTGTGTATGAGGTAGTGGACAAAACTCTCCTTTTTGACAGACTGAATGTTGAAAAGGCTTACGGACAGATTACTGGAACAAGTGAAACAACTCTCACGGGCGGCAGCACAACTGCAGAAGACCGTGTGATGATTAACAACCAGACCTTTGTTGAGGGTGAAACAAGAGCAAGAGAATACCTTGGTTATAACGTTGTTTATTATGCAAGAATAAACGCAACAACCGACGAAAAAACCTTGATTCTTGTGAGACCTCAGGACAGCAAGAACAACGAGCTGACAATCAACGCAAAGGACCTTGTTTCAGTTACAGGTGACACAGGTGCAAACAAAACGGTAACCTATTGGAGAGCAGGAACAAACGATTCCACAACAAGAACTGCAACAATTGTGGCAGAGCCTGTTTATATCTATAACGGAAAGTTTATTGAAACCCTCACAAACGACCAGCTTATACCCACAACAGGTAATCTGATTCTTCTTGACACAGACACAAACAATGTATATGACATTGTGTTTGTGAACCACTTCACAAATCTGGTTGTTGAGTCTGTATCAACAGTTACAGGCAGAGTTACCGACAAGTATAACAACGGCTCGCTGCTCCTTGACCCCGAAAGCACAGATGTGATGTTCACACTTGTCAAGGATGGTGCTGAAATCGAGCCCGCTGAGCTTGAAGAATGGAACGTTATTTCCTATACCGTGAGCCAGGATAAGCAGCTTATTAAGGCATACGTTTCAACAGAAAGCGTTTTGGGTCGTGTGACACAGGTTACAAAGGACGGCTTCAAGATTAATGACTCTGACACAGTATACAAAAAAGCTGCAAACTATCCCAATGAGATTAACCTGAGAGATGAAGGTAGATTCTATCTGGATGTTGAGGGCAATGTTGCTGCCGTTGACCAGACAGCAACATCAACAGGTGCTGCAATCAGAGGTGCATACGGCTATCTGACAAATGCGGCAATCACAGGCACAATCGACGAAGTGCTTCAGTTCAGAATATTCACAGCCGCAGGCGAAACAGAGACCTTTGATGGTGCAACAAAAATCCGTGTGAACGATGAGTATGGTCTCACATCTGAAGAGGCTCTTGCAAAATTCGGCAAGGACGGCGTGGTAACTCCCCAGCTTATAACCTATGAGGTAAACTCTTCGGGCAAGCTGACAGGTCTTGACATCGCTGTTGACAACACCCAGACAGGTGCAGTCAACAAGGGAGTGTTCACAAAGAATATTACGGCTGCCGATCAGGTTTATAAGAGTGCATCAGGTATGCTTGGAAACGTGAAGGTGACAGCAGATACAATTGTATTTGACATTCCTGCAGAGGCAGGCACAGACACAACACGTTATGCCGTGAGAAACAACACAATGTTCTCGAACAACACACCCTATGATATTATTGTTTATGACCTTCGGGAGGACTTCTCGGCAGGTGCTATAATTGTTACAAGCACAACGGGAATTACCGAAGCCAAATCGCCCATTGTTCTGGTTGATGAAATCGCATCGGCTCAGAATGAGGACTATGGCGCAATCGACATTGTTTACGGTCTTGAAAACTCAAAAGAAGTTGAGCTTCAGTCAACAGACAAAAACGTATTTGCCAAGGGCGACGGACAGACTCTTGAACAGGGCGATATATTCCAGTACAGCACAAACGCAAAGGGCGAGGTTGATAAGATTACACTCCTCTTTGACCGAGATGCAAAGGCTACCGAGTTCACAAATACTATCGGAACAGACCTGACAACGGTTTATGGACGTGTAACCAAAAAGTTTAGCGATTCTGTGAACGTAAGTGTTAACGGAACAGTTAAGAACTACTCAACTGTGGGTGCGACTGTTTATGAATACAATTCGCAGCGAAAGACAGGAAATATTTCTGTTGTGACAGCAGGCGATATTGAGGTATTTGAAGAAGGCAACGAGGTTAGAGTATTCATCAAGATTTATGAAGACAGCGTTTCGGAGATTGTTATTGTGAGATAATCTCTGGAAAATTGAAAAGCAAAAAGCCGCAGAAAAGCGGCTTTTTGTACATAAGCAGTATGAGGGGAAATAAAGAATAAATCACTCCTTCTGTTAAAAACTGCGGCTTTTTCAGCTTCCTTGGAGAGGGAGCCTTGGGATGCCTTGGCTCGTACTATGGGGGAGGAGACGCAGTTTTACTGCGACCGGGAGGGAAAATGATGTCTTGTTTGTTAGTATCAGAAATCGTGGCAGGAGCCTGTATCAATCTGATTTTTTTCAAATATACATAGAATTTCTTGGTTTCACCATGAATTGTTGCTATTGCAACATAAATTAAATTGCCTTTCAATGCACCGCAGGTGCAATTCATGAGCCGTTAGGCTCAATTCATGAAATCGTAGATTTCAATTTGCGCCGTTAAGCAATTCATTAAAAAAACGACAAGTCAAAACTTGTCGTTTTTTCTGGAGCGGAAGACGAGATTCGAACTCGCGACGTTCACCTTGGCAAGGTGACGCTCTACCACTGAGCCACTCCCGCAAATATTCAGTTTCTCAACTGCAAAATGCATTTTACCACAAAGATTTTGGTTTGTCAATAGCTGAGAGCAAAAAATATAAAAATTTTTGCAGAACATTTCATAGACTTTTAAGAATTTCATCAAGGTCCTTGTAAAGATAGAGTGAACCGCAAAGGATGGTGGGCTTTCTGCTACTTATGGCGGTTAGATATGCCTTCTTCAAATTATCAAAGGGAGCGGCATTGATTCCAAGAGCCTTGGCGCAAGCACAGACCGCTTGGGGCTCGGCGGCACGGGGGTTGTTTTTTACTTTTACCACAAAAATTTCTGAATTTTTAAGGAGACCGAAATTCTTGAGGATTTCAAGCTCGCCTGAAATATCCTTGTCGCCCATAAATGCCATAATGAAGGCTGCGCCGTTCCACTCAGGAAAATAGTGGCAGAGGCACTTGGCAAGAGCGTTCATTCCGTTTTTGTTGTGTGCACCGTCGTATATGACAACGGGGTTCTCACTGAGAATTTCAAAGCGTGCAGGGTTTTTGGCGGCTTTGATTCCGCTTTTTATGTGTTCTTTGTCGATTCCCAGAGCCAAAGCTGTTTCAATGGCAATGCAGGCGTTTTCGGGCTGATAAAAGCCTGAAATTCCGCAGCTGATGCCTGTGAGCTCTGTTTTGTCTGATGCGATATAGTCAAATATTTCGTGAAAGTTGTTAGTTGATTTGATTGAAGGTGTTCTTGCGAAAATCAACTTGTTATGCTTGTCACGGCAGACATTTTCAAGGACTGCACGGGCGGCGTTTTGCTGCGGTGCCGAAACTGTGAGACCAAGCTCTCTGCAGTCGGGAGCTTTTATGATTCCCGCCTTTTCACCTGCAATTTTTTCAATAGTATCGCCCAGATATTCCACGTGGTCGATGTCAATTGAGGTTATAACCGAGGCAAGAGGGGGAGGGATTACGTTGGTCGCATCCCGAGTTCCGCCCAGACCTGTTTCCAGAATAACCAGGTCACAGCCCTGCTCCTTGAAGTAGCAGAAGGCTGCTGCGGTCCAGATTTCGAACTGGGTGGGAAGGTCGCCGATTTCATTTTTTACAGCTTTTGCTGCTTCTTCAACCCTGCCGAGAACACGGTTTATGTCGTTTTCGGAAATTAGAACGCCGTCAATCGCAATCCTCTCGCATACCGAAATCAGATTCGGTGAGGTGTAGCGACCTGTGCGATAGCCCGCATGGGTAAAAATGCATTGCAGAAAGCTGCACACCGAGCCCTTGCCGTTGGTGCCTGCAACGTGTATGAATTTTAAATCCTTTTGGGGGTTGCCCAGATGCTTCATCAGGCAGGTTATGCCCTCAAGCTGAAGGCGGGCGATTGCCTGAAAGCTGTTTGCAAATTTTTTGAAGTCATTATTCATAGTCAAAATCCCTACCTTAATTGCCTGAATCGGTCAATGTATTTTCTGCCTGAAAGCAGAACTGCTGCCTGAAGAATGGGTTTTATGACCCCTGCTGCTATTCTTGCTGCAAAGGCTGCCGCAAAGGAGGGATACCACCCAAAGCCGTATGAAAACAGGGTGGTAACCAGACCCATATCAATGACGAACTGCACCAGCACACAAAGCACCGTGCGAAGAAGGTAACTCTTCCTGGACAGGTTGGGCTTGAAGAAAAAGAAGCCGTAAACCGCTCCCGAAATAAATTCAATAAGTGTTATCTGGGGCAAAAAGGGACCCGACGGCGCAAGAAGGCAGTTGAGAATGTCGCCGATTAGTGCGGTGAGTCCTGCGAAGACAGGACCGAAAAGCGACCCTGTCACAAATACCGAAATAAATTTCAGGGGAATCTTTACCACCGTTCCTATGCGAAAGGTGCAGAAGATTGAAAGCAGCGCTGTGATGGCAGTTAAAAGCCCAAGCGTGCAAAGATTTTTTGGTGTAAGAGGCGGAAAAAACTTTTTCATAAAAATTACCCTTTCTGTAATATAGCTACAAAAAGGGTAATATAATGCTTACGAATTTTGCAGCAACGGAATGCGGAATCAGCACCGCAAGCCATTTGGGCTTTTCGTAGAGACAGCAACTTCCCGTCTGTCTCTCACTTAACGCGTTGATTCCTACTTTGCCTGAATTTTCTCGTAAAATTATTTGAGCTGATCTCTGCGCTCCTTGACAATTGTCATACACTGCTCAAGGTCGCGGATTGTTTTTGCAACAACAGACTCAACATTCTCAAGCAGATAGTCGGCATACTGATATGACGATGACTTTGCTGCCTGAGCTTCGGCATTTGCTGTCTTTGTGATTTCAGCAGCGGCTGCCATTGCTTTTTTGGTAATCTCGTTTTCGTTGATCATTGCAATAATTTTGTCGTTTGCAACCTTGATGAGCTCTTCGGCTTCTTTGTTGGCGTCGTTGATGATGTTGTGACGCTCTGCGTTTATCCACTTTGCCTTTTCCAGGTCTGTGGGCAGCTTGAGACGGATTTCCTGAATAATTTCGAGAAGCTCCTCCTTGTCAAGCATACAACGACCTGTGAGGGGCACAGACACACCTTTGTCAATGACTTCTTCCAGCTCGCTTATCAAATCCAATACATCTGTATTTTCCATTTTGAGTTCCTCCTTGGTTTTTTATACGGGTTTTAATATCCGAAACGGCGTTTTATTTGCGGCACCAGCTCACGGGGAACAAGTGCATCAAGGTCACCGTTGTATTTTGCAACTTCTTTCACTACGCTGGAGCTCAGGAACATAAATTCTGAGCTTGAGGGGATAAACACGGTTTCAAGCTTTTCGAAAAGTGCACGGTTTGTAAGTGCCATCTGAAATTCGTATTCGAAGTCTGACACAGCACGGAGACCCTTCACGACGATTGAATAACCGTTGGTTTTCATAAACTCCGCAAGAAGCCCTGAAAACGATATAATTTCAACGTTGGGAAGGTGCTTTGTGACACATTTCAGCATTTCAACCCTTTCTTCAAGAGTGAAAACAGGGTGTTTCTTTTCGTTGATGAGAACCGCAACAATTACCTTTTCGAACATTCCTGCGGCACGGGTAATGATGTCAAGATGTCCGTTGGTGCAGGGGTCGAAACTTCCGGGATAAACCGCAATATGCATATATTACCCTCCAATTTAAGCCTTGCGCAATACAAAAACCGTGGTTTTGCCGTATTTCGCAGTCTTTATTATGTCAAAGTGTTCACGGGTGGGTTCTTCACCCAGATATTCGGATTCTGCAACAATTATGCCGCCCTCCGAAAGAAGATTGTTTTCTGAAATTTTTTCTATTGACTTTGTAAGTAACCCCGTGTTGTAGGGCGGGTCGAGAAAAATCAGGTCAAACTTTTGATTTGTTCGATCCAGATACGAAAGAGAATCGCAAAGCAAAACCTTCGCACGGTCCGAAACCCTTGCAAGGTCAATATTCTTAAGTGTTATGCCGTGTGCAGCCCTGTTGCTTTCAACAAAAACTGCGTGCTGTGATGCACGACTGAGAGCTTCAATTCCCAGCGCTCCGCTACCCGAAAACAGGTCAAGAACGGACTTTGCGGGGATATACGGTGAGATGATGTTGAAGATTGACTCCTTCACTCTGTCGGTGGTGGGTCTTGTGTCAAGCCCTGGAGGCGCAATCAATTTCCGGCCCCTTGCTGAACCTGAAATAACACGCACATTCTCACCCCATCATTAAAGCATATATTTATATTGTATATATTTTGAGAATTTTGTCAAGGTTTTTGTTGAAAAAATTCTTATCATACACCAAAAATGAAGAGTTTTGAGCCCGTTCGGTTATGAAATTTGCGGTCAAAACAAAAAGCCCCGCCTATGCCGTAACGGGATAAAGTAAAAACCTGCATGGCAGGTGGGTAAAATCCCAAAGACATTACAAGTCCACTGGCCGCAATCTGAGATTGGGGAGGCATGTGCGCCGCCTTCGGAGAGAAATTCCCTTTAAAAATGTGTTGGTTTTACATTAGTCCGCATCTACGTACATCGCAGGGATGTTCGGTTATATTTAATTTTGTGAGGTTAGTTTATCACAAAAAGCTGCGGATTTCAATAGGAAATTTTTGTTTTTGGTGTAGAAAATTAAATTGGCAAAAATTTAGTCTTTTCAAATTCGACAAAATGTTGTATAATGTGAAAAAAACAAAAGCTTCACGTGAATATATATAATTTAACTGAAAACGGAGGTGGAGGCTTTGAAAATTGAACGCCTGAGCGAAAACAAAATTAAGATTGTGATAGATGCGTCGGATATTCGTGCCTGGAATGTTGACCTTAAGAACTTTACGGACAACACTCCCGAAGCACAGGATATGTTCTGGCACGCTCTCAAGCAGGCGGAGCGGGATGTTAATTTTCTGGTGGGAAAGGCACAGCTTATGGTTGAGACCCTTCCTTTGGCAGACAACGGCTTTGTTATGCTTGTGAGCAAGCTGGAAAACGAGCGTGATGTTGTTGAGGCTCTAGAACGTACGGGAAAGCGACTCAAGCAGACAGAATTCAAAATCAGACGTCGCAGTAAGGCACACTCGCTCCTGAGAATTTTCAGGTTTGAGGATTTTGACAGCCTTTGCGACGGTGTTCGTGAAATATTTGCGGCATATGTGGGCGAGAGCAGGCTGTTTAAATATCAGGGCGAGTTCTTTCTGGAGCTGATGCCGAGAGACTCCTTCGGGCTTTTTGAGCTTGAAAATATTCTTTCGGAGTTTGCCAGAAAGGAGACAAACCCTTTGATTTTGCAGGGAGTTCTTGGCGAGCACGGGCTGTGCTTGATGAAGGAAAATGCGCTCTCGCTGGTTTGGGATAATTTTTTGAAATAGAAATTTTGACTGATGCGGAAAACCGTTGGTTTTCTGCATATTTTCTTTGTTGCAAAATATACTTATATTACCAAAACAGAAAGGTTGTGCAGGTATGGATGAAAGAAGAAACGACGAACATAAGCTCACCATGGTTGGACGCAAAAAAATGACTGTTACCGGGGTTGAGGATGTTGACAGCTTTGACGATGACAGAATTGTGGCATATACCACAGAAGGGATTATGACCGTCAAGGGCGCAGACTTCAGAATCAATCGTCTGAATGTGGAGGACGGCGGACTTGAAATTGAAGGTGAGATTGACAGTGTTGAATATGCTGACGGGCACAAAAGCGACAAGGGCGGATTTCTCAGCAAAATTTTCAGATAGGGAGAGGCGGAATGTATACAACTGTACCTATGGAGGCGGCGTTCTTTCTTGCAAGTCTGGCAGCAGGAGGAATTGCTGCCTTTGTTTTTGATTTGCTTCGCATCAGCCGTCGGCTGAAAACCCCTTCGAATGCTCTGGTGAACCTTGAGGATGTGTTGTTTCTTGTTTTTGCGGCAGCAATTCTTTTTGGGGCGGCATATTTCAAGAACAGCGGAGAAATCAGGTGGCAGGGGTTCATAGGCTTCGGGCTGGGTGCAGGAAGCTATGCCCTTGTGGTGAAAAATCGGTTTCTCAACCTTGGGACAGCTTTGACCAAGGGCTTGTTCAGGATTATCTGCAAAATTCTTTGGCTGCTTGCCTTTCCGCTCAGGATGGTGGTAAGAATTTTTGCAAAGCCCGTAAGGGTTGTTGCCTGGCATACGGGAAGGGGCAAGAGGCGTTTGGGTCGTTTTGTGCGGCGACTCGGTGACAGAATTGCTCTTCAAATGAAAAAAACAGGGTTTTTGCTGCGGAAAAAGTAGGCTCTAAGTATTGACAAAGAAAATATGTTGATATATAATTATCATTAGAATACTGTAAGGTGGAGAAGATTGTGTCTGAACGAAAAGCAAAAAGAAAACAGAATAAAGCATCTGCAAAACAACTGCTTGTGCTGGGCGGAGTTCTTTTGGTGTGCATTTATGTGACCTGTGTTTTTGTGAAGCAGCAGATAACTCTTTCGCAATGCGAAGACCTTGCGCAGGAATACGAAGAAAAAATTGCTGAGGCAGAGCTTGAGCAGCAAAAGCTCAGGGACGAGCTGGAGCAGGCAGGAACAGACGAATATATTCAGCGTGCTGCACGTGAAAAGCTGGGACTTGTGAAGGCCAACGAGCGTGTTTTTATTGATATAAGTCAGGAATAACCCCCATCTTTGGGATTATTTGTATACAATTGAACGCCAGAGGAATTGGCGTTTTGAGGAGGATTTTTTAAGGCTATGCAGATTGAAGAAGGAAGTATACTTCGGGGAAAGGTGACGGGCATTGCACCCTTTGGGGCTTTTGTTGAGCTCGAAGGAGGAAGGACCGGCCTTGTACATATTTCGGAGGTTTCGAACGAATATGTCGATGACATAAGCAAGCATCTTACTGCAGGGCAGCCGGTGAAGGTCAAGGTTATCTCTGTTGACGAGCAAGGGAAAATCAGCCTGTCAATCAAAAAGGCGGCTGAAGAAAAAAGCAAAAAGAAAAGAGGAGAAAAACCCAGACGCAGCGGCGGGCTCAAGGGGGCTCCCGAGGTTTTTGATGTTTCGCACAAGAAGAAAGAAATGGAAGAAATGTCCTTTGAAGATAAGCTTCTCAAGTTCAAGCAGGACAGCGAAGAAAAAATTCAGGATCTCAAAAGAAATACAGAAGGTAAGCGCAACGGCGGTTACAAGAGAGCGTATTAAATGCCCCGACGGAACTTAAAAAGTTCCGTTGCTTTTTATACAAATTGAATTTGCGAAGGGAGTGTTGGGCGTGAATAATTGGACAGTTGCTTGGCTGATTTTGGCTGTGGTGCTGGGTGTTGTTGAAATGTCTACGGTGAATTTGATTACCGTTTGGTTTGCGGCTGCGGCTATGACTTCGGCACTGGCTGCGGCGTTGGATGCAGAAATTGGTGTTCAGATAACAATTTTTATTATTGTTTCAGCTGTTTTGGTTTTGTCGACCAGACCTTTGGCAAAGAGGTTTTTAAACAAAAAGACGGTTGCAACCAATGCAGACAGAATTATTGCGGCACAGGGCGTTGTGGTTGAAGAAATTGACGGCGTTAAAGGCTGCGGACAAGTTAAGGTTATGGGTCAGGTATGGTCGGCAAAATCCGAAGATGGAGAAAAAATTGCCGAGGGCACTGCAGTAACCGTTAAGGCCCTTGAGGGTGTGAAGGTGGTTGTTTCGGCTAATAATTAAAAAGAAAATCAAATAAAAAGGAGTGTTTTTATGATATTCTTAATTTTACTTATTATCGTTATTGCGCTGATTGTTACAAATATTAAGGTTGTTCCTCAGGCTTATGCATATGTTGTTGAGCGTCTGGGTGCTTACAGCGGAACCTGGAACACAGGTCTCCACCTGAAGATTCCCTTTATCGACAGAATAGCAAAAAGAGTTACCCTGAAGGAACAGGTTGTTGATTTTGCTCCTCAGCCCGTTATTACAAAGGATAACGTAACTATGCAGATTGATACGGTTGTTTATTTTCAGATAATAGACCCAAAGCTCTATACTTACGGGGTGGAGCTTCCCATGGCGGCAATAGAAAATCTGACAGCCACAACTCTACGTAACATTATTGGTGATATGGAGCTTGATGAAAGCTTGACCAGCCGTGACGTAATCAACACAAAAATGCGTTCGATTCTTGACGAAGCAACAGACCCCTGGGGCATCAGGGTTAATCGTGTTGAGCTGAAGAATATTATTCCGCCTGCAGGAATTCGCGAAGCAATGGAAAAGCAGATGAAGGCAGAGCGTGAGAGACGTGAAGCAATTCTTCGCGCAGAGGGTGAAAAGAAGTCTGCAATTCTGGTTGCAGAGGGCGAAAAGGCAGCGGCTATTCTGAGAGCTGAAGCTGAAAAGGAATCTCAGATTCTTAAAGCCGAAGCCGAGAAGGAATCTGCAATCCGTATTGCCGAGGGTGAGGCTCAGGCAATCCTCAGCGTTCAGGAGGCAACAGCAAGTGGTATCCGTATGCTAAATGAGGCATCACCCATTGAAGCTGTGCTCAAAATCAAGAGTCTGGAGGCCTTTGCAAAGGCTGCAGACGGAAAGGCAACAAAGATTATTATCCCGTCCGAAATTCAGGGTCTTGCAGGGCTTGCCGCAGGACTCAAATCGGTTATTGACGAAGAAAAATAACAATGCATTAAAGCGGTGAAAAGCCTTGCCGCTTGAGGAATAGACAGAAGAACATTAGGAGGAAAACACAATGTCAGGACATTCGAAATGGGCAACCATAAAAAGAAAGAAAGGCGCACTTGATGCAAAAAGAGGGAAGCTCTTTACCAAAATCGGCAGAGAGCTGGTTGTTGCGGTGAAAGAGGGTGGGCCCGACCCCGACAGCAACTCAAAGTTGCGTGATGCCATTGCAAAGGCAAAGGCAAACAATATGCCAAACGACACAATTCAGAGAAGCATCAAAAAGGCTGCAGGAGAAGACAGCAACAAAGAATATTTTGAGCTCACATACGAAGGCTACGGTCCCAGCGGTGTTGCTTTTATGGTTGAAACTCTTAGCGACAACAAAAACCGTACAGCAGGCGATATGCGCCACTATTTTGACAAATACGGCGGCAATCTGGGTCAGACAGGCAGCGTGGGCTTTATGTTTGACCGCAAGGGTCAGCTTGTTATCGCAAAGACCGACAGTATCGACGAGGATACTTTGATGATGGACGCTCTGGATGCAGGTGCCGAAGACTTTAGTGCAGAGGAGGAATGCTATGAGGTTACGTCATCTCCCGAGGACTTCAGTAAGGTGCGTGAAGCCTTGGAAGCCAAAGGCTATGAATTTGAGCAGGCTGAAATCAGCTATATTCCCCAGACTCTTACCGAGGTAACAGACCCCGAAGCTGTTAAGGACCTGGAAAAGCTTATTGATATGCTTGAAGATAACGACGACGTGCAGAACGTTTACCACACCTGGGATATGCCCGAGAATGAGGCTGAAGAGTAGTCAAATCAGGGCTTTGGAATTTTTCTGAATGACGATATACAACAGAGCTTTGACATATATTCAGACCGGCTTCAAAAAATAAAGCTAATATATCATAACTCCGAATATCCTTTTTCAGTATGTTCGGGGTTTTGTTTTTTGAAAAGCTTTTATTTGCATTGAAAGTGTTGGTACGATGTGGTATAATGATTTCATCGAAGATGAAATCAATGAATTGCCTTCGGCATGAATTGAAAATTGAAATTTTCATGAATTGAGCCTAACGGCTCATGAATTGCACTGAAGTGCATTAAAAGGCAATTCAATTCATGGAGCGATAGCGAGAAATCATGGCAAAGCCAATTCATGACAACGGATGTTGTCAATTCATCAAAGATGAATTCTGCTAAATTCGCCTAACGGCGAGCTAAATGTGCTAAAGTACGCTAAATTACTTCGTAGCTAAATTGACCTTTGGTCAGCTAAAAGGCGAATTTAATTTAGCTGTTTTGAAAAAACAATTTAGCTATGGAGCGAAGCGGAATAATTTAGCTTTGCAACTTGTTGCAAAATTTAGCCAAAAATGATTGGATGTGTAGATATGGCAGAAAGCATAATGCTTGATAAAGCAAAAGATTTTGCAGTTGAAATTATAAATATGTGCAAAGACATAAAAGAAACAAAAAGAGAAAGTGTTTTAACAAATCAGCTTATGCGTTCGGGAACATCAATTGGTGCCAATATTCACGAATCGAAATATGCTCACGGAACTGCTGATTTTATATCAAA
>JAZOCL010000101.1:0-2086 GCA_045596485.1 Clostridia bacterium
CTTTTTGTCAAATGTGAAAAAACTATTCGTGGATACAAGCAAGACGGTTGTTCAAAAGACTGAGGAACTGGTTGAAACCTCAAAGACCAAGTACAGCATTTATGATGCAAAGAATGATATTGAGGCAGTCTACACCGAAATCGGACGTGAAATTTATGCTGCATACAAGGAAGACACAAATGCGGCAGAAATCATTGAGGAAAAATGCAAAGAGATTGACATTTTAGTTGAAAAAATGGAAACACTAAAGTCACAGTTAGAAAAATAATTTGCGGAGGGGACAAATATATGTCTACTTTTAAGGTTGCAATTGATGGACCTGCAGGGGCAGGTAAAAGCACAATAGCCAAAGCCGCAGCGGCTCAAATGCATCTTGTGTATATTGACACAGGTGCAATGTTTCGTGCCATTGGTCTGGGCTGTATCCGTGAAGGTCTTAATCCCAATACAGATATCGAAAAAATAATTGAAATGCTGCCGTCGATGAACATTGATATTTCACATGGTGAAAACGGTCAGGAAATTTTTCTTAACGGTGAGAATGTATCTGCAGAGATTCGTATGCCCGAGGTTTCGGTTGCGGCATCGGATGTTTCAAAAATTCCTGAAGTGAGACAAAAGCTTCTTGTGCTCCAACGCAGCATTGCCGAAAAAACAGATGTGATTATGGACGGCAGAGACATCGGAACGGTAGTTCTCCCCGATGCAGAGCTGAAGATTTTTCTTACGGCGTCGGTTGAAGAGCGTGCCATGAGACGTTACAGGGAATTGGTTGAAAAGGGCGTTGAGTGTGACTTTGAAGAGGTTAAGCGCGATATGGAATACCGTGACAAAAACGATTCCGAGCGTGAGATTGCCCCGCTGAAGCCTGCTGAAGATGGTGTAATTGTTGACACAACAGGAAAAAGTCTTCAGGAATCTGTGGATATAATTATCGGTTTAATCAAAGAAAGAAGAGAGAAGTAATGAAGAAATTTATTTTGGCACTTGTCAGAGGTATTTACAGATTGCTGTTCAAAATTGAAATTCAAGGGCTCGAAAATATTCCCGAGGATAAAAATTTTCTGGTAACTCCAAATCATCTCAGCAATTTTGACCCGCCCTTGATTGCGGCTTTTTTGCCTGTTGATATGGGTTATATGGCAAAGGCGAGTCTTTTCAAGATTCCTGTTGTTAGCAGCGTTATCAAGGCTTTTGGTGCATTCCCCGTAAAGCGCTCGGGCAACGATATGGGAGCTGTGAAGCTGGCAATAAAGGTGCTGAAGGAAGGAAAATCTCTTACTCTGTTTCCCGAAGGTGTTCGGGTGAGAACCCCAGGGATTTTGGGAAAGGGTAAGCAGGGCGCTGCAATGATTGCGGCAAAGGCTGGTGTTGGCTTTCTTCCCGTAGGGATTGAAGGCAGATACAGATTTCGTAGCAGGGTAAAGCTTACCGTGGGCGAATACATAGATTTTTCAGAATATCACAACCAGCGGCTTAATTCTGAAATGCTTCAGCAAATCACAGACGAAATGCTGATGCCCAAAATTGCAGAGCTGGCAGGAGCAAAGGTTTATGGAGATTAAGGTTGCAGACAAGTCAGGCTTTTGTTTTGGGGTTGACCGTGCGGTGAAAATTGCATACAGCACGGCAGCCGTCAAGGGAAAGAAAATTTTCACCTACGGAATGCTGATTCACAACAAGGATGTTACCTCAGAGCTTGAAAATATGGGTGTTTTGTGTGCTGAATGTATTGATGAGATACCTCACCATTCGGTTGTAATCATCAGAGCACACGGCATTTCTGAAGGTGAATATGCAGAGCTTGAGAAAAAGAATGCAGAAATTATTGATGCAACCTGCCCTTTTGTAAAGCGAATTCACAATATTGTGAAGGAGGAGCATTCCAAAGGACGGCAGATTGTCATTGCAGGTGACAGTAGCCATCCCGAGGTAAAGGGAATAAATGGCTGGTGTCAAAATTCTGCAATCATAATCGGTGCGGATGAAAATTATGACGAAATTGCAGAAAAAAATGCCGAAATTTCCATAAGCTTGGTGGCTCAAACCACCATGCGCAAAGAAAAAGTAAAAAAAATTGAAAAAA
>JAZOCL010000102.1:0-3749 GCA_045596485.1 Clostridia bacterium
TTTCCTTTGGAGCACCGCATCTGACAAAGGCTTCAAGAACAAATCTCTGAAGAGGGTCACCGATTCTTGTGTTGAGTTTCCCATCAGAAAAGGTTCCTGCACCACCCTCACCAAACTGAATGTTTGTGTCAGGGTCAAGAACACCCCTTGTCCAAAAACTCTCCACCGCCTGTGTTCTGCGGTCAACATCGCCGCCCCGTTCAAGAAGGATGACCTCAGCACCGCAACAGCTTAGAATATACGCTGCAAACAGCCCGCAGGGACCGCTGCCAACAACAACCACCTTTTCGGGCTTTTTGACCTTTGCTTTGAGCTCATCAAGACAGATTGCGGGAGCAACTTCAAATTCTTTCACGCAGGTATCGGAGACGTTTTTCAGACTCCCCTCAATCTCTGCCGCAACCGAATACAAAAAGTGAATTTCACTTTTACGTCTTGCATCCAAAGATTTTTTGTGAATTGTCATTCCGACAGGCACTGCCCCGTGTTTTTTCAGAATTGCCGATGCCTTTTCAAGAACCTCGGCTTCATTATGTCGCACAGGCATTTTTATGCCGTTGACAATAACCTTTTTCAAAATGGGTGCCTCCTGATTTTAGTCTTTCTTTTCAGCCTTTACCGTAACTTCCTTAATGCCGTCACGCATTGAAACACCTTCGGGCACCACAAGCTCAACAGTCTGCTTTCCTTCTTCTGCAAGAATACCGGCATTTATTGCCTTTGTTGCAATTTCCGTTACGTCGTCCAATATTTCGTTTTCGGCATAAATCGTCACATTTGCAGGCTGAACAGTAATCTTATATTCATCTCCCAGCGCAGATGCATCAACCCGTACGGGAACGGTTTTCAGTTTCATTACGCTGCACTTTATGTCAACCTTATCCACATCCATCGAAACTGAGTCATAGATGCTGTCCTTTTTGTCTATTTCCTTGCCCTTGTTGTCAACAAAATAAAGCTGCTCCTTGTCACTTATATCGCCTGTTCTGCCGTCAAAATCAAGGATTGCTACAACACCGTGAATCCTGTCAATCAGCGTTGACGCACCCTTAAGCGTAATCGATGTGACGCTTGTCTCGGGAGTTCCGGCAATATATCCGTTTGCAACGCTACCCTCAGTTTTGATTTCAACACCTCTTGCGACTGTCACGATTTTGTCGATTACAACAGTTGCATTGTTGGGCTTTTTGCTGACTATTTCATCATATTCATAGGGAATAGAGATGCTAATGGGAAGTGTGAAGGTTCCTACCTTTGTCATATTTGCAAGATCAACTGTTGCATAAATATTTTTGTTGTCAATGTTTGCAATCTTTTTTCTGCTGCCGCGGATTTTCAGCTCAACAGTAGCGTCGGGGTCAGCCACAAGGCTGAGCCCTCTCTCTTCGAGAACATCCTGGTTGGCATATCGCAAGGGAATGTCTCTCACGGGAATATCAACCGAAGGGTCAACCACCAAAATCACATAAAACCACAAAAGAATGGCAACAACCAAAGATATTACCTTCAGTGAGGAGTCCTTGAGGAAAAAACCTTTCATTTGTCCTTCTCCTTTCTGGCAAATATATTCTTTTTGAATCTGCTGTCTTTCTTTTTCACATCAAACAGCTTTGTGAGCTGCTTTTCAAGAGCCTCTGGTGAAAGCTTCATATTGAGCTCACCGCCGCAGGCAATTGAAATGCCGCCTGTTTCTTCAGAAACAATAACAACAACTGCATCGGATTCTTCAGACATACCGAGACCTGCACGGTGACGTGTTCCCAGTTCCTTGCTCACGTTAGGATTCTGTGACAATGGCAGAAAACAGCTTGCTGCTTCAATTTTGTTGTTTCTGATGATTACCGCACCGTCGTGAAGAGGCGTTTTGGGAATGAAAATATTTATCAGAAGTTCTGACGAAACATCAGCATTCAGGTTTATGCCTGTTCCCACAATATCTCCAATTTTGACCTCACGTTCAAGAACAATCAGCGCACCTATACGGCTCTTTGACATACTTGCACAGCTGGCTGTTATCTCAGAAATAACCTTTTCCATCTCAATATCTTCGGCACGTTCCTCAAAATTGAACCACTGCCCCATGGAGGTTCTTCCCACCTGCTCAAGAGCACGCCTGAGCTCAGGCTGAAACACAACAATTATAGCTATAACTCCCAACTGCATTGCACTGCTGAGAAGATAGTTCATAGTATGCAGCTTCACCAGCTGGCTGACCTGTGTGACGACTATAAGAACAACAACGCCCTTCAGCAGCTGAATCGTTCGTGTGTCCCGAATAAACTTCAATGCCTTATATATTATATAACTGATTAATACTATATCTATAATGTCTGTCACTCTAACTAAAGCCAATTGGTTTATAAATGATTGATAAAAGCCGTCAAACAAATCAAATTCCTCCTTTTATATTTTCCCTGATGTTACGGGAATGAATTAATATGCCTTGCCCCAGTATACCATTTTCTTTGCAGGCTTTCCGCAGCAAACGCACTTGTCCGAAAGCGCCTCCTGCTCAAAGGGCATACAGCGTGAGGTTGCGGCTGTATCTGCCTTCACCTGCTCTTCGCATTCTGCATCTCCGCACCACATTGCCTTGACAAAACCGCCCTTGTTCTCAACAATGTCCTTGAATTCGTCATAGGTGGTTGCAACCGAAGTTTTTTCTTCACGGTTTTTGAGAGCTGCATCAAGCATCTCCTGCTGAATTTTGTCAAGTAGCTTTGCAACCTCTTCTTCAATATTATCAAGAGAAACAAAAAGCTTTTCTCTTGTTGTGCGGCTGACAAGAACCGCCTGATTGTTTTCAATATCCTTGGGACCAATTTCAATTCTAAGGGGAACACCCTTCATCTCATATTCGCTGAACTTCCAGCCAGGAGATTTGTCGCTTGCATCAAGCTTAACTCTAAACTTTGCCGCAAGCTGAGCACGGAGCTCCTCTGCCTTTTCAAGAACCCCCGGTTTATGCTGAGCAATAGGAATAATAACAGCCTGAGTAGGAGCAATTCTGGGAGGAAGTTTGAGTCCTGCATCATCGCCGTGAACCATAATGATTGCACCGATAAGACGGGTTGTCATTCCCCAGGACGTCTGATGAACATAGTGAAGCTCGTTGTCCTCACCTGTATACTGAATTCCGAATGCCTTTGCAAAGCCGTCGCCGAAGTAATGGCTTGTACCCGACTGAAGTGCCTTTCCGTCGTGCATAAGGCTTTCGATTGTGTATGTAGCCTCTGCACCCGCAAACTTTTCTTTGTCCGTCTTTCTGCCCTTTACAACAGGGATAGCAAGCTCCTGCTCACAGAAGTCGGCATAGACATTGAGCATACGCAGTGTTTCAGCTTCTGCGTCTTCTGCTGTTGCGTGAGCTGTGTGACCCTCCTGCCACAAAAATTCCATTGTTCTGAGGAAGGGTCTTGTTGTCTTTTCCCATCTCACAACATTGCACCACTGGTTGTAGAGCTTGGGAAGGTCTCTGTAAGAATGAATGATATTTGCATAGTGATCGCAGAAAAGTGTTTCAGAGGTAGGTCTCACGCAAAGTCTCTCCTCCAGCTTTTCTGTTCCTCCGTGAGTAACCCATGCAACCTCAGGTGCAAAGCCTTCAACGTGGTCCTTCTCCTTCTGAAGCAGACTTTCGGGGATAAACATAGGCATATACACATTCTCGTGCCCGGTTTCCTTGAAGCGTCTGTCAAGCTCCCGCTGGATGTTTTTCCAGATTGCATAGCCATAGGGCTGAATTACCA
>JAZOCL010000103.1:0-2944 GCA_045596485.1 Clostridia bacterium
GTTCGGGGTATGAGGGGTCGGCTGATTCTCTAAATTCTCTCAGACAGAATACCTTTTCAATCTTACCTACGTCCTTGGCAAAAATGATACATTCGGGACCAACCATAAGAGCTGCCTCGCCTGTTGCAGAGATAGCAACACCTGCACGTTCAAAGAGAGGCCAGAAACCGCTGAAGTATCTGGCATTTGCGTAATCTGATTCGGTTGAGCATACAACCATTACATCCAGACCTTTTTCTGCAACGAGCTTTGCAGCCCTTGCGATTCTTTCTTTGTACTCATAATCGGGAATACAAATTCTTGACATAAAAACACCTCCTGTCTTTAATATAAATTGGAGAGCACGTTCTGCTCCATTTTTATTTTCTCAGGTTAAATATATCACAAAACTGCCCGTTTGTCTTTGAACTATTTTAAGTAAAATTTGTACAATCGTAAATCCTTTTGAGAAAATAAATGCCGTTACGCAAAAGCATAACGGCATCAGGTATTAATTTTCAGAGGTGGCGGAGCTTTCGGGTGAAGGTTAATTATCGGATTCTTCGAGGGGTACTTCAGGCTGAGCGCTGACATTTGCAGAGCGGTTCACATCCTCGCGGATGAGTCTGTAAGCCGCAGCCGCAAGAGGAACGCCAAGGAGCATACCCAAAATGCCCAGCATTCCGCCGCCCACGGTAACTGCCGCCAAAACCCACAGCCCCGGGAGCCCAAGAGATGTGCCCACAACCTTGGGATAAATGAGATTCCCTTCAAGCTGCTGTAGAATAAGAAGAAAGATAATGAAAATCAATGCCTTCATCGGTGAAACTGCAAGAAGAATGAATGCTCCTATAATTGCACCGATATATGCGCCTGCAACAGGAATCAGGGCAGTAAAGCCAACAAGAGCACCGATTGTGGGAGCATAGGGGATTCCCAGAAGAAGCATTCCCAGTGCGCAAAGGGCACCAAGAATTACAGCCTCAATGCATTGTCCCACAATGTAGTTGTGAAAACAGTCGTCAATAACCGATGAAAGATAGCTGATTTTGCTGCGGATACCTTCTTTGAGGTAGCGGTTCATAATCCTTTTTATCTGTCCCTTGAGAGAGTCCTTCGAAAGAAGCAGATATATTGAGAATATAATGCTGAGAAGAGTTGAGACAATTGTCGAGAATACATATGTTACGGTTGTTGCCACAAGATTCAGAACATTTCCCACCCCTGAGCTCAGGGATTCAACAATTTTTCCAAGATGGGACTGCCAGTCGATTTGGTTCAGAGCATCCACAACATTCTGCGGAATAAAATCCAGATTATCCACATTGTTGATAAGAAAATCAACTGCTGCCGTAAGGCTTGTGAAAATCAGCTGAACGCAGGCTGCAAGCTGAGGAACAATAAGGCTGATTATGAGTACCACAATTGCAATCAATGTGAGAAATGCAAAAGTGATGCAAAGAGGTCGGCGTATCTTTTTGATAATAATTTTTTGAGATTTTTGGAAAAAGTATTTTTCATAAAACATCATCAGAATATTGACAAGATATGCAATAATACCGCCTATAATCAAGGGCGACGCAGCTCCCAAAAGGGTCATCAGCAAATTTTGTGCTGAGTCAAGATAGTGTATACAAATGTAAAGGATAAAAATGCTCAAGCCTACTTTAAAACAAGCCTTCCAGTCAAGCTTCATTTCAATCACCTTTTTCTTAATAGTTTACATCATATATGTTAACATAAAACGACGAATTTTGCAATAGCGAGTATGAAACAGGCAGAGACTTGCATCTCTGCCTGTTTGAGTTATTTGGAGACTATAAAACTGTTGTCTGCAAAGTCAATTTTCACGCTGTCTCCTTGCTTTATCTCGCCTGACAGCATTTTTTCGGCGAGCATATCCTCAACCTCGCTCTGGATGGCACGGCGCAGGGGTCTTGCTCCGTATACAGGGTCAAAGCCTGCTTCTGCAAGGTGCTCCATTGCGGCATCCGAGAACTCTGCGGTTATGCCGTTTGCCGAAATTCTTTCCTTGAGGGTGCTGAGCATACGTACAGCGATTTTTTTGATGTCCTCTTTGGTGAGCTGACGGAACACAATGATGTCGTCAACTCGGTTGAGAAACTCGGGACGAAACGCTTTTTTGAGCTCTCCCATAACATCGGATTTGATTTTTGAATAGTCACGGTCTTCACTTTGCTCCTGTGATGCAAAGCCCAGGCTTCGGTTTTCGGTTATCATTCTTGCACCCAGGTTTGATGTCATAATGATAACAGTGTTGCGAAAGTCAACCCGTCTGCCTTGTGAGTCTGTGAGGATACCATCCTCAAGAATCTGGAGAAGAAGGTTGAATACGTCAGGATGTGCCTTTTCAATTTCGTCAAAAAGGAGAACCGAGTATGGTTTTCTGCGAACCTTTTCGGTGAGCTGACCGCCTTCGTCGTAGCCAACATATCCGGGAGGTGAGCCTACCATACGTGATACGGCGTGCTTCTCCATATATTCTGACATATCAATGCGGATGAGCGAGTCCTCGTCGCCAAACATTTCTTCGGCGAGAGCCTTTGAAAGCTCGGTTTTGCCCACACCTGTAGGACCGAGAAAAATGAATGAGCCAATGGGACGCTTGGGGTCCTTGAGACCCACTCTGCCGCGGCGAATTGCTTTTGAAACTGCAGTCACTGCTTCGTCCTGACCGATAACACGCTTGTGAAGCTCGTTTTCAAGGCGAAGAAGTCTTTCGCTTTCGCCCTCTTCGATTGACTTTACGGGAACACCTGTCCAGCTTGATACGATTTCTGCAATCTCGTCGGGTGTAACCTGAACGGTGCTGCTTTGGCTTTCGGTTTCCCAGCTTTCCTTCTGGGATTTCAGACTTTCTGAAAGGGTCTTTTCTTCGTCACGGAGCTTTGCTGCCTTTTCGTATTCCTGAGCCATTATTGCGGCTTCCTTTTCTTTGCGCACA
>JAZOCL010000104.1:0-11955 GCA_045596485.1 Clostridia bacterium
GGACAGCAATAATCTGAGCCGCAAGGATAGCTGCATTTTTTGCACCGTTTATAGCAACCGTTGCCACAGGAATTCCTGGGGGCATCTGAACCGTGGAAAGGAGCGCATCCATTCCGTCAAGATTCGAGGATTTCACAGGAATTCCAATAACAGGAAGTGTTGTATTTGCCGCAATTGCGCCTGCCAGATGTGCAGCCATTCCTGCTGCAGCAACAATTGCCCCAAAACCGTTTGCTCTTGCATTCACCGAAAAATCACGTGCCTCAACAGGAGTTCTGTGCGCCGAAAAAACGTGCACCTCATAGGGAACCTCAAGCTCATCAAGAGCAAGCATCGCTTTTTCAACAACAGGAAGGTCGCTGTCCGACCCCATAACAATTCCAACCTTTTTCATTTACAATCAATCCTTTCTGCACCGTCAAAACGAAATCTAAAGTCCGAAAAAAATACAAGGCAGTCCTGTAGCTATACAGGACTGCCCAGACGGTCGACATAGTTCAAGCTCCCTGTTTCCTTGTGGTTTAATTCCACGGATCCGTCAGTCACAAAGAGCCTCTTTTAACGATACCGGCAGCAATCTGCCTCTACCAACTAATTTTAGCATAATACCCCAACAATGTCAAGAAAATTCCTCACTTCAAATTGCACAGAATGTGAAAAATTTAACAGCTATATTTGGATAATATTTTCCACAACAAAGCTCTCAATTTCATCCGCAATCTCCTCCACCGCTCTCTCGCCATTTATAATCTTCACGGTTTCAAAATTCTTCATTCGTTCAAAGGCGGCGAAATAAGCCTCTCTCACCCTAGTGAGCTTTTCTTTGTTTTCATAAATCTCAACGGTTTCGCGGTTTTCAACGATTCTCTCCATTGCCGTATCCGGCGATATGTCAATAAATATGGTGACATCAGGCTTCAGGGTTTCGGCGCAAAGCCTGTTTGCCTCAACCACCCATTCTGCAGGTACTTCGGTGCTCTGGTAAGCATATGACGAAAAATAATATCTGTCACAAAGCACGGTTTCTCCCGCCTCAAGGCTTTTCAGAACACCGTCCTTTTCATTTGTGATATGGTCAAGACGGTCAGCCACAAAAAGGGCTGCCGTAACCTTTGGATCAGCCTTGATTTTTCCCGAAAGAATGTTGTGCAAAACCTCTCCTGCCAAGCCATAAGTGGGCTCAAGTGTAAGCCGTGTTTTTATTTCTCTTGTTTTCAGTCTTTCGCTCAGAATTTTCATCTGGGTGCTCTTTCCGCTTCCGTCAATTCCCTCAAATACAATAAACTTGCCTTTCGTTCCCATTGCTTTGTTTCCTTCCCAAAAATATAATCTTATTTTACTTTATCCTCATCCATAAGTCAAGACATTTCAAAGTTTTATCAAGAGGACAAATCACAAAAATCAAATCTTTTCGTATAATACATTAAGACAAAAAAACAAAGGGAACGCCAAGACACATTGCGACTAATTTCTCTGAATAAAATTTCTCAAATTCTTTTCGGGAGGTGTGAGTGATGGGTTGCTTCGGAGGCTCAAATAATTCTTGTCTTTGGATTATTCTGATTCTTATTCTGGTTTGCTGCTGCGGATGCGGCAACAACAACGGCTGCGGCAATGTTCTCGGTCGCAGCAATGACTGCTGCTGCGACTAAAAAGGTCCGACCACTCTTTCACGAAAGGAGGTGCCATATATGTGCTTTGGTAACGACAACAACAGCTGCCTCTGGATCATCATTTTGATTGTCCTCATCGCTTGCTGCTGCAACAACGACAACAACGGCTGCGGCTGCGGCTGCTAAATCTTTGTAACAAAAACGCCTTCCTCGGCGAGGAAGGCGTTTTATTATGCCTCTCATAGGGATCCGAAGCGTATCCAAGGGAAGCTGTCAAAACGTTTGATTTTGACTGAAGAGTAGTCATCTATTCATTCTTATCATTATCTTGAGCTCGTCTCATTCGCCGCTTTTGCCTAGCCCCAAATCGCCAGCCACATAGGAATACTGAACAGCGAACCAACCACCGAAATAAGCGCCAGCCCTGCTCCAATTTTGCAGTCCTTGCCCACCAGCTTTGGAAAGACAATGGTATTAAGTCCGCAGGGCATTGCAAAAATCATAAGAGAAATTTTCATCATTTCACGAGTAGCCTCTGCCGAAAAACCCAAAAGGGGCAGAATAAGATAGAAGGCTCCGCCCACAAGACCCGGCGCAACAAAAAGTCTGATAATTACCATAATATAAACGCGAATATCGGTAATGAGCGAAAAGAGCTTCTGCTCTGCAACCACAATACCCATAAGTAGCATCGAAACTGCTCCTGCACAACCGCTTGCGCTGGTGAGAACTGTTTCAGCAACTCCCGGGATTGGCAGTCCAAAATATCCCCATACGCAACCGATGATTGTGGCAATAAACATCGGATTAAAAATCTTCTTCAGCGAAAAACCGCCTGTCCCCGTAAGCATACGAAAGCCCTCAGTGTTTGTATAAACCGAAACAGGAAGACCCAGCATCATAACGTTGGTAAGAAGGCTCTCGCCGTAAATTGCCTCCGCAAGAACATAGCCCATATATCCAAAATTTGGAACTGTCTGGGTATACTGAAAAATATTTCTCTCATATTTATCCTTGCTGAAAAGCTTCGCCGTCTGTTTTGAAATGAGCACCAGCAAAACAAGTACAGCAACCGAAATAATCCAATAAACATACTTTGTACTTATGTAATAAGGCGTGAAGTTGTTGGCAAAAGTCTTAAAGAACTTTGCAGGCATAAAAACATAAACTCCCAGCACCGAAAGAATTTTGGAATGCTGCTTGTTAACGATTCCCGTCTTTGCCAGAATATACCCGATTATTGCAAAAACAAACAACGCCGCAACCTGATTAAAAACTATCTCTGTCGCCATAAAATACACTTCTTCCTGTCGTTCTAAAATTTATTTCCTATTAATTGATTTCAGGGCCCTCCCTATGGAAGCCAGAGCGTCAAAAACAGTTTGGCAAACTGTTTTTAGCATAGGATTGCAAAATGTGAAAACATTTTGCTGTTAAAAGAAAACGCATAGCGTTTTTTCTATTAATAACACCGAAGCAGACCGAGAGGGTATTCATTCTCCACTATCTTACCTTTCTTATATGCCTAAAGGTTTCCTTTTCGCCCTTTTCCGAAAGCATAACCAGCCACTTCTCCAACAATTCAGAGGTTTCAGAATGGATATTTCGCATCGCCTTTCCCCTCATAAAATAATCAAGAGGCTGCTGCTCGGTGTAATTCTTTCCCTGATAAATCTTGCTTGCCGCAACTCTGTCGCAAAACATTTCCTTAACAAACTTAACAGGCATCCTCACAGGCGAAACCACCTTTGTGGCAGAATTATAATCTGTCCAGTATTCAAAATGGTGACGATTTCTGCCCTTGTGGTGCATCCACGCCGAAGAGAACCCAAGCTCTGCACGCTCTGCCTCATTAGGGCTGCGGGTTCCAAGAAAAAACTTTATCCCGGGCACAAACTCGGTGGGCGAAAACTTGGACAAATCGTGCATAAGCCCACGCCAGGGAATTCCTGCCTTGCAACAATGAACAAAAACCTTATGTCGGTGACGAATCACCGTTGACAAATGACCAAAAAATTTTCTCATTTTCTTCTCCTCAAAAAGGAATTTCACACAACGATTTCATTTTATCACAAAAGCTTTTAAAATGCAATCTGTTTTTGCCCCCTTGCGTCACTCCTCCGCATTTATCCTCCGTAGGGGCGACCCTGTGTGATCGCCCCCATGAGCCCACATCGGGGCTCCCATACATATATTGATAAATACCATCATTCTAATCGAAAAATAACTGAGAGGGCTATCCACAAAAAAGAGAGATGCTTTCGCATCTCTCTAAACATCTTAAATTCTCTCCAAGCCCCAGATTCTCTCGTTGTAGTCCAAAATAGACCTGTCACTGGAGAAGAAGCCTGCCTTTGACACGTTAATAATCGCCTTTTTGTTCCAGATGTCAGGGTTCTGGAAATCCTTTGCCATACGGTGACCTGCGTCAAGATACGACTCAAAGTCACGCAGCAGCAGATAGGGGTCAGCAAAGCCGTGACCGAACACCAGTCCGTGATAAAGCTCCTGGAAGAGATTCTGATTATCAGGTGTAAAGGTTCCGTCAATAAACGTATCAACAATTCCCTTGATAACCATATTTTGCGAATATACCTCAGGGCTTCCTGAATGTCCTGATGCATAAATGTTCAGAACCTCCTGAGAGGTGAGACCAAAGATGTAAATATTATCAAGTCCCACACGCTCCGCAATTTCAACATTGGCACCGTCAAGAGTTCCGATTGTCAGCGCACCGTTGAGCATAAGCTTCATATTTCCTGTGCCCGACGCTTCCTTGCTGGCGGTTGAAATCTGTTCACTAAGATTTGCGGCTGCAACAATCTTTTCGGCAATCGAAACGCTGTAATTTTCAATGAACACAACCTTGAGAATATCCTTTGTTCTGGGGTCGTTGTTCACCACATTTGCGATGTTGTTAATCAGCTTTATAATCAGCTTTGCTGTATGATAGCCGGGCGCCGCCTTTGCGCCGAAGATAAAGGTTTCGGGCAACATACTTGCCTGGCTTGGATTTTCGGTTATCATCTTGTAACGATAAATTATGTGCATCGCCTTCATAAGCTGACGTTTGTATTCGTGGAGTCTCTTTATCTGCACATCAAAGAGAGATTCAGGGTCAACGACAATGCCGTTGTTCTCCTTGATGTATTCAGCGAGTCGCAGCTTGTTCTCCTGCTTGATTGCCGCAAATTTTTCACGGAACGTCCCGTCCTCCGCAAATTTTTCCAGAGCCTCAAGGTGCTCGGCATTCTTTATCCACTTGTCACCTATTGCTTCAGAAATCAGCGCCGCAAGCTTTGGATTTGCCTTCAACAGCCAACGTCTCGGAGTTACGCCGTTTGTAACATTCTTGAACTTTTCGGGTGAAAGAATGTGATAATCTCTGAAGGTCTCGTTCTTGAGAATCTCGGTATGCAGTGCCGCAACACCGTTAATGCTGTGGCAGGCGGTGAGGCAAAGGTTTGCCATATTCACATTTCCGTTTGAGATTACCGCCATATACTCAATCTTGCCAATATCGTTTCCAAATCTGGATTGAAGGTTCTCACGCTGTCTGCGGTCGATTTCCTTGATAATCATTGCCACTCTGGGGAGCAGACTTTCAACCATTGCCATAGGCCATTTTTCAAGAGCCTCTGTCATAATTGTGTGATTTGTGTATGCAAAAATGCTCTGAACAATATCCCACGCTTCATCCCAGCCAAAGCCCTCTTCATCCATCAAAATTCGCATCATTTCAGGGATTGCAATGGTGGGGTGCGTGTCATTTATGTGAATCTGAACATACTTAGGGAGCTCATAAAGAGCATGACCTCTGCGCTTTTGCTTTGAAAGAATCCATTGGATTGTAGCCGAAACAAAGAAATACTGCTGCTTCAGTCTCAAAAGCTTTCCTTCATAATGGTTGTCCTCAGGATAGAGAATCTGCGAAACCACCTCTGCAAGCTCCTTGTCCTTAACCGCCATTGCATAGTCGCCGCGGTTGAACTCATTCATATTGATAATCTGAGGCGAACGGGCTCTCCAAAGGCGCAAGGTGTTCACAAGCTTTGAGTTATAGCCCGAAATTGGCATATCATAGGGCTCTGCAATAACTGTGTTATATCCCACGTGACGGAACTTCATTCTTCCGTCCTCAAAATATTCTTCAATATTACCGTTGTAATGCACCTCAACGCTGTCCTCGGGGCGTTCAATCTCCCAAACGTTGCCGTCCTCAAGCCAGGGGTCGGGCATTTCAATCTGATAGCCGTCAACTATTTTCTGCTTAAAAAGCCCGTATTCATAGCGTATTCCGCAGCCGAAGGCAGGGAGCTCAAGGGTTGAAAGGGAATCCAAAAAGCACGCTGCAAGTCTGCCGAGACCGCCGTTTCCGAGGCCTGCATCGTTTTCGACATCCTCAATGGAAGATAAGTCAATACCCATTTCTGCCAGAGCCTCTTTATATATGTCGGTCTGCATAATGTTCATTATGTTGTTTCCCAGAGCTCTTCCCATAAGGAACTCAAAGGAAAGATAATAAAGCTCCTTTTTGTGACCGTTCTCCAGAATTTCTCTGGACTTTGCCCATTGCTCCATTATCTCATCACGAACGGTAAAAGCACAAGCCTTGTAAATCTGGTCGGGTGTTGCGCTTTCAACGGTTTTGCCGTAATATCTGCGCAGCTTGCCCGATATTGTGCTCTTTATTTTTTCTTTCATTGCCTTCATTTCTGTCTTGTTCATTTTTGCCATTTTCTAATGTTTTCCTCCAAATTTTCTTACTGTTTGTATATGTGCCCTCTCCATCTCCGCCTCTCCCATAGGGAGGGCTGTCAGCAAAGCTGCCTGAGAGGGCATCTATTCACTATTATCTATTATCTATTATCTCTTCTCTATTTTTCGTCCTCTCTCCTCTATACACCCATCAAATTTTCATAAATTCTCAGGTATTCCTTTGCAGATTCAGTCCAGGAGAAATCCTGCTTCATTGCACGCTGAGAGAGCTTCTTCCAGACAGCTTTATCCGAAAAAAAGCTAATTGCACGGCGTATTGTGAACACCATATCGTGGGGGTCGGGAGCATAAAAACTGAAGCCGTTACCCTCGTCGGTAAACTCATTATAGGATTTTATGGTATCCTTCAGCCCGCCTGTTTCGCGCACAACGGGAATTGTGCCGTAGCTGAGAGCAATAAGCTGTCCCAGACCGCAGGGCTCAAAGAGCGATGGCATCAAAAACAGGTCCGCCGCCGCATAAACTCTGTGTGCAAGCTCATTGCTAAACATAATGTTTGCCGAAATCTTATGCGGATTGCCCTGGGCGAAGTAGCGGAACATATTTTCATATTTCTCGTCGCCTGTTCCCACAACCACAAACTGCATATCAAGCTGCAGCAACTCACCCATTGCCTCAGCAATGATGTCAAGACCCTTCTGGTCAACAAGACGTGATACAAGCCCAATCATAACCTTCTCGCCGTCAACGGGAAGCCCCAACTGCTCCTGAAGTGCCATCTTGTTTTTCTTTTTACCCTCAAGAACATCCCTCACCCCGTAATTGAAGGGAATATTGGGGTCCTTCTTGGGACTGTATTCCTTATAATCAATACCGTTGAGAATACCGAAAAGCGAGTTCGACCGTGCCGAAAGCAAGCCGTCAAGCTTTTCGCCCCCTGTGGGAGTTTTGATTTCCTCTGCATAGGTGGGGCTCACGGTTGTTACGGCGTGAGCGTATACAATTCCTGCCTTCAAAAGGTTGGCACAGCCGTGGAACTCCAGCTTGTCATCTGTGAAATATTCATCCCCCAGCGACAGAAAATCCTTCACCGCATCAACGGAATAAATCCCCTGATACTTCAAGTTGTGGATTGTAAACACCGTTCTGATGTCACGGTAAAATTCGTTATTTTTATAATATGCTTCCAAAATTACAGGCACAGCCCCCGTCTGCCAGTCGTTGCAGTGAACAATGTCAGGCTTAAACCCAAGTCTGGGCAAAACCTCAAGAGCCGCCTTGTCGAAGAACGAAAACCGCTCCAAATCATCCCACTTATAAAGGCACTTTTCACCAAAGTAATATTCGTTATCAATAAAATAATAGGTCACACCTGCCTTCTTTATTGAAAACACCCCACAGTATTTGTTGCGCCAGCCAACGGGAACGTAAGTGTAGAGCTCAAACCTCATTTCCGAAACAAACCTGTCTGCAATAAGCCCATATTTGGGCAGCATAACTCTGACGTCATGACCCTGAGCCGCCAGATTCTGGGGCAGTGCACCCAAAACATCACCCAAGCCTCCCGACTTGGCAAAGGGCGCAACCTCAGAAGATAGCATCAATATATTCAAAATGTCCTCTCCTTTCTGCAGCCAAAGCTGAATACCCGTCAAACAGGTGCAGGGAGCCCCCTATGCGGGCTCCCGCCTGAAAGACCTTTTATAATTTATTATATAACAGTTTTCTTTCCCACAACAAGGGGATATGTGCTTTCGCCAACCATACTCTTGCCGCCGCAAAGAATAACCTCTTTGTCAAAAATCGCATTTTCAACGGTGCTTCCGTCCAGAATCTGCGACTTCTGCATTATAATCGCATTTTTCACAACCGCACCCTTGCCGATTTTCACGCCTCTGAATATGATGCAGTTTTCAACAGTTCCCTCAATAACGCAACCGTCGGCAATGAATGAATTCTTTACCTCTGCCTCTTTTCCGTACTTTGTGGGAACACTGTCCTTAACCTTTGTATAAATGCTCATTCTGTCGCCCTTGCCAAAAAGCTCCGCCCTGATTTCAGGTCTGAGAAGCTCAAGGTTAAACCGATAGAATGACTTGATGCTGTCAATCTTACTCTTGTAGCCTTCAAACTTGTATGCAAAAATTCTGCGCTTGTTCATGTTTGCAAGAAGGATGTTCTTCGAAATCAAGTGCTCGTCGTGAGCGAGACAGTCATCAATCATCTCAATCAGCAGACTCTTTTTAATATAAAGAATATGCATATATGAGCAGCTTGTCTTCTGACGCTTGGGATAAATCTGAATATCCGTAACCCTTCCGTCCTCTTCAACATCAAAGAGAATATGCTTTTCGAGCTCCTTTGAGCTGAGGTTTTGTACCTCGGTATAAACCACGGTTATGTCGGCTTCCTTTTCAAAATGGAAATCCATAACCTTTTCAAGGTCAATGTTGCAGATTGTGTTACAGTCTGAAAGCATAACATAATCCTGACGGCTTCTTTGCAAATATCTCATTGCACTACTGAGATAGTCAATGTCGCCCATAATTCTGCCGCCTGTCTCCTGGCTTTCGGGAGGAGGCAGAATAAAGAGCCCGTTTTCCTTGCGTGCCATATCCCATGCTCTGCCGCTGCCCACATGGTCAACAAGGGACTGATTTTTGAAGCCTGTGGCGAGACCAACATTCACTATACCTGAGTTTACCATATTTGATAGCATAAAGTCAATAATTCTGTATCTTCCGCCCACAGGAACCGCCGCCAGAGAGCGTACGCGCATAAGCTCCCCAAGGTTAACCTCTGAGTTCTCTGAAAAAATTAATCCCAAAGTATTATTGCTTTCCATAACATTCCCTCCTTAGGCCTTTGCCTTTCCTTTCACGGTTTTCTTATCGTTTTTGCACTTGTCCTTTATGTTCCGTGTAACCATGGAACAGCTCAGCACCTTCATATCCTCATCAACAAAAATATCAGGTCCAATGAGCGTAATGTCGTCAGAACAAATCTTTGTGTTGTGGAAGTCATCCACCGCATCCTCGTCATGGCTACCGATAACAGCTCCCTGTGAGATATAAGCATTTGAGCCGATCATAGCCTTCGTGAGAACCGCTCCCTTTCCGATATGCGCACAGGGAAACACAACGCTGTCACGAACAACTGCGCCCTCTTCGATTGTGACACCCTGGAATATAACCGAATTTTCAACATCGCCGTAAATTTCGCAACCCTCGGTGATATAACAGTTCTTCACCCTTGACTGGGGCGCAATGTAGTGAGGCGGCTTTGCAGGATTTCGGCTGAAAATCTTCCAGCTTGAATCATCAAGCGCATAACCCGGATTATCCGAAAGCAGATTGATGTTAGCCTCCCACAGACTCTGGATTGTACCTACATCCTTCCAGTATCCGTCAAAGCGGTAAGCCAGCATTTTATTTCCATCGTTCAGCATTTTGGGAATGATATTCTTACCGAAATCATTGTCCGACTGAGGGTCCTCTTCGTCCTCAATAAGATATTTTCTGAGCACCTCCCAGGTGAACACATAAACACCCATAGACGCAAGGTTGCTCTTTGGCTTTTTGGGCTTTTCCTCAAACTCAACAATATTCATTTCCTCGTCGGTGTTCATAATGCCGAATCTCGAAGCCTCGTCCCAAGGCACCTCAATAACCGCAATGGTAGCCGCAGCCCCTGCTTTTTTGTGAGCCTTCAGCATTTTTGAATAGTCCATTTTATAAATATGGTCGCCCGAAAGAATAACCACATATTCAGGATCAAAGCCGTTAATAAAGCCTATGTTCTGATAAATGGCATTTGCCGTTCCCTTATACCATTCACCCTTCTCTGCGGAAACATAGGGCGGCAGAACATAAACTCCGCCGTCATTTCGGTCGAGATCCCACGGACGTCCGTTTCCGATATAAGTATTGAGCTCCAGGGGCTGATACTGAGTGAGCACCCCCACTGCGGTAATGCCCGAATGAGCACAGTTACTCAAAGGAAAGTCAATAATCTTATACTTTCCTCCAAATGGAACCGCAGGCTTTGCAACGTTCTTTGTGAGAATACCCAAGCGACTTCCCTGACCGCCTGCAAGTATCATTGCAACGCATTCTTTTGATTTCATAATAACGACCTCCGTAAAAATTTTGTATTTCAAGCCCCTTATCTGTTCATCTTTGGGGTTTGGTTTTCTTTATATAAACTGCCGAAAGCTCCGCCAAATCAAGGGTAATATAATACCCACCCTCTGCTTTTTTTGCCTTTACCCTTGGCAGTCTTTTTGTGGCTCCGCCGTATTTTTTGTCATCGGTCGAAAGCACAACCTCATATTCTCCCATTGCGGGAACCTTGATTTTATAATTTTTGTGTGTCTGCGCCGCAAAGTTTGCAACAGTAATGGTTTTGTCACGTCCGCTCTTACTTGATCTGACAAACGAAACAACCGAATGCTCCCAATCCTCGGCGTTGAGCCATGTGAAGCCCTGCCAGTCATAATCGTTTTCGTGCATAGAACGGTTTGATTTGTAGAATTCATTCAGGTCCTTCACAAATTCTTTGATTCCCCTGTGACTTTCATAGTCCAGAAGCTGCCAGTCAAGACCTTCTGCAAATCGCCACTCCACAAACTGTCCAAACTCACCGCCCATAAACAAAAGCTTCTTGCCCGGGTGAGCATACATAAAGGAATAAAGCAGCTTAAGCCCTGCAAACTTCTGTTCATAGCTTCCGTACATCTTGTCAAGAAGCGACTTCTTTCCGTGAACAACCTCATCGTGCGAAAGCGGCAGAATGTAGTTTTCAGAATATGCATACATCATTGAAAAGGTCAGCATATTGTGATTTGAGCCCCTGAAATACGGGTCCATTGCCATAAATCTCAGAATATCATTCATCCAGCCCATATTCCATTTAAAGTTAAAGCCCAAACCACCCTCGTGAACAGGCTTTGTCACACCGCCCCAGGCTGTTGATTCCTCTGCAATCATCAAAGCATTGGGGAACATCCCGAACACAACCGAATTGAGCTTCTGCAGAAATTCAATTGCAGCCAGGTTTTCGTGACCGCCATATTTGTTTGCCACCCACTCGCCGTCACGGCGGTTGTAATCCAGATACAGCATACTGGAAACCGCATCAACACGCAGCCCGTCAATATGATATTCCTCCAGCCAGAATACTGCATTTGAAATCAAAAAGGAATAAATCTCTGTCTTTTCCCAGTTAAAGATAAGTGTTCCCCATTCCTTGTGCTCGCCAAGCCTTGAGTCGGGATGCTCAAAAAGCGGTGTTCCGTCAAAGAGTCTCAGTCCGTGAGCATCACGGGGAAAGTGCGCAGGAACCCAGTCCATAATCACGCCGATTCCTGCCCTGTGGCATTTATCAATAAATTCTTTCAGCTCCTTCGGGCTTCCGTAGCGGCTGTTTGCACTGAAGTACCCCGTAACCTGATAGCCCCAGGAGCCGTCAAAGGGATATTCGCAAATGGGCATAATTTCAATATGAGTGTAGCCCATATCTGAAATATATGGAATAAGCTCATCTGCCATTTCAGAGTACGTGAGCATTCCGCCGTCTGCATTTCTCTTCCATGAGCCGAAGTGCAGCTCATATATATTCATGG
>JAZOCL010000105.1:0-13894 GCA_045596485.1 Clostridia bacterium
AATATTCCACAGAACATATTTCAGTCACTTCAAATACACCTTTTGTCAACGTTCCCGTCTTATCAAAAACAACTGTGTCACATTTTGACAATGCTTCTATGTAATTTGAGCCCTTTATCAGAATACCATACCTTGACGCACAGCCTATTCCGCAGAAAAACGAAAGCGGTACCGAAATCACCAAAGCACATGGACACGAAACAACAAGGAATACCAACGCGCGTTTAAGAAAGTCTTGCCATTCCCCGAACATTATTGACGGAACAACAGCAAGAACAAGTGCCGAGATAACCACAATCGGCGTATAATACCTTGCAAACTTCGTTATAAAGGTTTCAGAAACAGACTTTTTTGAGCTCGCATTTTCAACCAGATCCAGAATTTTGCTTACTGTTGAATTGCTGAATTCCTTTTCCACCCTGATGCACAATACGCCTTCGGTATTGATGCAGCCGCTGATTACTGAATCTCCCGTTTTTATATATTTCGGAACCGACTCACCCGTGAGATTTGCTGTGTCGATATTGCTTTCTCCATCGATTACCCTTCCGTCTACAGGGATTTTTTCACCAGGCTTCACCACAACAACATCACCCACCGCAAGCTCCGAGGGGTCAACCGTCACCAGTTCACCGTTTCTTTCAACGTTTGCATACTCAGGACAGATTTCCATAAGCTCAGCAATTGACTTTCTGCTTTTCCCTACGGCAATGCTTTCGAACAGCTCACCAACCTGATAAAACAGTATAACAAAAACTGCTTCATCATATTCACCAATGGCAAAAGCTCCGACAGTCGCAATCATCATCAAAAAATTTTCATCAAAAACCTGACCTCGACAAATGTTTCGAAAAGATTTTTTCAGCACATCAAGCCCGATAATCAGATACGCCGCAGTAAACACCGCAAGTTGAATAAGAAACTGATTGCTAAGGAAAAATCCGCAGGTCAAGAGAACTCCGCTGATAATCGCCTTGTATAAAACACGCTTCTGTTTTTTTGTCATAAAACCGATTCCCCTTAAAAATTGATTTCGCAGTCAGCGTCTACCTTTTTGCAGACCTGAACAATCTTCTTCAGCAAAGCTTCAACATCTTCTGCGTCGGTATCAAGAACAAGCTTCTGTGTCAAAAAATTCACTCTGGCATCATTCACACTCTCAAGCTTTTTGATTGCCTCCTCCATTTTTGCGGCACAATTTGCACAATCCACATTTTCCATTTCATATTTCTTTATCATTTTATATTCCTCCCCAAAACTATTCTTCGATATGTTCCATTCCCTGATATATTATTGTTCTAACATGGTCGTCTGACAGAGAATAAAAAACAGACTTTCCCTCTCTCCTGTATTTCACAAGCCTTGCACGGTTCAAAACCCTTAGCTGATGTGAGATTGCAGATGTGGTCATATTCAGCATGGCAGCAATGTCGCATACGCACATTTCGGCTTCAAACAGTGCATAGAGAATTCTGATTCGGGTGCAATCTCCAAAAACCTTATATAACTCTGCAAGGTCATAAAGAATCTCCTCGTCGGGCATATTTTCGGTTACCGCTTTCACCACATCCTCGTTGGCTTTAATAAATTCACAGCTTGGTGCATCGCAATTTTCTTTTTTCACTTTTTTCACCTTCTCATTAAAACATTTGAACATTTGTTCAAATATCATTTTAACACTTCATCCAATCTTTGTCAACAGAAATTTGTTTTTTACCATAAAAACTGTGTAAAAAATAACTTTCCGAAGGCATATATAACAGAAAAAGACATCCGATGGATGTCTTTTTCTGGTGCGCCTGAAAGGACTTGAACCTTCACATCACAGATACCAGATCCTAAGTCTGGCGCGTCTGCCAATTCCGCCACAGGCGCAAATATTAAACTTACAGCCTATACAGTATATCAACAAAAGAAAAATTTGTCAAGCTATATATAAACTAAAAATCCTCACATTTGTGAGGATTTTTTCGTTATAAATATTTTTTCATATGCCCAAGAGCATTCTTCTCAAGTCTTGAGACCTGTGCCTGAGATATTCCGATTTCGTTGGCAATCTCCATCTGGGTTCTGCCCATAAAGAATCTCAGCCTAAGAATGTTTTGTTCACGCTCGTTCAGGTGCTTCATCGCTTCCTTCACTGCAATCTCCTGAAGCCAGGAATCGTCTGAGTTCTTCTCGTCCTTCACCTGATCCATAACAAAAATTGCGTCACCGCCGTCGTGATACACAGGCTCATAAAGCGAAACAGGGTCCATAATGGCGTCAAGTGCCGCGGAAACCTCTTCTCTTTTTATTCCCATTTCTGCCGCAATCTCATCCACCGTGGGCTCCTTTGAATTTTTATTCACAAGCCGCTCCTTCGCAGTTAAGGCCTTGTATGCCGTATCTCTAAGAGAGCGGCTTACGCGGATTGAAGTGTTATCTCTCAGATACCTTCTTATTTCCCCGACAATCATCGGCACAGCTGTCCCTTGGGGAAACGGCTGTTTTAGCCCTTCTTTGATTTCTTTGCGGTCAGCTGCGAAACAATTATGCCCACAAAAATGCATATACAGCCTAAATATCCTCGACCTGTCATTACCTCGTGAAGAATAACCGCTCCGCCGATTGCGCTGAACATTGACTCTGTTGAAAGAATAATTGATGCATATGTTGGGTCGGCATTTTTCTGACCGATAATCTGGCAGGTATAGGCAACCCCAACAGACATAATTCCGCCATAAAGAATGGGAACTGCTGCAGCCTGTATTCCTTCAAGGGTAATGGTTTCAGTCGCAAAAGCAAAAATCAGACCAAGAGCTGCGCACACAACAAACTGTGTACAGGCAAATCTCAGAGAATAAACCGAATCAACAAATCTGTCGATAATCAGAATGTGAAACGCCCAGAAAACTGAGCCGCAGAGCAGAATTGCATCACCTGCACTAATCTGCCATTTTTCGTTTATACAAAGCATAAACATTCCCACAACCGCAAACAGCGCACCAATCCAGATATTGATGTTTGTATTCTTTTTGAGAAAAATACCGAAAATTGGAACAATCACGGTATAAAGACCTGTTATAAAGCCTGCCTTTCCTGCGCTTCCCGTAACCTCAACGCCAAGTTGCTGAAGCCACGAGGCAATAAACAGAACTATTCCTGCGACAACGCCCACCATTATGCTGTTTTTCAGCTTTGGCTTGTGCACCTCATCCTGTTTTACTCTCTTTTCAAAAATCATAATAACGGGAATCAGGGATATGGCGCCCAAGGTAAATCTCACACCGTTGAAGGTGAACGCACCCACATAATCGGCTCCCACCCTTTGTGCAACAAAGGCAAAGCCCCAAATCATTGCGGTAAGCATAAGAATTCCCAAAGACTTTATGTTTTTCATTTCTATGTAATCTCCTTTCGGCGTGAAAGTCCTTGGACATTATACAACCATTCGAAAAACAAGTCAAGACACAAAAACACCCCGGGGTGTTATGCCCCAAGGTGTCGCTTTGCTAATTTTCAAGCATATTGTTTGATGTGTTCCATTGAACAAATCCGTCTTCGGTATATATGCATTCATACAGCTCTGTCAAATCCTCAGAAATCACAAGTTCAGTAAGCAGAGAGCTGTGGTCAATCACCCAATGTTTCCATCTGCAAAGAAACATACCATCAAGCTTTCCGACAATTTCAAATATATATGCATTTTCAGTCTGCTCGTCTCTTTCACCGAAGGTTGACTTTAAAAAGACTTCAACCATCGCTTTTTCTTCCTCTGACACCTCTGTCAAAAGCTCAAGGGCTACAGTTTTCATTTCAGCCGCTCCGCTACCGTCAAACATCCTTCCCGAAGGTCCTTCAGAAATTGAAAAGCCCTGAGCATCCCCACTTTCTGACACAATTGCTATACCTTCATTTTCCTTTGGCTGCGCAAGCTCAGTTGGGTCTTCGGACTGAACTTCAACCTTTGGTATTATGGGCGTCACCTCTTGCTGCTCGGTTTTTGTTTCGGGAATTACCGTTTCTTCCTCAGTTTTTTGCAGCACGTCCTCCTGCAAGGCCTTTTCTTCGATTTTGCCCTGTTCTTCTGTGTTTTCCACAGGGAGCTGTGGCTGCTCATTCAGCTTTGCAAGCTGAGGATACATAAAGGCTGCCGCCGCAAAAACAAATACAGCAGCAACAGCTGTTCCATATTTAAAGATTTGCGGTCTCCTTGTCGCAGCAGGTGCTTTTTCTGCAGTTTCAAAAATCTTGTCAATTAGTTCACGGTTTGTTTTTATGTCATCGTTTGCTGATTTATAAATTCTCTTAAACAAGACCGTAGCCTCCTTCCAGCATATTTCTCAGCATTTTTCGTCCGCGGCTCAACTGCGATTTCACCGTAGAGGCATTCTGCCCCAGGGCTCTTGCAATCTCTTCTATTGACATATCCTCATAATAAAAAAGATGTATCACCGCTCTGTACTTTTGAGGAAGCTCCAGCACAGCATAATAAACATCACCCTTTTCTTCGGTATCAAAAATAATATCTTCAGTAAGCGGTGTTGTTTTTTGAGCCCAGGAATTTGAAAATACATTATGGCAGCAGTTCACCGCAACACGGATAAGCCAGGCCTTTATGTGCTCATCGCTCTCAAATTTCTTATCAGATTTGAGAAACCGCAAAAAAACTTCCTGAACCGCATCGTCTGCAGAATCTCTGTTCTTTGTCTGAGACAAAGCAAGCTTGTATATCATATCAAAATATTTTTCGACAATTTCTCTTTTGTCGTGTCTTTCAAATGTATTTTCGGACAATCCCCAAAGCCTCCTCTCATAATTAATACCAAGCAAACCGCCAAAAGGTTGCAAAGATTATTTATTTTTTCGTTCCAATTTTTTCTTGTTGCCTTTTTCGTCTACAATACGCACGGTCTCCATTGTATTTTCGACACCTTGACGAAAGGCTTTGATGTACTTTTTCCTGAGAGCTGCCTGCTCCGCCTTTTCGGCATCAGTAAGCCCTTCGCTTTTTGACTTTGCGTACAGTTCGTTTATTCTCTTAATAAGCTCGTCCATATTCTTCTCCCTAAAGCTCCAAAAAACTTCCGTCACAGTTCAACAATCAATACGGAATCTCTGTATTTTGTTATCAGTTTTTCAAACTGTGGATAGGTGCGGGAATTCTTCCGCCCCGATTGACAAAATCTGCGCTGGAATAATTGTGAACAGGCATAATGGGAGCATAGCCCAAAAGTCCGCCAAATTCAACGCTTTCACCGACAGATTTGCCAGCAACAGGAATAATTCTCACCGCTGTTGTCTTTTGGTTTATAACACCGATAGCAGCTTCATCTGCAATAATTGCCGAAATCGTTTCGGCAGGAGTATCTCCGGGAACTGCAATCATATCAAGACCGACAGAGCAAACGCACGTCATAGCTTCAAGCTTGTCAAGGCTCAGAGCACCGCATTCAGCCGCTGCAATCATTCCGGCATCCTCGCTGACGGGAATAAACGCACCGCTCAATCCGCCAACATAGCTCGACGCCATAACACCACCTTTTTTAACTGCGTCATTAAGAAGCGCCAGAGCTGCTGTCGTTCCGTGAGTTCCGCACTTTTCAAGTCCCATCTCTTCGAGAATATATGCAACGCTGTCACCGATTTCAGGAGTTGGTGCCAAGGAAAGGTCGACAATACCGAAGGGAACTCCCAATCGCTTTGAAGCTTCTTGTGCAACAAGCTGACCCATACGGGTAATCTTGAAGGCTGTTTTCTTTATGGTTTCGGCAACAGTTCCGAAATTCTCACCCTTTACCTTTTCAAGAGCAGCCTTCACAACTCCGGGACCACTCACACCAACATTGATAACACAGTCACCCTCGCCAATGCCGTGAAAGGCTCCTGCCATAAAGGGGTTGTCCTCAACTGCATTGGCAAAAACAACCAGCTTTGCACAGCCGAAGGAATCCTTCTCTACGGTAATGTCAGCAGTTTTTTTGATTATCTGTCCCATAAGCTTTACGGCATCCATATTGATACCTGCTTTTGTGGTGGCAACACAAACCGATGAGCAAACCCTCTCGGTTTTTGCAAGTGCCTCGGGAATTGATTCAATGAGAATTCTGTCACCCTTGGTGAAGTCCTTGTGAACCAACGCCGAAAATCCGCCGATAAAGTTCACACCCGTTGCCTTTGCGGCACGGTCAAGTGTTTCTGCAAACATAACATAATTATCTGCATCGCTCGCCCCTGCAATCATAGCAATGGGCGTAACCGAAATTCGCTTGTTGATTATGGGAATACCGTACTGACGGCTGATGTCTTCACCTGTCTTCACAAGATCCTTTGCGAGACGGGTAATTTTTTGGTAAATCTTTTCGCAAGCCTTCTCTGCGCTGCTGTCAATGCAGTCAAGAAGAGAAATTCCCATTGTTATTGTTCGTATATCAAGATGCTCGTCGTCAATCATCTTGATAGTTTCCATAATTTCTCTTGTGTTTATCATTGTGCCAACCTCTTATATTCTATATTCTGTGCATTGAATTAAAAATGTCCTCGTGCTGCATTCTTATATCAACGCCGATTTCCTTGCCTACTTCATCAAGCTCGGTCATTACGGCATCATATTCCGCAGAACCCTCTTTGAACTCAACCAACATAACCATTGTGAAGATATTCTGCATAATAGTCTGGTTGATGTCCAGAATATTAACACCGTGATTATAAAGACAACCGCTCACCTTTGCGATAATACCTGTGCGGTCGATACCCATAACAGAAACAACTGCTTTCATTTGCTGACTCTCCTTTAACCATAAGTTTTGTCTTCTCAATTATACAACCCTCACAGCGTTCAGTCAAGTAAAATTTATGCAAAAAATCTGTTGAAAAAGTATAAAAATTGTGGTATAATAACATTTGTGTAATTAAAACATTCAGTAAGGATTTTTGTATGTTTCTTCCCATCTCGAAAGACGACATGAAAAAGCGTGGAATCACTCAGCTTGATTTCATTTATATAATCGGTGATGCATATGTTGACCACTCAAGCTTCGGTCACGCAATCATCTCCAGAGTTCTTGAAAGTGCAGGCTATACCGTGGGCATAATTTCACAGCCCGATTGGCACAGCTGTGAACCTTTCAAGGCATTAGGAGAGCCAAGGCTCGGTTTTCTGGTTTCTTCAGGTAACATTGACCCGATGGTAAATCACTACACCGTATCAAAAAAGGTTCGCTCACAGGATCTATATTCTCCGGGCGGTATGCCGAATCGTCGCCCCGATCGTGCGACGACCGTTTACTGCAACCGTCTGCGTGAGGCTTTTGGAAGGAAAATCCCCATTATTATTGGTGGAATCGAAGCAAGTCTCAGACGCTTTGCGCACTATGACTATTGGTCGGACAAGGTTCGCCGAAGTATTCTCATTGACAGCGGTGCCGACCTTCTTATCTACGGAATGGGCGAACACCAGATTGTTGAAGTTGCAGACCTTTTAAGATGCGGTGTTCCCGCAAATCAAATAAAACACATTGCAGGAACAGCATACATCGAAGATTCTGACACACAATTCCCTGAGGATTTCATAATTATTCCCTCCTTTGACGAGGTTTCAGAGAACAAAAGGCTTTACGCCGAGGCAACACGCATCCAGTACGAAGAACAGGATTCCGTCCGAGGCAAAACAATCATACAGAAGGATAATGACAGAAAATGTGTTGTGCAGCTTCCGCCCTCGCCGCCTCTCACCGCAGAGGAGCTTGACAAGGTTTATGAGCTACCCTACGAGGGAACATATCATCCGTCCTATGAAGCACTTGGCGGCGTTCCTGCATTAAATGAGATTGAATTCAGTATAACCTCTTGCCGAGGCTGCTTCGGCAGCTGCAACTTCTGTGCTCTGGCTTTTCATCAGGGCAGAGCGGTCACGGCAAGAAGCCACAAATCAATACTGAAAGAAGCCGAGGCTCTCACAAAAAAACCGGGCTTCAAGGGCTATATTCACGATGTGGGCGGTCCCACCGCAAACTTCCGTGCGCCTTCCTGCAAAAAACAGCTCAAATCAGGGGTATGCAGGGATAAGCAATGTCTTTTTCCCACTCCCTGCAAAAATCTTGATGTTTCTCACCGTGATTACCTTGAGCTGTTGCAGAAGCTGCGAAAAATTCCAATGATAAAGAAAGTATTTGTCCGTTCGGGCATCCGCTTTGACTACCTTATTTGCGACAAGGATGACAGCTTTTTCACAGAGCTGTGCCGGCATCATATAAGCGGTCAGCTTCGTGTTGCACCCGAGCATATATCAGATAACGTTTTAAAATATATGGGAAAGCCCCCTCACCAGATTTATGAAAAATTCCTGAAGAAATTTGATGCGATAAACAAGCAAATCGGCAAGGAACAGTATGCAGTTCCCTATCTTATGTCCTCGCACCCGGGAAGCACTCTCAAGGATGCAATAAAGCTTGCGGAATATCTCAACCGACACAAACTCAGCCCCGAACAGGTTCAGGACTTTTATCCCACTCCGGGAAGCATTTCGACCTGTATGTATTACACAGGGCTTGACCCCAGAACAATGAATTCTGTTTATGTGGCTCGGGACTACAACGAAAAGCAGATGCAGCGCGCCCTGCTCCAGTTCCGTGACCCAAAAAATTACAACCTGATTTTAAATGCGCTGACAAAGGCAAACAGGCTCGACCTTGTTGGGTTTGGTTCCCAATGTCTTATAAAACCACCAAAAGGAGAAAACAAAAATGGCAACAATATTAAGCGGAAAGACAGTATCAGCAAGAATAAAGGAAAATCTCAAGGCAGAAACAGAAAATCTGAAGAAAAACGGAACAATTCCCGGTCTCGCCGTAATCATAGTAGGTGAAGACCCTGCATCAAAGGTTTATGTGGGCAGAAAAGAGGCAATGTGCAAGGAGCTTGGAATGCATTCCGAAAAATTTGCCCTTCCCGAAGAAACAACGCAGGGTGAGCTTGTTGCATTGGTTGAAAAGCTCAACAATGACGAAAAAATTCACGGAATTCTGGTTCAGCTTCCTCTCCCCAAGCATCTTGATGAAAAGGCTGTAATCAACACAATCCGTCCTGAAAAGGATGTTGACGCCTTTCACCCTGTGAACGTGGGTAAAATTATGATTGGCGACTATGACTTTGTTCCCTGCACTCCTGCAGGGATTATGGAGCTTATCGCAGAAAGCAATGTTGAAATAGAAGGCAAAAATTGCGTTGTAATTGGCAGAAGCAATATTGTGGGAAAGCCTATGAGTATGCTTCTTCTCCACAAAAACGGAACGGTTACCACCTGTCACTCACGCACAAAAGACCTCAAAGAGGTTACAAAGCAGGCTGACATTTTGGTGGCAGCTGTGGGCAGAGCAAACTTTGTCACAGCCGATATGGTGAAACCCGGTGCTGTTGTAATTGACGTTGGTATGAACCGTCTCGAAGACGGCAAGCTGGTTGGTGACGTTGCCTTTGACGAGGTGGAAAAGGTTGCAGGAGCAATCACTCCCGTTCCAGGCGGTGTTGGTCCCATGACAATTGCTATGCTTATGCAAAACACTTTTACCGCAGCCAAAAAGGCAAAGAAATAATCTTTACAAGGAAATTCAGTTATGAAAACAAAAACAGTTTATGTTTGTTCGGAATGCGGTGCGTCCTCACCAAAATGGATGGGCAAATGCACGACCTGCAATTCCTGGAACACAATGGTCGAGGAGATTGTGAGACCTTCATCCTCTTCTTCAAAGGTATCTGTGATTTCAACAGCTTCGTCCCCGTCCTCTGCTCCGAAGAAAATTTCAGAAATTGATTCTTCACAAGAAGCCCGAACCCTCACAGGACTTGGCGAGCTTGACCGTGTTCTCGGCGGCGGGCTTGTGAAGGGCTCTCTGGTTCTGGTGGGCGGTGACCCCGGAATCGGAAAATCAACCCTTCTTCTTCAGATTTGTGAGTATCTGGGAAGGTCACAGAGCATTCTCTATGTCTCGGGTGAGGAATCCCAGCGGCAGATAAAGCTCCGTGCCGACAGGCTTGGAATAACAACCGAAAACCTGAAAATATATTCCGAAACAAATATGGACTATATAACCGATTGTGTATTCCGCGAAAAGCCTGATATTCTCATTGTGGACTCTGTGCAGACAATGTATAATCCCGAAATCCAGTCCACACCGGGTAATGCGGCACAAATCAAGGATGTTACCACCCTCCTGATGAAAATTGCAAAGGAAAACTCCATTTCGGTCTTTGTGGTTGGTCACGTAACAAAGGAAGGTGCGCTGGCAGGACCAAAGCTTTTGGAGCATATGGTTGACTGCGTTCTCTATTTTGAAGGTGAACGGCATCAATCCTTCCGCATACTTCGTGCAGTGAAAAACCGTTTTGGCTCTACAAACGAAATTGGTGTTTTTGAGATGAAGGGCTGCGGACTCGAAGAAGTTCCCAACCCGTCAATGGCAATGCTTTCGGGAAGGCCCGAAAATGTTCCAGGCTCCTGCATAATCTGCACAATGGAGGGCACTCGCCCCGTTCTTGCGGAGGTTCAGGCACTCGTATCCCCCACCTCCTTCGGAAATCCCCGAAGAATGGCAAGCGGTCCCGACATCAGCCGTTCCATTATGCTTATGGCTGTTCTGGAAAAACGCGGCGGTCTCAGGATGTCGGCATTTGATGCATATGTCAATATTGTGGGCGGTCTCAGAATTGTTGAGCCTGCCGCCGACCTTGGTCTGATTATGGCGCTTGCATCAAGCTACACAGGCTGTGCAACAGACAGCGATACCGTTGCCATCGGCGAGGTGGGTCTCACAGGTGAGCTCCGTGCCTGCAGCTTTCTGGAAGCACGTATTGCAGAGTGCGAAAAGCTGGGCTTCAGACGCTGCATAATTCCTGCAGTTGATTTGAAAAAGCTGAAAAAATTCAAGGATATTGAGCTTATTCCCTGTTCAAACATAACAGAAGTAATTTCAAAATTCTGCAAATAATTCATAAAAGAAAAAAATATACATAAATATAATGTTTTTGAAGGGAAGTCTTGACGTGTTTCATATAGGCGACGAAATTGTTTATCCCATGCATGGAGCAGGTATCATTGTCGACATCGAAGAAAAAAAGATTCTCGGTGAGCTCCATAAGTACTATATCTTGCAGATTTCCATTAGCGACATGAAGGTAATGCTGCCCGTTAACAACCTGGACGCCATCGGCATCAGAAGAATTGTCTCAGAGGATGCCGCCAACGAAGCTATCAACCATTTTCTCAGCTGCGCAGAAGACCAGAACAACAACTGGAATCAGCGCTACAGAGAAAACATCGAAAAAATGAAGAGCGGAGACCTTATTGATGTTGCAACAGTTGCAAAAACGCTGATGCTCAGAGACAACAAAAAATCTCTTTCAAACGCAGAGCGCAAAATGTTGTCAAATGCAAAAAACATTCTGGTATCGGAGCTTGTTCTGGCAAAAAAGATGTCTGCCGAAGAAATCAGGGAGCTTCTCGCCATTTAACTCTGCTCTTACCGCACATCTCAAAACGGAGGTCAAAAATGTTTCGCAAAAAAACATCCTCTCCCACCGCTGTTGCCATTATTGTGGCTGCAGGCAGCAGCCGCCGTATGGGCAGCGGAACAAACAAACAATTTATCGAAATTTGCGGTATGCCCGTTCTGGCGCATACCCTTTTGCAGTTCCACAAAGCGGAGTCAATTGATTCAATAATTGTGGTTACAAAGCCCGACTCTATCCTCACCGTATGGGATATGACTAGGGAATTCGGTATTTCAAAGGTTCGCGACGTGATTCCCGGCAGCGAAACCAGACAGGATTCGGTAAACTGCGGTCTTTCCCTTGTTGAAAACAGTAAGCTGGTTGCAATTCACGACGGTGCGCGACCCTTTATCTCTGTTGGAAAAATAAATGAGCTGGTCTATGCCGCACATAAATTTGGTTCGGCTGCTCCCGGTGTTGTTCCGAAAGACACCGTTAAGTCAGTCAAAACTGACGGAACCGTTTTGGAAACAATCAACCGTGAAGCCTTGCGCCTTATCCAGACTCCTCAGGTTTTTCACGCCGATGAGCTTAAGTTTGCAAACGAGAGAGCCAAAGCTGCAGGCTTTTTGGGCACAGATGACTGCTCGGTTGCCGAGCACGCAGGCTTTTCGGTTCACATTATTAATGGCGAATATACAAACATAAAGGTGACAACCCCCGAAGACCTTCCTGTTGCAGAAGCAATTTTCGGGTTTTTGAACAAATGATTATGAAAGGAGAACATTATGCGAGTTGGATTCGGTTATGATGTTCACGCTCTCTGCGATGGCAGAAAGCTCATACTTGGCGGAGTTGAAATCCCCCACGAAAAAGGTCTGCTGGGGCATTCTGATGCAGATGTCCTTTTGCACGCAATTATGGATGCTCTGCTCGGGGCTGCGGCATTGGGAGATATTGGCAATCATTTTCCCGACACAGACGGCAGCTTTAAAGATATTGACAGCCTTCTTCTTTTGAAAAAAACAAAGGAAATTCTTGAAGAAAACGGCTACCTCGTTAACAACATTGATTCAACCATTGCGGCTCAGGCACCGAAAATTTCTCCCTATATCGAAAAAATGCGCAAAAATATCAGCCGTGTTCTCGAGGTTGATATTTCATATATAAGTGTCAAAGCAACCACCACCGAACACCTTGGCTTTGAGGGCAGAAAAGAAGGTATTTCTGCCTATGCGGCGGCAACTTTAATACAAAAATAACAGTTTGGGGTAGATTTTGGTATATAATTGGTTATAATAACCTGTAACCGTCTATAATCTCCCATAATCAAGTTTGATTTATGGCCGATATTTTTGTATTATTAACTATGTTAGCACTCAACGAGTTAGAGTGCTAACACTCTAAAAGATTTATATTAAATTCATATATCACAAGGAGGCATTTCAAATGAACATCAAACCATTGGCAGACAGAGTTGTTATAAAGATGGTAGAAGCTGAAGAAACAACAAAGAGCGGCATTATTCTGGCAGGCTCCGCAAAGGAAAAGCCCGAGGTTGCCGAAATTGTTGCCGTCGGTCCCGGCGGTGTTGTTGACGGCAAAGAGGTTAAAATGGAGCTCAAGGTCGGCGACAAGGTATTAATCAGCAAGTATGCAGGTACAGAGGTTAAGCTCGACGGCGTGGAATACACAATTCTCCGTCAAAGCGACGTTCTTGCTATCATTGACTAATTTTTCAGGAGGTAATTCAAAATGGCAAAACAGATTTTATTCGGCGAAGAAGCCAGACACGCTCTGGAAAAGGGCGTAAATCAGCTCGCCAACACAGTAAAGGTTACACTTGGTCCCAAGGGCAGAAATGTTGTTCTTGAGAAGAAATTCGGCGCACCCCTCATTACAAATGACGGTGTTACAATCGCAAAGGAAATTGAGCTTGAGGATCCCTTTGAAAATATGGGTGCACAGCTCGTTAAAGAGGTTGCATCAAAGACAAACGACATTGCAGGTGACGGTACAACAACAGCTACTCTTCTCGCTCAGGCACTTGTTCGCGAAGGTCTTAAGAACGTTACTGCAGGCGCAAACCCCATGATTGTAAGAAAGGGTATTGCATCAGCTGTTGCTGTTGCTGTTGACGAGGTTATCAAAAACAGCAAAAAGGTAGGCGGCCGTGAGGATATTGCAAGAGTTGCTGCTGTTTCTGCTGCAGACGAAGCAATCGGTGAGCTGATTGCTGACGCTATGGAAAAGGTTACAAGCGACGGTGTTATTACTGTTGAAGAATCAAAGACTGCCGAAACATATTCAGAGGTTGTTGAGGGTATGCAGTTTGACCGCGGTTACATCTCTCCCTATATGGTAACCGATACTGATAAGATGGAAGCTGTCATCGACGATCCCTTCATCCTTATCACAGATAAGA
>JAZOCL010000106.1:0-2661 GCA_045596485.1 Clostridia bacterium
GAATCTGTGCGCCTCTTAACGTATAAAGATTATGAAGAGTTGCTGTGCAGTTTTCGGCAACCCAAAGCGCTTTCATTTCAGGAAACCAAATATTCATTTCTGCGGGAGCTTCAGTTCCGGGAGTCATTTGAAATTCCATTGTGACGCCATCAATTGTGTAAACCTCACCCGTGTTTCTGATTTCGTATGTAGGTCTGATAAAGCCGACCGTTCCCGTTGACTGACCCATTCCGATTCCCATTGCCATTTTGCCTGTTTCCGACTGCTCGAGGAAAACGCCGTACTGATAAGACGCTCTTCTTCCCATACCCTTACCTGCATAGAGATTTTCGCTCACTGCGTGTTCGGTAAAATGCTCGGGAACAATAACCGGGACCAAGCCGCTTGCAAGTTGTTCTTCGAGTGTAAGATTGCTGTCAGCAACCTGTTCATCATTAATAACGCCTTTGATTCCGCCATAATGGTCAACATGGGGGTGAGAAACAATAACAGCTTTGACTGGAAGCTTGCCGAGATTCTTTTCAACAAGCTGCATTGCCGCCTGAGTGCATTCAATGCTCATCAAAGGGTCAAAAATTATCCATCCTGTATCGCCTTTGATAAGAGTAAGGTTTGCCATATCATAGCCTCTGACCTGATATATGTTTTCACAAACCTTAAAAAGGCCGTAGGCGTGGTTGTTTTTAGTGTTTTCCCAGAGGCTTGGATTTACAGTATCGGGACATTCTTCATAATTGTCCACAAAGCTGTATGCCTTCTGGCTCCAGATAACTTTTCCTTCAGCATCCTTGAGTTCAAGTTCTTCGGGCGCATCTATAAGTCCCTTTATAGCAAATTCATATTCCGTTTTATCTTCAAAATCAAGCACGGAATAAATTGCAGAATTAATCTTTACCGTCTGCTCCGTTGCCGCCTTTGTGTCTGCATTCAAACCAAGCTCGGCAACCATATCGGCATCTTTTGTGTCACAGGAGGCAAAAGCAAACAGCATTGCCGCTGCGAGAATTAATGATAACGCTTTTTTCATACATTTACCTCACTTTTTATTTCTCTGTCGCCTTTTTTGAAAAGCTTTCTGAAACCTTCAATCACAACGCAGACACCAAGAATTATAATCAGTGTTGCAAACACAAGCTGAAGTACATCGCCGAAAATGTCTGTGCTTGAAGACATAAGCAGTGCCGTTGCCTTGTTGTAAACCGTCATGCCCAAAGCTATGAAGGTTACGGCAAGCATTGCGCCAAGAGGAATATACATAAACCATCTTACCTTTTTACTCCTCTTGAGGAACACCGCACATGCAAGGAACGCAAATACAGACAAAAGCTGATTTGATGCGCCAAAAAGTGCCCAGATGTTTTTATAGCCCACAAGAGTAAGAGCGTATGCAAGCACAAGGGTAATAATTGTCGCAAAATACTTATTTGTAAGCACCTTTCTGACCTTACCCATGTTTTCATCGGTTATAGAATCGTCAAGAAAAAGCTCCTGGAACGACAGTCTGCCGACACGGGCAACAGAGTCAAGGGAAGTCAGCGCAAAGGCAGAAATTGAAAGAGTGATAAGAGTATAAACTATATCAGAGGGTAAACCGAGAGTTGTAAGGAATCCTGAAACTGCACCTGCAAAAACCTGTGCGGGAGTATTCCAGCCCTGTGCAGCCGCTTCACCGCTTGCAAAAGAAGCAACCGCAATGAGAGCGATTACGGCAAGCATACTTTCAAGAAGCATTGAGCCGAAAGATACGGGAAGCATATCTTTTTCATTCTTAATCTGCTTTGATGCCGTACCCGAAGAAACCAACGAATGAAAGCCCGAAACAGCACCACAGGCGATAGTAACAAAAAGGATGGGGAAAAGATAGCTGCCGTCAACCTCAAATCCCACAAATGCAGGCAGATTAATCTGAGGATTTGCAACAAACACGCCAATAACTGCCGCAACTATCATTACAACAAGCAGATAACTGTTGAGATAATCTCTCGGCTGCAAAAGAATCCATACAGGCACAACGGATGCAATAAAAATATAAACAAAAACAAAAATGTGCCATACATCAAGAGAAAGAAACATAGGAAATTTCAGACCGATGATTATTGATGCAACAAGCATTACAATTGCGATGGCGGTATTTACGGCTGTCGGCAATTTGGCATATTTGAGGATAAGACCGAGAGCAACTGCAAACATGATAAACATCACCGATGTGGTTGCTACGGAACCGTTTGCCGTTATGTTTGCACTCTGCACACCGTCGGTTACGGTAAAGCCCATAAAAGTGCCTGCCACTATATCGGCAAATGCTGCAACAACAAGGATACAGAAAAGCCAGCAGAAAAGCAGGAACATCTTTTTTCCTGTTTTGCCGATATATTTTTCAATTATGTAGCCGATACTTCTGCCTTTGTTTCTGACAGAAGCATACATGGCTGCAAAGTCCTGAACTGCTCCGAAAAATACGCCGCCGATAAGCACCCATAATAGCACGGGTACCCATCCGAATATCGCTGCCTGAATCGGACCGTTGATAGGACCTGCTCCGGCAATCGAAGAAAAGTGATGGCCTAATAATACTGCAGGCTTAGCTGCAACATAGTCAACACCGTCTTCCATTTCAATAGCAGGAGTTTTTCTTGAAGGGTCAATACCCCACTGTTTTGC
>JAZOCL010000107.1:0-6122 GCA_045596485.1 Clostridia bacterium
CGTTCCTGCAGTATGTAAAATAACAGTTAACCGAAGAATAGTTTCATCAGGTGGCGGCGGTTTATATGTTAAAAAGCCGGAAAAAGAGGAAGATGCTCAACCAAAATTTGGTCTTGACGGTAAGAATCAGGACATTACATATAAACCAATTATAAGTAAAGGAAAAACCTTTGTCGACATCGCTGATTGCGAAGGGAAATCTGAAATCGAAGCTCTCACGCAAAGGGGCATAATAAACGGAAAAACCGATGAAAGCTATGACCCTTATGCGACAATGACAAGAGCAGAATTTGCTACAATAGTAGTAAACGCCTTAGGACTTCCACAAAAGGACGGAATTGAGTTTACGGATGTAAAGGATGATGAGTGGCATGCTCAATTTATCAAAACTGCATATCACTACGGCATTGTAAAGGGAATTTCGCAAAACGAGTTCAATCCGCAAGGCGTAATTACGCTTGAGGAGGCCGCTGTAATGGTAGAACGAGCTGCAAAGCTTGGCGGTATTAAAACCGATATTGAATATAAGACAGAAAGTATTGATAATATTGACCATATATCCGAGTGGGCTGTGTATTCTATGGAATATTGCGTCAATGACGGAATTTTGGATAATGATGCAAATGCTGTCAATCCCAAAAAGAATGTAACAAGAGAGGATATTGCAGTTATGCTGTATAAAATGCTGGGAAAGGCGAAGCTGATATGAATTTTATGAAAAAGTTCAGGTGCGCTTTTGTTGTAATAGGGATAACCGCCATAGTTCTGGCAATGAGTTTTTATTATCCCAATCAACAAAAATCAGGATTGGAAGAGCAGGTAAATGAACCTGTTTTTGAGGATATCTCAGAGAAAACTGTAGACTATGCAGAAACTGAGATAGAAGAGAGTATAACACCTGCCAATACAGTTTCTTTGGAAATATTAGAACCAGACGCAAAGGTGAAAATTCAGGAAGAATCGATTGAAAAGGATGTGCTTTCTTGTTCTCTTGCGGTAAGATGTGATACACTTTTAGATAATATGGATAGTATAGCTCCCGAAAAAATACATTTAATTCCTGAAAGTGGCTCGATTTTACCTGAAATTGAGATTGAGTTTTCAGAAGGCGAAAGTGCTTTTGATGTTTTGAAAAGAGAACTAATAAATCGTACTATACATTTTGAATTCACCAAAAATCCGATGTATGACAGTGCTTATATAGAGGGGATAGGCAATCTATATGAATTTGACGCAGGGGAACTTTCGGGGTGGATATATCGTGTAAATGGCGAAATCTTGTCCGTTGGATGTTCGCAATACAAACTAAAAAACGGAGATGAAATTGAGTTCTTATACACCTGCAATATGGGAAAGGATTTATAAAATATCTTTATGGTTCTGCTTTCCCAGAAAAAAAGACAGATTTCGACTAAGAAATCTGTCTTTTTTTCAGCTAAATTCGCCTGACGGCGAGCTAAATGTACTAAATACGCTAAATTACTTCGTAGCTAAATTGACCTTCGGTCAGCTAACGACGAATTTAATTTAGCTACTCCGAAGGAGTTATTTAGCTATTGCGGAGCAATAATTTCACTTTATAAAAATCAAGAGATTTATCATGAAAGGTGTTAATAGATAACAACATAATAAATGTCGGTGAAATATTTTAATATTTCTGTTTGCTAAATAAGGAAGGCTTTTGTTTTATAAAAATCACCCCTTTACACTTCAAGCATAGCAAACAAAAACAGGTTTTTTAAGTTGTTGTATAAAATATGCAAAATTGGTAAAGCTAAAGAAAAAATTGAAGAGGGGTTGTTTTTATGTTTAAACACGAAAAACTTTTATTTCATCCTGTATCTGTTGAAAAGCCCAATCCGCAGTATGCAGCGCTTTTGCAGGAGCAGTTGGGCGGTGCCAACGGCGAGCTTAAAGCGGCAATGCAGTATATGTCACAAAGCTTCCGAATCAAGGACCCTGAAATCAAGGATTTGTTTCTTGATATTGCGGCAGAGGAGCTTGGTCATATGGAAATGATTGCTCAGACCATAAACCTACTCAACGGTCACGATGTTGATGCGGCGGCAGTTCCTGCAGGCGAGATTCAGACTCATGTGCTGACGGGTCTCAATCCGGGACTTATCAATGCATCGGGTTATTCCTGGACAGGAGATTATGTCAGCGTGACGGGTGACCTTTGTGCTGATTTGCTTTCGAACATTGCCTCGGAACAAAGAGCAAAAGTGGTCTATGAATACCTTTACCGTCAGATTGACGACAAGCAGGTAAAGGAGACAATAGACTTCTTGCTGAATCGTGAGGAAGCTCACAATGCAATGTTTCGTGAGGCCTTCAACAAGGTTCAGGAAACTGGCTCAAACCGTGACTTCGGAACAACAAAGGCTGCTAGAATGTATTTCAGTCTTTCGGAGCCTTCGCAGACCGATGAAAAGGTATACGAGAAGGATGTTGAAAAGCCGTCTTTCAATTAACAGCGTTAAAAGCACCGTTCGGGTGCTTTTTCTTTTTAACCGATTGATTTTGCAGACCTTGCGTGTTACAATATCATCAAGATTTTGCTTTTATTTCAATAAATCTTCCATGCTTTTATCCATAGTTTGAGATAAAAACGAAAGCTCTATATCGGTAACAAAACAATGTCCCGATTTCATTCGCTGGACAGCGTTTTTGTCAATATCAAGCCCATAAGCTATAACTTGTCAGCAAGCTTTCGTTGTGAAAGATTAAGTCCTTTTCTGAAAAACCCAATGTTTTTTCGCAGATATTATTCGAACCATTGGCTGCCTTGTTAATAGATGTTCTTTACCTCGTTTTGACATTTAGTGTTTGTCATTTCTAAGAGTATAATTAAAGTTACCTATATGAATGGAACGTCAAAAACAATATATGCACCCCAAAAGTGTCTAACTTTTGGGTTGCATATCAAAACAGGTCGGTTTTTTGTACAAGTTATTTAACTTCAACTATCATTTCTCCGTTTGCTTCGTCAACACTTACCTTGCTGCCTGCGACAATTTCGCCGCTGATAAACATATGGGCGAGCTTGTCTTCGATATGTCTTTCGATATATCTTCGCATAGGACGTGCTCCATACTTTCGGCTGTAGCCGTCCTTGCAGATGAGAGCCTTTGCGGCATCTGTTACAGAGATTGTGATACCCTTTTCGGCAATGCCGCAGTTGAGCTCTGCGAGCATAAGCTCTGCAATCTTCAGAAGGTCGTCATTTGTCAGTTCCTCAAAGACAATAATTTCGTCAACACGGTTAAGAAATTCAGGTCTGAAAAGCTGCTTGAGAGCCTTTTCTGCCTTCAGTTTGTTTGAGGTGTTGCTTTCGGCACCGTAGCCTGCAACTCCGCCAGAGGTATCACTGCCTGCGTTTGATGTCATAACAATGATGGTATCTTCAAATGAAACAGTTTTTCCGTGGCTGTCGGTAACTCTGCCGTCATCCAGAATCTGAAGAAGAATGTTGAACACATCAGGGTGAGCCTTCTCGATTTCATCAAAAAGAATAACAGAGTAGGGGTGACGCCTTATTTTTTCGGTGAGCTGACCTGCATCGTCATAGCCCACATATCCGGGAGGTGAGCCGATGAGACGTGAAACGGTGTGCTTTTCCATAAATTCTGACATATCAAAGCGAATGAGTGCATCCTCGGTGTCAAAAACCTCTTTTGCAATCTGCTTCACAAGCTCAGTTTTGCCCACGCCTGTGGGACCAACAAAGATAAAGGAGGTAGGTCTGCGCTTCAGGCTGAAGCCTGCACGCTTGCGGCGGATTCCTCTTGACACAGCCGAAACCGCAGCATCCTGACCAATAAGATTTTTGTGAAGTCTTTCTTCAAGGTTCACCAGTCGGTTTGTTTCGAACTCGGTAATGTTCTTCACGGGTATCTTCGTCCAGCCTTCGATAACGGCTGCAATATCATCGGGAGTGATGTATACGTCGGCGGTGCTTTTTTCAATCCCTTCAATTTTGGCTTTCAGCTGACATTCGCGGCTTTTTAGCTCAGCAAGCTTTTCGTAGCTTGATGTTGCATCGGTTGCTTCGTTCTCGGGTGCGGTTTCGATTTCAGTCTGCGCTGTTTCAACCTCTTCGAGCTGAGCCCTCAACTTTGCAAGCTCAATAAGAGCCGTGTTCTCAAGATTTGCTTTTGATGCGGCTTCATCAATAACGTCAATTGCCTTGTCGGGAAGAAATCTGTCTGTTATATATCTCTTCGAAAGGATTGCTGCAGTGCGGATTATCTCGTCGGTGATTTTAACCTTGTGATATTCCTCATAGTAGCCTTTGATTCCCTTGAGCATTTCGATTGTTTCTTCAACAGAGGGTTCTTCAACAATAACAGGCTGAAATCTGCGTTCAAGGGCACTGTCCTTCTCAATATGCTTGCGGTATTCTTCAAGAGTGGTTGCACCGATAATCTGAATTTCACCACGTGAAAGGGCAGGCTTCAGAATGTTTCCTGCATTCATTGCACCCTCTGCGTCACCGGCTTTGGTGAGAATATGAACTTCGTCAATAACCAGAATAATGTTGCCAAGGGCCTTAACCTCGGTAATCAGGCTTTTGAGACGTGACTCAAACTGACCGCGGAACTGAGTTCCTGCAACCATAGCCGCCATATCCAGAAGATAAATTTCATATCCCAACAGCTTTGCCGGAACATTGCCTTCGGCAATTCTGAGCGCCAGACCCTCGGCAATGGCGGTTTTGCCCACGCCGGGCTCGCCGATGAGAACGGGATTGTTCTTTGTACGGCGGTTGAGAATCTGACTTATGCGGTTCATCTCGGCGTCACGACCTATAACACGATCAATTTCGCCGTGCCTTGCCTTTGCTGTGAGGTTGGTTCCGTACATATCAAGAAACTTGCGTTTGTTCTTGGGTTTGTCTTTTTTTGAACCTCCCGAAGTTTTTTCTTTTGATGCTGAGCTGTCGGGAGCAGAGCCCTTGCCCTCGCCGCCTAAAATCCCAGAAAGAAAGGAGAAGGGGGACTTTTTCACTGCACCGCCATCCTCGCTGTCGTCAAAGTCTTCGTCGGGCATAAGCCCATCGGAAAGCATTTCAGACGGGTCTATATCACCTGACAGCATACCCTCCATCATCTGAAGGGTTTCGTTGTTCATACTGTCAAATTCCTCAGGAGTGATTCCAAGTCCTTTAATCATATTGTTAAGAGCATCAATGTTGAGCTCCTTTGCACACGAAAGACAGTAGCCCTCATTCAGTTGTGTGCCGTCGGGTTCCATTCGGGTAACAAACACCACGGCCATATTTTTTTTGCATCTTACACAGAGCATAGGTTTACCTCCGTTATAATAATTGTCGGTGAAATATTATAATATTTCAGTTTGCTAAATTTAGCAAACCATTGTGAAAACTATGTTTTCACAAGCCGACTTTATTGCAATCAAGCGTAGCTTTCAAACCGAAAGTTTGAAAGGCGCAGAATAAATTCTGCGAAAAACGGCGCATCGCCGTTTTCTACGACATTGATTATATATATGTGGCACAAAAGTGCCCTGATTTCACAATGTAAAGAACAGTATACCACAGAAAGAGAATGAATTCAATTACTTTTTTGTGAACAATTTGAAAAAAGTTGCCAATTTTTGAAGGAATTTTCGCAAATCACTTTACAAAGTGGGATTTTTACTGTAAAATATATGGGTTGAATTATGTAATTAATTGTTTATACGCAGGAGGTATTACAATGTACGATAAAGTGTCGACAGATTTATCCTTTGTTGAAAGAGAGAAAGAAATTGTTTCTTTCTGGAAGGATAATGACATATTTAAAAAGAGTATCGCAAATCGTGAAGGCGGTCAGGTATACACCTTTTTTGACGGTCCTCCCACAGCCAACGGCAAGCCCCACATCGGTCACGTTCTGACCCGTGTTATCAAAGACTTGATTCCCCGTTACCGCACAATGAAGGGCTACAAGGTTCTCAGAAAAGCCGGTTGGGATACCCATGGTCTGCCGGTTGAACTTGAGGTTGAAAAGCAGCTTGGTATCAGCGGCAAGCCCCAAATCGAAAGCTACGGCATTGAGGACTTTGTTAAAAAGTGTAAGGACAGCGTTTTCACCTATCAGAGCGAGTGGGAGGAAATG
>JAZOCL010000108.1:0-5417 GCA_045596485.1 Clostridia bacterium
TGCTGAATCTGGGTCTTGAAACACTTCCCCTGAGAATGGAGCGTCATTGCAGCAATGCACAGGCTGTTGCCGAATACCTGGCTGCAAACGACAAGATTTCCTGGGTCAATTATTGCGGACTTAAGGGTGACAAGTATTATGACCTGGCACAGAAGTACCTGCCCAATGGCTCCTGCGGCGTAATTTCCTTTGGCGTTAAGGGCGGCAGAGAAGCTGCGGTTACCTTTATGGACAGCTTGAAGCTTGCGGCCATTGTTACACACGTTGCCGATGCAAGAACCTCGGTGCTTCATCCCGCAAGCCACACCCACAGACAGCTGAGCGACGCAGAGCTTGAGGCGGCAGGCGTAACACCCGACCTTATCAGGTTCTCTGTGGGAATTGAAAACGTTGAGGACATTATCGAAGACATTCAGCAGGCGCTGGACCAGGTAAAATAAAAAATGTAACAGGGGTTGATGAAAATCAACCCCTGTTTTTACAAAAAAATGATATAATGTCTCCGTTCGTTTATAAGCCTATAAAAAATTGGTTACGTTTGTGAGCTGTGATTCTTTGAGTAAACAATACGACAAAGAAAGGCAAATGACAGAAAGGATTATTTAATAAGGAATTTTAGATGAATGCGCTGAGGAATATTTTCAGAATTATAATGAACTTTTTCTTTCCGCCGCAATGTGTTTTTTGTGACCGAATTCTTGAGATAAATGTGAAAAACTGTTTGTGTGAAAATTGCAGAAGTGATGTGAGCCGCTGTCGCGAAAAGCTCTGCTGCCAAAAGTGCGGAAAGCCTGTTGTCAGCTACGGCAGAAGGGCTCTTTGTTATTTTTGTGCCGAAACTTCAACAAAATATTTTGACAGGATTGTATCGGTTTTTGAGTATGAGGGGGCTGTCCGTGATTCTGTGCTGAGGTATAAGAATGCGGGAATTCAGAGCTACGCCGAAACCTATGCAGAGCTTCTTGCAGAACGAATTGGTGAGGAATATCAAGGTCTTGACTTTGATTTTATCTGTGCTGCTCCTTCTCACGAGAACAAGGATAGGAAAATGGGCTTTGACCCTGTGGAGCTTATCTGTCATAAGCTTTCCCGAAGGATAAATATTCCGCACAAAAGAAAGGTGCTGAAGAAAACAAGAGAAACAGAACGTCAGGCAGGACTGAGTATGCAAAGCAGAATGCGCAATCTGAAGAATAGTATGGCTGTAGGCGACCCAAAACGGGTGGAGGGCAAACGGATTCTTTTGGTGGATGACATCTGCACAACCTGTGCCACGATGATTGAATGCAGCCGTGCTCTCAAAAAGGCAGGGGCAAAGAGTGTTCACGCCATTACCTTTGCAACAACTGTGAAATAAGGTTAAGACAGAAAGAAAAAAGGTTACTTTAAAACACCTGGATTTAAAAATTTGGGGTGATTTTTTATCAAATAAAAGGAATTTCAAATTTTTCGTCGAAGAAAAAAGGAGAAGCCATTTTCAGCATCAAGCTGAAAAGCAGAAAAAATGAGGTATTAAAGCTATGGCAAAAGAAAACAACGAGGGACTGTTTGACGCTTCCAAGCTGAATATCATTCCCGTAGAAATCGAAAAGGAAATGCGAAAGTCTTACATTGAGTATGCAATGTCGGTTATTGTGGGACGTGCCCTGCCCGACGTTCGTGACGGCCTCAAGCCCGTTCACAGACGTATACTTTATGCTATGTATGAAGACGGCTTAACTCCCGAAAAGGAATACCGCAAGAGTGCCACCACCGTTGGTAACGTTCTGGGTAGATACCATCCTCACGGCGATGCGTCGGTTTATGATGCAATGGTTCGTATGGCACAGGATTTCTCAATGAGATACCCAACGGTTGACGGTCACGGTAATTTCGGTTCGGTGGACGGCGACCCTGCTGCGGCATACAGATACACCGAGGCAAGAATGTCAAAGATGGCAACAAGAATGCTTACGGATATTGAAAAAGAAACTGTTGATTTTATGCCGAACTTTGATGAAAGCCGCAAGGAGCCAATTGTTCTGCCTTCACGTTTTCCGCACCTGCTGGTTAACGGTTCCGATGGTATTGCTGTTGGTATGGCGACAAAAATTCCGCCCCACAATCTTACAGAGGTTATTGACGGTATTATTGCGGTTATCGACAATCCCGAAATCACCATAGACGAGCTTATGGAATACATCAAGGGTCCCGACTTCCCCACGGGCGCGCAGATTATGGGAACAAGCGGAATCCGCTCGGCTTATCACACGGGTCGCGGCAAGCTGCGCCTGAGAGCAAGAGCCGAAATTGAAGAATACGGCGACAGCCGCCAGAGAATTGTGTTCACCGAAATTCCTTATATGGTGAATAAGGCAAGACTTATTGAAAACATTGCAAATCTTGTGCGTGAAAAGCGACTTGAAGGCATTTCGGACCTTCGTGACGAATCCGACCGCGACGGTATGCGCATTGTTGTTGAAATCAAGCGTGATGCAAATGCCACAATCGTGCTTAATCAGCTTTATAAATATACTCAGCTTGAGGACACCTTCAGCGTAATTATGCTGGCTCTTGTTAACCGTGTTGAGCCGAAGATCCTTAATCTTCGTGAAATTCTTGATGAGTATATCGCCTTCCAGAAGGATGTTATTGTACGCAGATGCCGCTTTGACAAGAAAAAGGCAGAGGCGAGGGCTCACATTCTTGAGGGTCTCAGGATTGCTCTTGACAATATTGACGAAATCATTAATATTATCAGAAACAGCTACAACGATGCAAAGCCTAACCTTATGGAACGTTTTGATTTTTCAGACGTTCAGGCACAGGCGATACTCGATATGCGTCTTGCACGTCTTCAGGGACTTGAACGTGAGAAGATTGATGCAGAATATGCTGAGCTTCTTGCATTTATTAAAGAAATGGAAGACATTCTGGCAAACGAATACCGAGTTCTTGAGGTTATCAAAACCGAAATTGCCGAAATCCGTGACAAGTTCGGCGACGAAAGAAGGACCTCAATCGAGCCATCCACCGACGATATTGACATCGAGGACCTTATCGAGGAAGAGGACAATGTTATTACAATGACAAAGCAGGGCTACATTAAGCGTCTTGCGGTTGACACCTATCGCAGCCAGAAGCGTGGCGGCAAGGGTATCATCGGTATGCAGACCAAGGAGGAGGACTTTGTCAATACAATGTTCGTTGCCTCAACCCACGCATATATTTTGTTCTTCACCAATACAGGAAGAATGTACCGCATAAAGGCCTATCAGATTCCCGAAGCGGGGCGTCAGGCAAAGGGTACAGCAATTGTAAACCTTCTGCAGCTTGAGCCCGGAGAGAAGATTTCGGCAATGATTCCCGTTCGTGAATATGTTGAGGGCGAGTATCTTGTTATGGCAACCAGAAACGGTGTTATCAAAAAGACTGATATTATGGAATATGAGAATGCTCCCAAGGGTGGAAAGATTGCCATTAACCTTGACGAAGGCGACGAGCTTATCAACGTTAAGAAAACCGACGGAAATTCTCACATATTTATGGGAACCCATATGGGCAAGATGATTCGCTTTGAAGAAAGCGACGTAAGAACTCTGGGTCGTGTGTCAAGAGGTGTTCGTGGCATCCTGCTGAAGGAAGGCGACTATGTTGTTGGGATGGACATTATGCGTGAAGGCTCAAAGGTTCTTGTTATCAGCGAAAATGGCTACGGCAAAAAGACCGAGCTTTCGGAATACAAGGTTCAGACCAGAGGCGGTCAGGGTACAACCTCATACAAAATTTCGGAAGAAACGGGTGCTGTTTCGGGCTTTGGGCTTGTTACCGACGGCGATGATGTTATAATTATCACCTCCGAGGGCGTAATTATCAGAATTGACACCTCCGACATCAACACTCTCAAGCGTGTTACCAAGGGCGTGAGACTGATGAGGTTGGGCGACGGCGTGAAGATTGTTTCTGCAGCAGCGGTTGCTCACGAAGAGGGAACTGACGAAGAAGCGTCCGAAGAAAATTCACAGGAGGTTGTGGAAAACAGCCCCGATGCTGTTGAAAACCCTGCGGATAATGTGTAAAACCCAATGTTTTCGGCACTTTTAAAGCTGTGGAAAACTTTGGAGCGACCTTGAAAAAAGTTTTACCGGATTTTTTGAAAAAATATCCGATATGTGCACTTTGTGCGTAATTTTTGAATGGCAAAACAAGAATTTGTTAAATCTACACAAAAGCACGACAAAACCCCGAAACCCAGTGAAATCAAGGGTTTTGGGGTTTTTAAAATCTTGGTTGTGCAATATGCCCGAAAGAAAAAATGAAATTTGTGCAAATAAACTCTAACATTTTAGAAAAAAGTATGTTAGAATATTTATACATTTATGAATGAAATATGGGAGGTTATATAAATGGCTAGTTTAAGTTTAAGACAGATTGGTAAAATATATCAGGGTGGTGTTATCGGTGCAAAGGACATCAACCTTGAAATTGCAGACAAAGAATTTTTGATTCTGGTTGGTCCCTCGGGCTGCGGTAAGTCAACAACCCTGAGAATGATCGCAGGTCTTGAAGAAATTTCTGAAGGTGAGCTCTACATTGACGATACTCTCGTTAATGACGTTGCTCCCAAGGACAGAGACATTGCAATGGTTTTTCAGAACTATGCTCTCTATCCCCATATGACAGTTTTTGACAACATGGCATTTGGTCTCAAGCTGAGAAAGGTTCCCAAGGAGGTTATCAAAGAAAAGGTTCATGCTGCTGCAAAGATTCTTGACATTGAGCATCTTCTCGACAGAAAGCCCAGAGCTCTTTCGGGCGGTCAGAGACAGCGTGTTGCTCTTGGTCGTGCAATTGTTCGTGAGCCAAAGGTTTTCCTTATGGATGAACCCCTTTCAAACCTGGATGCAAAGCTGAGAGTTCAGATGAGAGCCGAAATTGGAAAGCTCCACCAGAGATTGGGCACAACAGTTGTTTATGTTACACATGACCAGACAGAGGCTATGACAATGGGTTCAAGAATCGCTGTTATGAAGGACGGTTACCTCCAGCAGTGCGCAACACCCATCGAGCTTTATGATGAACCTGTTAATATCTTCGTTGCAGGCTTCATCGGAAGCCCACAGATGAACTTCATCAACGTTACTCTTGAAAAGAAGGAGGACGGTGTTCACCTTGTTAATGATAATCTCGACATCAGGCTTCCCGAAGGCAAGGGCAACCGCGAAGAGATTGCTGAATACATCGGCAAGGAAGTTGTTATGGGTATCAGACCTGAAAGCATTTATGAGGATGAAGCTCACATTGCTTCAATGCCTGAGGCTGTTGTTAACGTTGAGGTTGACCTGACAGAAATGATGGGCGCTGAAACATATCTCTATCTCAAGTGCGGCGAAACACCTATGATTGCTCGTGTTAACCGTAAGTCGGATCGTAGCCAT
>JAZOCL010000109.1:0-14898 GCA_045596485.1 Clostridia bacterium
CAGAAGCAGGTTCGGCAGGTGAAGAGCTTGCTACATCAAACGAATTCTTTGCAAACGCAAAGTTCACAGCAGTTGATTCAATGGCAACAGCTCTTATGGATGTTGCCGCAGGCACATCTGACATCGCTATCGTTGACTATGTAACATCAATCGGTTCAATCGGTGAAGGTACAGATTTTGTTGATTTGGCTGTTGTTGAAGGAAAGGACTTTAACCCCGAAGAATACGGCATTGCATTCAGAAAGAACAGCGACGTTGTTCCCGCAGTGAACGCTGCAATCGCTGAGCTTATGGCTGACGGCACAATGGACGAAATTGCTGCAAAATATAAGCTTGAAGACCTTCTCATCAAGGACGGCGCTGCTTTTGATGACGAAGTTACAGAAGGCGACCTTGCTTACATAAAAGAAAAGGGTGAGCTCATTATCGGTATCACACTTTTTGCTCCTATGAACTACGAAGACGACAATCAGGAGCTCATCGGCTTTGAAACAGAATTTGCAGAAGCTGTATGTGCAAAGCTGGGAGTTGAAGCAAACTTTGTTGAAATCAACTGGAATTCAAAGGAGATTGAGCTCAACGCAAAAAATATTGACTGTATCTGGAACGGTATGACAATTACCGAAGAAAGACTTGAAAATATGAGCATTTCTGTTCCCTATATGGAAAACAAACAGGTAATGGTTTCAAAGGCGCAGTAATTTCAGCTTTAAATTAATATAACAAAATTTGTGTTTCAGTGGGGGAATACTCTCCCACTGAAATATGTTTTAGAAAGTAGTTAGATTTAGTTTATGGATAAAATTCAATCAATTATTACAGCATTGTTTGAAGGGTTCGGGCTGAACTGTCTTTTGTTTGCGGTTACGCTCCTTGTTGCGATTCCTCTGGGACTGCTTATAACCCTTGGAACAATGGCCAAATTTAAACCTATAAAGTATATAATGAAAACCTTTGTTTGGGTTATAAGAGGAACTCCCCTTATGCTCCAGCTTTTTGTTGTGCTTTATGCTCCAGGACTTTTGTGGGGAATCCCTATGCGTGACCGTCTTATGGCAGCGTTTATTGCTTTTGCAATCAACTATGCGGCATATTTTTCTGAAATTTATCGCGGCGGTATTGAGAGTATTCCAAAAGGACAGTATGAGGCAGGACAGGTTCTGGCAATGTCAAGGACTCAGGTCTTCTTCAAGGTCATTATGTTTCAGGTTATAAAGCGAATTGTTCCGCCAATGGGAAATGAAATTATAACCTTGGTAAAGGATACGGCTCTTGCACGTGTTATAGGCATTGTTGAAATTCTTATGGTAGCTGAACGTTTTTCAAAGCAGGGACTCATTTGGCCCTTGTTCTCAACAGCTCTTTATTTCCTTGCGTTTAACGGTGCATTGACGCTGCTGTTGGGCTATATAGAGAGAAAGCTGGATTATTACAAAGGTTAAGGAGGTGCCGTTATGTCTGTTATATCTGCAAAAAATATTGTAAAAAGCTTTGGAAGGCTTGAGGTTTTGAAGGATGTCAGTATGGATGTGCAGGAGGGTGAAGTTGTTGCAATTATCGGCCCTTCTGGTTCGGGCAAAAGTACGTTTTTGCGGTCACTGATAAACCTTGAAACCATTGACAGTGGCACAATTACAATTGACGGTGATACCGTGGTTGAAAAGGGCGTATACCGAAAAGCGGATGCCAACCGTGCGGCATATCAGAAGCTTGGTATGGTTTTTCAGAATTTCAATCTTTTTCCTCACAAATCGGTTCTTGAAAATATTATTATGTCACCAATGCTTGTGAACGGTGTTTCACACGATGATGCGGTAAAATCCGCAAAAGAGCTGCTTGAGCAGGTTGGTCTTTCGGACAAAATCAATGCATATCCTTATCAGCTGTCAGGGGGTCAGCAACAGCGTGTTGCAATTGCAAGAGCTCTTGCAATGAACCCCAAGGTTATGCTTTTTGATGAACCGACCTCGGCTCTTGATCCTGAGCTTACGGGTGAAATTCTCAAAGTAATCCGTGACCTTGCCTCAAAGGATATGACCATGGTTATTGTTACGCACGAGATAGAATTTGCAAAAAATGTTGCAGACCGTATTATTTTTATGGCAGACGGCTATATTGTTGAAGAAGGTTCTTCGGAAGAAGTTATCGAAAACCCAATAAATGAACGTACACAGATGTTCTTGAAGCGTTTCACCAGATAGATGAGGTGTTTTTATGAATCAGATTTCAGAAAAGGATATAAAATATCTTTACGAAGCAATTTTATCGCTGGATAGTTTTGACCAATGCGAAGCTTTTTTTGAAGATGTGTGCACAATAAAAGAGATTTATTCAATGGCCCAGCGTTTGACTGTTGCAAAGCTGCTGAAAAGCGGCAAAACCTTCAATGAAATTGTTGAAAAAACAGGTGCATCAAGCGCCACAATTTCACGTGTGAACAGAGCTTTGAATTACGGAAAGGGATACAAGGATATCCTTGATAAGCAGAAATAAAATACACAAAGGAGCAGACAGAAAATGTCAGCAAAAATAAACAGCGTTCATCCGGGTTCTTTGGCTGCCAAAGGCGGCATAAAGCCCAGAGATGTGATTATTTGCATTAACGGAAAGGAAGTCAACGACTATCTTGATTATATGTTCCTTTCTGCAAATGAACAACTGAATATTGAGCTTGAAGACAGGTGTGTTGAGTTGATTAATGAGGATTTTGAGCCTCTGGGAATTGAGTTTGACTCTCTTCTTATTGATGAGCCGCGTTCCTGCCACAATAAGTGTATTTTTTGCTTTATTGACCAGCTTCCGCCAAATATGCGTGAAAGCTGTTATTTTAAGGATGATGATTACAGACTTTCGTTTTTACAGGGCAACTATGTAACCCTAACCAATATGAAAGACTCTGATCTTGACCGAATTATCGAATATGCAATTCCAAGAATAAACGTTTCGGTTCACACAACCAATCCTGAGCTTCGCTGCAAAATGCTGAATAACAGATTTGCAGGCAAAATTATGGAGCAAATGAAGCGTTTTTCAGGTAGCGGAATGATGATAAACTGTCAGATTGTTTTGTGCAGAGGTATAAATGATGGAGAAGAGCTTGATAGAACAATAAGGGACTTATATTCCCTGGGTGATTCGGTTGAAAGCCTTTCCATTGTTCCTGTTGGTATTTCGGCACACCGCAGGGGATTAACGGAGCTTGAGCCTTTTGATAAAGAGAGTTCAAAAGAGGTTATAAAACAGGTTTCAAAGTGGCAAAAAATGTTCAAGAACGAAAGAGGAATAAACTTTGTTTATCTCTCCGACGAATTTTATATAATGGCTGAGGAAGAAATTCCCGACCAGTCAGAATATGATGGTTTTCCGCAGATTGAAAACGGTGTGGGGCTTTGTGCATCCCTTAAATGGGAATTTGAGGATGCGTTGGATTTGTGTGACGATAAAACCGTGAAGTCGCAAAAAACTGTTGTAACAGGTGTTCTTGCTTATGATTTCATAAAACGCCTTGTTTCAAAGCTGGACTCTGACAAAATAAGGGTAGAAAGGATAAAAAACAACTTTTTTGGCGAGAGAATCACCGTCAGCGGCCTCGTTACGGGCGGTGATATTGTAAGTCAGCTGAAAGGTAAAAATCTCGGCGAATATCTCTTGATTCCTGCTTCGATGCTGAAGCACGAAGAAGATTTGTTTTTGGATAATACAACTGTTTTGGATGTTGAGCGCGAGCTGAATGTGAAGGTTAAGGTTGTCGGCAACGACGGATTTGAGCTTCTTGACGTGCTTTTATCCTGATAAGCTATTTGGTGAATTATATAAGTGTTTTAAAGGTTAAGGTTAAAAACACCTGACATTAAAAATGTCAGGTGTTTTTTTGCGTCTCTTTTTACCAAAAGCTGTTTTGTTTTGATTTTGTAAAGAAATCCTTAATTTTCAGATAAACTACCGAAACAAAGAGTGAAATGATATACGTAGAGAAGAATAAAATCACAAACCTTAGGGGTAGTGATGTTATACCCCATTTTGTCATCCAAAACTGTGTTTCGATAATCACAAGACAGTGAATAAGGAATACATAAAATGTTACGGGCGCAAGCTCGGATGCAACAAAGCCTTCTGATTTTGGCATAAGAACAAGCCACATAAAGGATGCCGCAAGGCAAAAGACTATTTTTACAACATCCGTAAAAAATATGTTGAAAAGGCCCATAAATTCGAAATATACCATCCCAACATAAATAACGGTAAAAATAATTCCTGCAGGAATCAGTAACTTTTTCATTCGGCTGAGACGGCTCATTGAAATTCGAAAATCCATTCCTATATAACAGCCGATAACCCAATAAAGCAGATAGCTTGTAAAAATTCGGTCGCCGTACCTGAGACCGCCCAGGTAATACATCGAAGCAATGCTTATTGCAGCGGCGATAAGAATACCAAGATTTGCAGGAAGGATTCTGCAAAACAGCATAATTATTGGAGCAAGAATATAAAACTGCATTATCAGCGCAATAAAATAAAATGGAGCAACAATTGAACCGTGGATAATGTAGTTAAACAGCTCACAAAAATCAAATCCGAAATATTTTCTGTAAAAAACAAAATAGAGATAATGTATTACGGTGAAAATAACATACGGAAGGTATATTTTAAGAAGTCTGCCCTTCATAAAATTAAGATATTTGAAAGAAGTGTTTTCAAACTTGTGAGCAAATTTAATACCTGCAGAAATCATAAACGCAGGAACAACAAAGGTCAGCGTTTTTGATGCAGCAAAAGAAAGGAATGAGAGGATTGACCCTTTTGCATAAAGAGCAATGCTCTCTGAAAGTATGTGTATCATCACAACCGACAGGCACAGAATAACTTCAAAGGACGAAATTTCCGAAAGCTTTCTTTGCATAACTCCAAAACTCCTTTCAAAACATAATACAACATAATTTTATCTTATTTATAATCTTTTGTCAAATATAAATTATTTTTTGACAGAAAAAGTCGGTTTTTTCAATAAAACTAGAAAATTTTTCAACGTGTATTACCTCGGATTTAGGTTAAAATATTATCGAAGACAGATAAACAAATTGTTTTTCTGAAAAAAGGGAGGTGAAACAGTTATGTCAAACAGCAAAAGCAACAACAATTTTGTTGTACCCGAAGCAAAGGCTGCTATGGATAAATTCAAGATGGAAGCTGCTAATGAAGTAGGTGTACAGCTTAAGAAAGGTTACAACGGTGACCTCACATCAAGAGAAGCTGGCTCAATCGGTGGTCAGATGGTAAAGAAAATGATCAAGAAGTATGAACAGGATCTTGCTAACGGTCAGTAATTCATACAAATTTTAATAAAATCCGCAAACCAAGCTTCAGGTTGGTTTGCGGGTTTTGTTGTGTAAATCGGTTTTGAGGATGATTTTTATGAAGATTTGCCTGAAAAGGCTTAAGGGACTTATTGTATACGAAAAAGGCTGCGATGAGCCTTGCGGAAGGGTTAAAGGGGTTTGCTTTTCGAGGGATAACAAGAATATTGATTTTTTGCAAATAGAAACCATAAGTCTTGTGCCACTTTGCAAAAACGTTGAAATAGAAGCCTTTGACGGGATATTGGGTAAAAAGATTTTTATGAAAGAAAATTTTGGATTTGAAAAACATAAAAGTCAAAATGAATTTGTAATAAAAAATGAAAATGTTTCAAAAATTGTTTTGGATGGCGGAAAGCCCAAAAAGATAAAAGATTTACGTTTTGACTTTGAAACAGGAGAAATAACTGATTTTTTTATAGATAAAGGTTTTTTTCGAAAAGCCGAGGAGCATTCGGTAAATAAAATGCGGATAACTGACAATACTATTTATATAGAAACGAAGGGAGGAGATTAAATGGGCAACTTTTCATTGGGTCTCGCTGTGGGGACCGTTCTAGGCGTCGGAATGATTATAGCTGTTCACCCTATGAACAAAAGAGCTATGCGAAGAGCTTATCACCGCGCAGGAAAAATGATGAACAGAATGAGCGATGCCATTCACGATTGGACCTGCTGAATTTTTTTAGGGATACCGGCTTGGTATCTCTTTTTTTCATAAAATGACAATATATGAAAAAATATGTTGACAAACAGAGTTAATTACAGTATAATATTCGGGTAGATAGAGGTGCGTTATGTCATCAGTAGGCAGATTTTTATGCTTGCCAAAGCAGAATTTGCCGAAAGGGGCAGGCGCCGAAGACGGTTTATGGCAAAGAACCGATCTGGCGGCCGGAAATAATATTTTGGTCGTTGTCGCAGCAATGCGGAGAGCTATCATATTTGAATGGTGATTTTTTCATACGTTTGTATATGATAGTTGTTTTCAGCTATCATTTTTTTATGCAAGTAGCTTTGCCGATATTTTTGAAAAGGAGTTTTGAAGAATGAAGAAAACTGTATTTACCGGAGTGGCAACAGCCATTGTTACACCTCTTAACGAAAAAGGAATTGACTACGAGGCATTTGAAAGACTGATTGAATGGCAAATTCAGCAGGGAATCAATGCGATTGTTGTTGCAGGAACAACAGGTGAAGGCTCAACACTCACAGACGACGAGCACAAGGATGTTCTCAGGTTTGCTGTAGAAAAGATTGCAGGCAGAGTTCCTGTTATTGCAGGCACAGGCTCAAATGACACAGCCTATGCAATCGAGCTTACAAAATTTGCCTGCGAAATCGGTGCCGATGCAATGCTTGTTGTAACACCCTATTATAACAAAGCAACGCAAAAGGGCTTAATTCAGTCCTTCACAGCGATTGCTGACGCAAGCACAAAGCCTGTGATTCTTTACAACGTTCCCAGCCGTACAGGCTGCAACATTGAACCCGAAACCTGTGCTGAGCTTGCAAAGCACCACAACATTGTGGGTATAAAAGAGGCAAGCGGAAATATTTCGCAGATTGCAAAGATTGCATCTCTTGTCAAGGGTAAAATGGACATATATTCAGGAAACGACGACCAGATTGTTCCTATTATGTCTCTTGGAGGAAAGGGCGTAATTTCGGTTCTTTCAAACATTCTTCCCAAAGAAACTGTCAGAATCTGCGACAGTTATTTTGAAGGAAAAACAGAAGAAAGTGCCGACCTTCAGCTCAAATACCTTGAGCTTATTGATGCTCTCTTCTGTGAGGTTAACCCCATCCCTGTCAAGGCTGCAACTGCAGCAATGGGCTACGGCGTAAACCATCTAAGACTGCCCCTCACCCCTATGGACGAGGCTAAAAAGCAGAATATGTTCAGAATTATGAAGGAATGTGGAATTGAGATTTAACACGAAAGGATAATCCTTATGATTTGTGATAACTTGAATATTGCTCAAAACGGACATCTGACCTTTGCCGGCAGAGATACGGTTGAGCTGGCAAAAAAATACGGTACACCGCTTTATCTTATGGACGAAGAGCGAATCAGATATAACTGCAGAGTTTATGTTGAAGCAATGAAGAAGCATTTTGGCGAAAGTGCACTTCCGCTTTATGCCAGCAAGGCAAATTCCTTCAAGCAGATTTACAAAATTGTTGACGAAGAGGGAATGGGCGTGGATGTGGTTTCTGCAGGCGAAATTTGTGCGGGTGCGGCTGCAGGCTTTCCTATGGAAAAGGTTTATTTTCATGGCAACAACAAGACAGATTCAGACATTGAATATGCAATCAAAAGCGGTGTAGGCTGCTTTGTTGCAGACAGCAACGAGGAGATTGATGCAATTGACAGAATTTCAGAAGGTCTTGGTGTTTGCTCAAAAATTCTCATCAGAATTACTCCAGGAATTGACCCTCATACCTATGACGAGGTTGCCACAGGCAAAGTTGACTCGAAGTTTGGTTCGGCGGTTGAAACAGGTGCTGCCGAAGAAATAACCAAATATTCTTTGACAAAGAAATATATTGACCTTTTTGGTTTTCACTGTCACGTCGGTTCACAGGTTTTTGATTCTGACGTATACATCAAAACCTCGGATGTGATGCTGAAATTTGTTGCAAAAATGGAGAAGGAGGCAGGCTTCAAAACCAGAGAGCTGAACCTTGGTGGCGGCTACGGAGCACGTTACATTGAATCAGATCCCAAAATTGATATTGCCGAAAATATTGCTCTTGTTGCAAAGCTTGTAAAAGAGAAATGCTCGGAGCTTGGTATTGACGTTCCTGCCATAAGAATGGAGCCGGGAAGATCAATTGTTGCAGACAGTGGTCTGACACTTTATAAGGTTGGTTCGGTGAAGGTAATTCCCGAATACAGGAACTATGTTTCGATTGACGGTGGAATGACCGACAATCCAAGATTTGCGCTCTACAAATCTGATTACACGGTTTGTGTTGCAAACAAAATGAACGAGAGTCGTGACTTCAGCTGTTCTGTTGTGGGAAGATGCTGCGAATGCGGTGACATTATTCAGGAGAATGTGAACCTTCCCTCAAGTGTTCAGCGCGGCGATACCGTTGCGGTGCTCACAACCGGGGCGTATAACTATTCAATGGCGTCAAACTATAACCGTGTTCCCAGACCACCCATTGTGATGCTTTCCAAAGGCAGGGAATATGTTGCGGTTCGAAGAGAGTCCCTTGAAGACATAATTTCAAATGATTTATAAAGTAAAAAAGTCAAATCCTGTTGGGATTTGACTTTTTTGTTTGCTCAAATTTATTTGTTCACATTCTTCATATCATTTGCACGAATTTCAACACGGCGAACCTTACCGCTGTTTGTCTTGGGAAGCTCCTCAACAAAGTCAACTATTCTGGGATACTTGTAAGGTGCTGTGTGTGTCTTTACGTATTCCTGAATTTCCTTTTTGAGCTCATCTGTGCCGACGGTTCCCTTTGTGAGAACGATTGTAGCCTTTACAATCTGTCCGCGAACCTCGTCGGGAACAGCTGTGATGGCACATTCAAGAACATAAGGAAGCTCCATAATAACACTTTCGATTTCGAATGGACCGATACGGTAGCCCGATGATTTAATAACGTCGTCGATACGTCCCACATACCAAAGGTAGCCGTCTTCGTCCTGTGTTGCCTGGTCGCCTGTGTGATAATAGCCGTCGTGCCAAGCATCTTCGGTCTTTTCGTCATCAAGATAGTAGCCAAGATAAAGTCCGCAAGGTGTACCGTCTGCTGTGCGTACACAGATTTCACCAGTATCACCTGTTTTGCATACTTTTCCATCAGGGTCAAGAACAACAACCTCATAAAGGGGTGAGGGCTTGCCCATTGAACCGATTTTGGGCTCTGTTCCAACAAAATTACCGATTATAAGAGTTGTTTCTGTTTGACCGAAGCCCTCCATAATCTTGAGACCTGTTGCTTTGTAGAACTGATTGTAAACCTCGGGGTTCAGTGCTTCGCCAGCTGTTGTTGCGTATTCAATAGAAGAAAGGTCATACTTTGAAAGGTCTTCCTTTATGAAGAAACGGTACATTGTGGGCGGTGCACAGAAGGTTGTGATATTGTATTTCTTGAAGAGGGGAAGGATGTCGTCCGGGTGGAAACGGTCAAAGTCATAAGTGAACACTGCCGCTTCGCAGAGCCATTGTCCGTAAAGCTTGCCCCAGAGTGCCTTGCCCCAGCCTGTATCAGAAATTGTAAAGTGCAGACCGTCAGGGTTAACGTTGTGCCAGAACTTTGCTGTGGGATAGTGACCCAGCGCATACTTATATGAATGTGCAGCAATTCTGGGATAACCTGTTGTACCTGATGTAAACAACATAAGCATCGGGTCGTCACCGCAGGGTGAAGCGTCTGTGCGGTCGAAGTGTGTGCTGAAACGCTCCATCTCTTCGTTGAAGTCATACCAGCCGTCCTTCTTGCCACCAACCATAATCTTTAGCATATCAGGATATGCCTTTGCAGCCTTTTCGGCTTCTATTGAAACATCGCCGTCAGCGGTACAAACAATTGCTTTAACACCTGCTGCCTTGTATCTGTAATCAAAATCGTGTTCAACCAGCTGATTTGTTGCAGGAATTGCAATTGCGCCAATCTTATGGAGTGCCAGCATACAGAACCAGAACTGATAGTGACGCTTGAGAACCAGCATAACTGTGTCACCGCGCTTGATTCCAAGTGATTCGAAGTAGTTTGCGGTCTTTGCAGAATACTTCTTCATATCGCTGAAGGTGAAAGCACGTTCAGTCTTATCGTTGCCGACCCACATCATAGCAAGCTTGTCGGGGTTTTTCTTTGCAATAGCGTCAACGCAGTCAAAAGCAAAATTGAATTTGTCTGCATTTTTGAAAGAAATTCCACTGAACACACCCTTTTTATCAAGAGATGATTCGATAAAATCATCTGCAACAGATGATGATTTTTCACGGGTGATAGGTGCATCTGTTGACTGAACCTCAGTGGTATCATTAAAGAAGTCCTCGCCTGAAGGATTGAGAACGATTGCGTTGAACACACAGCCCTCAGGACTTGTTGCAATCATTCCGTGAGGTGTGGCACTGTTATAAAAGATTGAGTCACCTTCATTGAGCACCTCAACGTGTGAGCCCACCTGAACCTTCAAGGTTCCGCTTACAATAATGTCAATTTCTTGACCCTTGTGTGAGCTGAGCTTGATGGGAGCATCCTGTTCTTCGGGAATGAAGGGTGCTTCAACAAGGAAGGGTTCAGCAAGCTTGTTTTTGAACTTGGGAGCAAGATTGTTATAAACAAAGCCCTGCTTGCGAACAATTTTTGCGCCTTCGCCCTTTCGTGTAACAGCGTAGGAGGTAAGTGTTGAGCTTGTACCCTCCAGAATGTCAACTACCTCAACGTTGCAGGCCTTTGCACACTTGTAGATGAAGGTAAAGCTGAAGTCTGTTTCGCCCTGTTCGAGAACTATGTAATCATTGAGCGAAACACCTGTGAGCTTTGCAAGCTCTGCCTGGGTGTAGCCCTTTGCTTCACGCAAATCCTTGATTCTGCCGGCAACCTCTTTCAAATTGTAATCCATTTTTGTTTCCCCTTTCGGTAATGTATTAAAGGAATGTCACAAAAAAACAAACCCGTCTCAAAGCCTTCTTTGAGACGGGTTATAAAACTCGCGGTACCACTCAAATTACGAAAATCAAATTTCGTCACTCTGCAGACTCTAACAAGCCCTTTGCAATAACGTCGCAATGCACGGGAGATATCTACTCACATTTCGTTTTCGGACCTCCAACTCGGAAGTGATGGGTCATTGGAAAACCTCACCGTGGGCTCGCAGCAACCGCCAACTCTCTCAAGGCTCGGTAAACCGACCGTCTTCGTCATAGTTTTTGTGATATTCAATTTAGATGTATTATACACCTGTTATTTTTGTTTGTCAATACTTTTTTAAAAAATTAATTCAGCTCGTAGCAATCCTCAATTTTTGCATAGTAAAAGGTGTGCAAATCGCCGTTTTTGTACCATTTCTCTGTTACTTCGGATGAAGTAAGGTCGGGTGTCATTTTGGTTCTTGCAATGACTTTGCACTCAAAAACAAGACCTTTGCACTCAACCACAGGGGTTGAAATTTTGTTTGAAGCCTTAAGAATCAGATTACATTCAGAAATTTTGTCAACATCACGTCCTGAACGGCTTCCGCAAAAGGCGAGAGCCGGCTTCATTGAATCATCATAGGGAAAGGTTAGTGTGAACTCAAGATTTTTATCCGCAGCAATCTTGGAATAACGGCTTTCACGAATCATCACCTCTGCGACGGGAATTCCCCACTCAAAGCCAAAGGATCCCCAGCCTATTGTCATAGTATTTGTTTTTCCATCGTTATATGTGGTGAGAAAAGCTCCTTTGGGGAGAATTTCAGTTGCTGATTTAAAATACTTACTCAAAAGATTTATATCCATTTTTTATACCTCACAATATAGTCTTTACATAGTATGCAAAAAATCAGATTCTGATTCGGTTTTTTTGTCTCTGCCCATAAGATTTTCTATTGCTTCTTTTGGACTTTGTCCATTAAAAAGAACACTGTATGCCTCGTTTATTATGGGCATTTCAACACCCATACGGTCAGCCAGCTCTTTTGCGGCCTTACAGCTTCGAACCCCTTCAACAACCATATTTACGGTCTTTTGAGCCTCTTCAACCGATTTGCCCTGACCGATAAGAATTCCTGCTCTGCGGTTTCGGGAATGCATACTTGTGCAGGTTACAATTAAATCGCCGATACCTGAAAGTCCCGAAAAGGTTTTGGGCTTTGCGCCCATTGCAACACCAAGACGAGTCATTTCAACAAGTCCTCTTGTCATAAGTGCTGCTTTTGTGTTGTCACCGCAGCCCAGACCGTCCAGAATTCCGCAGCAAAGAGCAATGACGTTTTTGAGTGAGCCGCCAAGCTCAACACCGATTATGTCATCAGAGGTATAAACCCTGAAGCTGCTGCTCATAAAAATATCCTGAATATATTTTGAAATTTCAATATCATCCGATGCAACCACGTTTGTTGTAGGAATATTGCGTGAAACCTCTTCAGCGTGGCTGGGACCTGACATAACGGCAATTTTGCAGCAGGGAAGCTCTTCTTTGAGAATTTGAGAGATTGTCAGATATGTTTCTTCTTCAATTCCCTTTGAAATGTTGAGAATAACCTGACCTTCTGTTACAAAATCCTTAATTTTGCTTGCAACGCCCCGAACACCGTGGGAGGGGGTGGCAATAACTATTAAATCCTTTCCGCTTACTGCCGAAAGGTCTGATACAAATTCAATTCCTTCAGGAATGGAAATGCCGGGGAGAAAGGGCTTGTTTTCACGATATTTCTTCAGGTTTTCACACTCCGTTTTGTCGTATGACCAAATAGTTACCGAATGTCCATTGTTGTGAAGAAGAATGGAAGCTGCAGTTCCCCAACCGCCGCTACCTAAAACGCATATATTTGCCATAACCTGTGATGCCTCCTAATCTTTTTTACTGCCAAAGCTCAGCTTGTTTTCTTTGCCTTTGATAAGGCGTAAAATATTGCTTCGGTGCATATAAACTGCAAGAAGAGCAAGCATTGCAGCGAAAACAATAAAGCTTGTGTCTGCTGTTCTGAAAACGAGAGCAAGAACTACAAAGAGAACTGCTCCAAGAATGCTGCCGAGAGATACATATTTCGAAATTCCCATAACCGACAAGGCAGAAACAACTGTCACAAGTCCCAAAATCGGGTCAGCAAAAAAAATTGCAACAGCTGAAACAATAATACCCTTGCCTCCCTTGAATTTGAAATATAGGGGGAAGTTGTGACCCAGTACTGTGCCGATTCCCGCAATATAAACAGCTGTTGGACTGTCAGAAATGATTTTTCCAATAAGAATTGAAATCACTGCCTTGAGGACGTCGCCAACAACAACCAAAGCAGCACCTTTTTTGCCTACGATACGGAGAGTGTTTGTTGCGCCTGCATTGCCGCTGCCGTGGTTTCGGATATCATCGCCGATGAAAATTCTTGATACAATGATTGAGGTGTTAATGCTGCCGAGAAGGTATGCAACAACAAGTATAACCAAATTATAAACCGCTTCCATAATTATGTTCTCCTTTAAGCTTTGCTGCCGCCGTTTTCACCTTTTTCGCGGATAATGAACTTTATGGGTGTTCCGCTGAAGCCGAAGGCAGCTCTGATTTTGTTTTCAAGGTATCTGATGTAAGAATAGTGAGCAAGGTCAGCATTGTTTACAAAAAGAACAAAGGTGGGAGGCTTCACACCTGCCTGTGTTCCGTAATAAATCTTCAAACGCTTTCCCTTGTCAGAAGGCGGCTGAACCATTGCAATCGCATCGTTGATTACGTCGTTGAGAAGACCTGTTGAGATACGTTTTTTGTTTTCTTCAACAGCCAGCTCAGCCATTTCGAAAAGGTCATTGACTCTTTGTCCAGTTTTTGCGGAAATAAAGACAGACTCAGCATACATCATAAAGTTGAAGCCTTCAAGAAGTCTGTCCTTGAAGTTCTTCATTGTATTGGTTTCCTTTTCAATCAAATCCCATTTGTTAACGGCAAAAACTGCGGCCTTCCCCTGTTCGTGAACATAGCCCGCAATTTTTGTATCCTGCTCGGTCACGCCTTCGGTTGCGTCAATCATAATCACGCAAACATCGGCACGGTCAATGGAAGTAAGAGCTCGGACAACGCTGTATCGCTCCACGTTTTCGTCAATCTTGCCGCGCTTGCGCATTCCGGCAGTATCAATAAGAACATATTTTTTGCCGTTGCGCTCCAGCCAGCTGTCAATAGCATCTCGGGTTGTTCCTGCAATATCACTTACAATAACACGTTCTTCACCCAAAATGCGGTTGACCAGTGATGACTTTCCCGCATTGGGTTTTCCTACGATTGCAATATGAATAACGTCTTCATCGTCCTCGGTTTCTTGCTGCTCGGGAAAATGCGAACAAACCTCATCAAGAAGGTCACCAACACCAAGGCCGTGGATTGAAGAAACCAGCATCGGGTCACCGATGCCAAGGTTATAAAATTCATAGATCTCCATAGGCGGGTCGCCGGGGTTGTCGACCTTGTTGCAGACAAGAATTACGGGCTTTCCGCATTTTTGGAGCATTGCCGAGATGTCCTTGTCAGCAGCAGTCATACCGTCACGGACATTAACAACAAAAAGTATAACATCTGCCGTTTCAATGGCAAGATTAGCCTGCATTCGCATCTGAGAGAGAATAATATCCTTGCTGTAGGGCTCAATGCCGCCTGTGTCAATGAGTGTAAACTCTCTGCCAAGCCACTCTGCATCCGCATAAATTCTGTCGCGGGTGATGCCGGGAGTGTCTTCGACAATGGCGATTCTTTTGCCTGATATTTTATTAAACAATGTGGACTTTCCAACATTGGGGCGCCCAACAATTGCTACTATGGGTTTCATATTTTTCACCAATCCTTTGCATAGATATGGTTATTCTAACACAAATATTGGAAA
>JAZOCL010000110.1:0-3446 GCA_045596485.1 Clostridia bacterium
GGTGTGCTTTGATTTGGATGGCTTTTGGGTCTGCGTGAATAATCTTTGAGCGAGGCTTTTGTTCCATCATATCTTTTTAACCACCTATCGATACTTGGTCTGCTTGCACCATAAAGCTCATAGGCTTTCATCTTCCCATATTTTAATGCATATTCACAAATTTTCTTGCGTCTTGCCGTTGTATATGTTATACTCATTATGCAACAACCTTCTTTCGTGATTTTTTGTTTTTGTGGTGAAAACTATTATATCACTTTTTTAGGTTGGTGTCTTTTTTTATTGTAACACATCTATTTTAACAGAACAAAGGATTTTACGTATTACTTAACAAAGGATTTTCTCTATTACTTAACATAAGATAGATAATGTATACGCTCTGATATTGACTTTTCTGGGTTTATATGATATTCTATTTTTATATAAAAACAGGCGCATTAAACGCCCTGATACGGAGGAAAAAACTATGGCAATACCTGTACCAAAAAAGTATGTTGCAGATTTCGAAAAAATGGGCTTCGGTATGTTTGTTCACTGGGGACTTTATTCTCAGGTGGGCAAGGGTGAATGGACATACTTCCATACCGATGTCACAATGGACGAATATAAAAAGCTTTTCGACACCTTTACAGCCGAAGATTTTGATGCCGAAGAAATAGTTCTTATGGCAAAAAACGCAGGCTGCAAATACATAACACTGACCACAAGACATCACGAGGGCTTTTCGCTTTATGACACCTGCGGTCTTTCAGACTTTGACGCACCCCACAGTCCCGCAAAGCGTGACCTTGTCCGTGAGTTCGTTGATGCCTGCAATAAACACGATATTGTGCCCTTCTTCTATCACACAACTCTTGACTGGTATCAGGATTCTTTTGAAAACGACTTTGATTCATATCTCGAATATCTGAGAGAAAGCGTTGAGGTTCTCTGCAAAAACTACGGAAAAATCGGCGGTCTTTGGTTTGACGGAAACTGGAGCAAGCCCAACGCAGACTGGAAGGAAAACGAGCTTTATGCCACAATCCGCAAATGGCAGCCCGAGGCTATGATTATCAACAACACAGGTCTTGAAGCACGCGGCTGTGTCGGCAATCCCGAAATCGACTCTGTCACCTTTGAACAGGGCAAACCCACTCCAATGGATCGTGAAGGAATGCCCAAATATCTTGCAGCTGAAATGTGCTACACAATAAATGACCACTGGGGAATCGGCAGCCTGGACTTCAACTACAAGTCGCCCGGCGAGCTCATTCGTGCGCTTTGCGACTGCCGCAAGGTTGGTGCAAACCTGCTTCTTAACTTCGGTCCCACAGCTCAGGGCGGCATTGACCCCTTCCAGAAGGAGCTCTTCAACATTATCGGCAAGTGGGTTAAGATTTACGGCGAAGCAATCTATGATGTAAAGCCCTATTCCTCATACGGTATGTCAAGCAACTTTATTCTCAAAGGCAATGATGCACTTTATCTGTTCTTTACTGAACTTGCAATAGGCGGCAGCGCTCACGTTGTTGCAGGAAGCAAAAGATATGCAGGAGCATACTGCTTCGGTGATGTAGCTGACGAAATTGAATCCATCGAATGGATTGACAACAGCGAACAGCTTTCCTTTACTCAAGGAAACGGGATGCTCTCTATTGATGCAAAGGGCTTCAATTACGGCTCTTCAACCTGTGTTCGTGTTGCAAAGGCAAAAATCAAGAAATAATCATTTGAAGCAAAAACACCAAAGGAAATTCCTTTGGTGTTTTTTTATCTCATTATTCCGTATTTTGTTTTTACTCTTTCAAGCTTTTCGATTATGGGCATTGAACCAATCCACAAAAACGCCGCCGTTGCCGCTCCGTGCACCAAATCAAAAGGAAGTCCCATTATATAATAAGACAAAACCAATTCAGTCGTAAACTGCTGCTGCATTATCACAATTGACGAGGGGTTCATTATCCCGCCGTAGATTACAACTGTAGCAAAGCCCCCAAAAAGGCAAAGCGAAAGTCTTGTTTTTCGCAAAAATCCTTTTTGAAAAAGTATTCCCGCAGCAAAGCCCACAATTCCCAGAGCAAACATCTGCCAGGGTGTCCAGGGTCCCTGTCCAAAATAAAAATTCGAAACAAAGCCACAAATTGCACCAACCAAAAATCCAGTCTCGCCACCAAAGCACACCCCTGCCACAATAACAACGGCAAGCATAGGCTTGAATTGAGGGATCGCCGCAAAAACAATTCTCCCCGCAACCCCTATTGCACACAAAACGCTTATGGTCACAAGCTCCGAAGTCTGAGGCTTTCTGTCTTCAAAAAGCATAAAAAATGGCAAAGTGACCTCAGCAATAATCAGCATACTTATTATAAAATATTTTCTGTCACCGAGATAGAATATACCTATAAACATAGTGAGCGGTACTGCAATCAGAGTCAGCAACGCCGAAAGAGCCGTTCTTTTTGTCAGACGCCGTTTTTCTTTCGGTAGCTGAACCATCCTGACTTTTTTATCCCGAAATCTTCGGGGCACAAAGCAAACAATCGCCAGGGCGCAAAACAAAACCGTTGCAAGTTGAACAACCGCACTCCTCCAATCGGTAAAGCTATCCGCAAATGCAATTTGTATATATAAAAACAACGCCGCAAAAACGAGTCCAAAAGTATATTTAACCCCGACCCTCTCTTTCTTTTGAGCCGCGGGCTTTGGCTGCTCCTTTTCTTTCGGAATATACTCGACCCTTTGAGGCTCCCACACCGATTTTGGAGTCTCTCCCCCGAGAGCACGGATTATATCCTCAGCGAGCACTGCATTTGGTATGATATTTCTCGCCATACGGTTTGCAGCTGTGGTATAGAACCGATTTCCCGCAAAGAATTTTTTCGAGCTGCCCGTGCTCACAAGCTTGCCGTCAAAGAGCATTCCGCAGCGGTCGGTATATTCTGCACAGAATTCTATATCGTGCGAAACAATCACAATCGTTGTCCTTGCTGCTTTAAGGCTCTTGAGAATTGCACCGAAGCTTTGCTTAAAAAACGCATCCATTCCCTTTGTGGGCTCGTCCATCAGAATCAAATTGGGCTTCAGCAGCAAAATCTTTGCAAGTGCCGCTCTCTGCTGTTCGCCCCCTGATATATCATAAGGATGCCTTTGAAGAATGTGCTCAATTTCGCAAAGCCTCGCCACATTTCTCACTTCTTCCGCCTTTTCTGCCTCAGTCCTGTTGCTTTCCTCAAGAATTTCCAAAAGGTCAAGCTCTACCGTTTTTTTCAAAAACATACACTGCGGATTCTGCGGCAGCATTGCCATTTTGCAGCTTTCATCCACCAAAATTCTCCCGCGGCAGGGCTTTTTCAGTCCACAGACAAGCGACAGCAGGGTAGATTTTCCGGCACCGTTACCGCCTACAATTCCAAAGATTTCTCCCGAGAATATTTTTGCCGAAACTCCGCTCAAAACATCAGGAAGCT
>JAZOCL010000111.1:0-2116 GCA_045596485.1 Clostridia bacterium
AGTCCTTTCCGACACTATCTTCCAGCTTCTCGGCGGTCTTCGCTCCGGTATGGGCTACTGCGGCTGCCACACAATTAAGGAGCTTCAGGAAAAAGCTCGCTTTGTCCGCATAACAGGAGCAGGTCTTATTGAGAGCCATCCCCACGATGTTTACATCACCAAGGAAGCTCCCAACTACTCCGGCGGCAACTGCTAAAAATAAAAGAAAGGTTATGAGCGAATGAACAGAATCCGTCTCATACTTCTTGCAGGTCTTTGCATATTTGTGGCTCTGTTGAGCATAGCTTATATTACCGTAGGTATGGACAGCAAAGAACCTGAAACGACCACACAGAACACAATTCAGAATTCCACTGAGCCCGACACATCTGCCGATGAGCCGGGCACGGAAAACAATTCAACAACCGAAGTTGTTTCCGAAACCGAAACGACTACCCAAGCTGAAACCACGACAAGGGAGCCTGAAACCATGGGCGGAGAATATGAATACGCCTATGCAGGCTTCAACCCGTCGGTTGCGGTTGTTGACAATGAAAAGTGGAATCTTCTGCTTGTTAACCAGAAATATATCCTGCCCACCGATTACACTGTGCAGACGGCGGAAATCAAGGGCGGCGGTCAGTCACTTGACCACCGTGTTGTACCCCACTACAACAAAATGATAGCGGCTGCTCAGGCTGACGGAATTGACCTTATCCCCGTTTCGGGCTACAGAAGTCTGACAAGGCAGAAGAATAACTTCAATCGCAAGATTGATTATTATTCTTCCCTCGGCTACTCCAAAGCGGAGGCTACACGCCTTGCAGCAAAGATAGTGCTTATGCCCGGCACAAGCGAGCACAACGCAGGCCTTGCAATGGATTTCGGTACAAACGGCAACTACACGCTTGATGAAAACTTTGCCAACACCGATGCTTTCCGTTGGCTGAGCGAAAACGCAGCCGATTACGGCTTCATACTCCGCTACGAGGAGGACACACAGGATATCACAATGGTAACCTATGAGCCCTGGCACTGGCGTTATGTAGGCGTTGAAGCTGCAAAGGAAATAAAGGCACAGGGCGTAACGCTCGAAGAATACCTCGGAATGGATTAAAAGGAATGAAAAAGAAAACTTTAAACCCTATCACACCGATGCCTAAAAAGACAATCGCCGTGTGGTGGATATGCAGAGGTGCTCTGCTCATCTGGGGCATTAACGGTCTTTTCAGAGGCTACACCTCGGAATTTTTACAGGGTCTGTTTGCAATTGCCTTCACCCACCTTTGGGATTTGTTCCAGCTTCTTGGCGGCAAATCCTTCATCACAAGATTACCGTGGCAGTTTCAGACACACCTCACGCTGTTTATTACACTTGGCGTATGCATAGGCTCAACGCTGAATAACCGTACTGATTTTTCTTATTCGGACATTGTAACCCACTTCTTTGCAGGCTTTATTGCCTCGGGCTGGAGCGCAAGACTGCTTGTGATAATGCAGGAAAAGAAGAATATTCCCCTTGCGCCCTCAATTGCCGCTATGGCAGGCTTTGCAATGGCTGTTGCCATTCTTGTCGGCTGGGAATTCTATGAGTTCACAATGGACAAGATTTACGGTTTCAACCTCCAGGTTTCAAGTCCGTTTACAAACGAAGGTCTCATCGACACAATGTGGGACTTCATTCTCGGCGCAGGCGGTGCGCTGACGGGTATGTTCTGCTTCGCCTTTGCAGACGCAAAGAAGCGCAAAGCAGCAAACAACAAATAATTTTTTGAGCACGAAGACAAATTCTTCGTGCTCTTTTCATTTTGCAGGCATATTTATAATAAGGGTGATTTATATGTTTGCAGTGATCTGCATTGAGAACGAGAAAAGGAAATTGAGAAAACACAAGACAAGAATTGAAGCAATCCAGACTCCCGTGCGTGGCGGTGCACCCTTCAGAATTATTACAATAACAAAAGGCAGAAACGATATTGACCTGCACCGTGTTGCCGAGGCGGCAAGCTGCGGCAGCAGAAACCTGCTTATTCCCGACGGCTTTATTCTGCCCGACAGCCCCTACCTGAGCCTTTTTAAAGCTGATACCCTTCCGCTTCTGATTAAGCACAACACAGCGGCAAAAAAGCTGAAAGCC
>JAZOCL010000112.1:0-7801 GCA_045596485.1 Clostridia bacterium
AATTCCGTTCTGGCGAACGAGAACCTCGTTCTTCTCGAGCCCCATTTTTTCGCAGTTAATCCAGATTGCGCCCTCTTCTTCATAGGTGTAGCCTGCCTTCGTCAAACGGTCAATTGTCTCCTGAACCTTGCCGTTCTTGTGAAGCTCGCTTTCACGGAACCATACGTCGTAGAAAATACGATATTTTTCAAGGTCGGTTTTGAGATATGCCACATTCTTTTCAAGGGCATAATCAACAAGGGCCGCCTTTCGTTCTTTGGATGAAGCTTCAAGATACTTGTCACCTTCGATTTCAATAAAGGCTTTTGCGTGTTCAGTGATGTCATCACCATGGTAGCCGTCCTCAGGGAATTCGATTGCATCCTCACCCTTGAGCTGCTGAATGTATCTTGCCTCCAATGACTTTCCGAACTTTTCTATTTGATTTCCTGCATCATTTACATAGAATTCACGGGTTACGTCATAGCCCGCATATTCCAAAACGCTTGCCATACAGTCACCCAGAGCACCGCCGCGGGCGTTTCCCATATGCATAGGACCTGTGGGGTTGGCGCTTACGAACTCAACCATCACCTTTTTGCCCTTGCCCATTTCAATTTTGCCGTAGTCGCTGCCTTTTTCCTCAATCTCTCGTATTACGTCATAAAGCCTTGCATTTGAAAGATAAAAGTTTATGAAGCCTGCCCCTGCAACCTCCACCTTTTCAATCTCACCGCCCGTTTCAATTCCTGCGGCAATTGCCTCTGCAATCTTTCGAGGAGGCATACGCAGCTCCTTTGCAAGCAGCATTGCGATGTTGCAGGCAAAGTCACCGTGCTGCTCGTCCTTGGGAACCTCAAGCTGAATTTTTTCAGAAATGCAAAGGCTCTCCGAAATCGTGAGCACACCATCCTTCACCGCTTTGTCAAAAGCCAATTCAACAGCCTGTCCTATCTTCTTTTTTGAATTTTCTATAATGCTCATATCTATCTCCATTCTGCCCGATTTTTGGGGCATAAATTTTCTCTACTGTGAAATTGTTTTTGTAACCGTCAGCTTCAGGCGGTTTGTAAGATAATCACGGTTATCAACGTCAAGAATATATTCAATTGCAAGATTTCCGCCATCGTCACTTAAGTTGTTTTCAACCGATATGGGGTTCACCCCAACAGGAATCACACCAAAGGGAGTGTTATAGCTGCACAAGCACTTTTCGCCCATACGGAACTCCATCCTGCTGTTGTATTTTCCTCTTCGAGTCATACTCACCGTATCGTCAGACACCTTTATGGTTGTTGTGGTGTCCTCAAAGCCGGTGAGCTCGCTTTCTTCATAAATTATATAGAACTTGCCGTTCTTTCGGGCAAAGGTGCCCCTTGTCTGGAGCTCTATTTCATCTGTTTCCTCTTCCCCGTCAACCGTCTGGAGGGTTCTGAGGTAAATCATTGCATTTGTTTCCATTACATTCACCTAAATCTTCAATACTTTTCAATGTCCACCTTGTGAACGGTTTCTTGGATGGGACGGCTCAAAAACATTCCGCCCAGCTTTGCAAAATCCTCGGTTGCATCGCTTACAAAATAACGGTGGCTGCCGCCTTCTGTTTTTTCGCAGAGCATATCTCTTTCTGTCAAAAGCTCCAAAGCACAATCTGCACCTGCTGCTCCCGAGTCAATGAGAGTCACACTCTCACCCATAATTTCGCCTATCACCTGCTTCAAAAGAGGGTAATGTGTGCAGCCAAGAATAAGGGTGTCAACATTTTGTTCCTTTATTTCGGCAAGGTATTCCTCTGCGATAATTTTTGTCACCTGAGAGCTGCTGTAGCCGTTTTCAACCAGGGGCACAAACATCGGGCACGCCTTTTGAAAAACCTCTGCCTCAGAGCAGATGCTTTTGATATATTCGGGATATTTGCCGCTTTTGACAGTTCCGCTTGTTCCCAGAACACCTATCCGTTTTGCTTTTGTAGCCTTCACCGCCGCCTTCGCCGCAGGTTCAACCACACCTATTATCCCGGTTTTGAATTCGCTTGAAATCCAAGGGAGCGCTGCGCTGCTGGCTGTTCCGCAGGCAATAATTATCATTTTTATATCAAAGTTCTCAAGAAATCTGATGTCCTGCCTCACATATTTTAGAAGGGTTTCTCTGCCTCTGGAGCCGTAGGGAACTCTTCCTGTATCTCCAAAATAGATAACGTCCTCATTTGGCATTATCTTCATTATTTCCCTGACGCAGGTAAGCCCACCCAGTCCCGAATCAAAAACTCCGATTGGTCGATTATCCATTTTGTCAGTCCTTTCTTGACAGAGCAAGCTCAATATGTCTGTCAATTACATCCTTCATCAAGACTCCCGAATGCTCCCATACCTTTGGATACATACTGATGGGTGTGAAGCCCGGAATTGTGTTTATCTCGTTGAGAAGAATTCTTCCGTCTCTTCGGTCAATAAAGAAGTCAACCCTTGCGTGACCTCTGCATTCGCAAACGCTGTAAGCACGCTTTGCAAGCTCTTTTATATATTCAGTAGTTTCTTTGTCTGTTTCAGCAGGAATAATCAGCTTCGAATCCTCATCCTCATACTTCGCCTCAAAGTCATAAAATTCCTTTGCAGGCTTGATTTCACCCAGAACATCAGCCGTAACAGGTCGGAGATTACCCATCACTCCGCATTCAATTTCACGGGCGTCAATGGCTTCTTCAATAAGAACCTTATAGTCATGCTCAAGAGCAAGCTCAATGCCTCTCACAAGCTCCTCTCGGTTTGCCGCCTTTGTTACGCCCACCGAAGAGCCTGCGGATGAAGGCTTTATGAAGCAGGGATAACCCAGCTTTGCCTCAATTTCCTCAAAATCAATCTCATCACCAAGCTTCATTTGAAGCCAGGGAGTCTGAGGGATTCCCGCTTTTTCAAACAAGGTCTTTGCAATGCACTTATCCATACACACCGAACTTCCCACAACACCGCTGCCCACATAAGGAAGCCCTGCAAGCTGACAAAGCCCCTGAACGGTTCCGTCTTCGCCGTTCTTGCCGTGAAGAACGGGATAAACAACGTCAAGCTGCACCTTTTCAATTTTTGAATCGCCGAGCATTATGAGCGCATGGTCGTGGCTGTCAGGAGAAATTAATGCAGGAACGGTTTTTCCCTTTTCCCAGGTGTGGTTTCTTATATTTTCAATTTCGCCGTCATAAAAAAGCCATTTTCCGTCGGCGGTTATGCCCACGGGAAAAACCTCGTATTTGCTGCGGTCTATATTTTCGAGAACAGCCGCTGCTGAAATTTCTGAAACGCTGTGCTCACTTGAAACTCCGCCAAAGAGCACACAAACCTTCAGTTTTTTCATCCAATCAATCCTTCCGTAGATATTTTAAAACAGTTAAATCAAAAAATCAATATGTATAAATCAAAAAAACCTTGTCAACACTTTCCTAAAATGAGCAGCTGTGGCTGCAGAAAAACAAATAGGAAAGGCTGTAAATTTTATGCACTACATAAATAAAACACGTTTTTTTGCTCTTTTTCTCACTCTAACACTTTTATTCACTCTTGCTTTGTCCTATGCAAAAACCGCAGGAAGTGATATAGCAAACGCCGTTGTCAGGCTTCATATTGTAGCAAACAGCAACTCTAAAATAGACCAGGAGCTGAAGCTAAAGGTTCGTGACCGCATCATAACAGATACCGCTCACATCTTTGAAGGAACCGAAAGTGCCTCTAAGGCTCTCTCGATTGCCGCAGAAAACGCCTCACTCATCAGACAGCTGGCCGAGGACGAAATCAGGCGTCTTGGCTACAGCTATCCTGTCACTGTTTCTGTGGGCAGAGAGGCATTCCCCACCAAAGCATACGGCAGCGTCACCCTTCCAAGCGGAAGATACAACGCCGTGAAGGTTCAAATTGGTGACGCTGTGGGTGAAAACTGGTGGTGCGTTATGTATCCGCCCCTGTGCTTCACCGACGGTGTTGTTACGGTTTCCGAAAGCTCCATTAGTCAGCTTGAGAACAGCCTTTCTCAATCAGAGTTTGAGCTGGTAACCAAAAGCTCCGGGTCTTTGCCCGTTGAAATCAGATTCAAAATTGTTGAAATATTTCAAGGTTTGTTTTAACCCAATGGCAAGTTTGCAACAGCATTAAGCGACATATCTGCCACATTGCCTGCTTCGTATTCATAATACGCAGCACATCCAATCATTGCGGCATTATCAGTGCAAAGCGGCATTGAGGGGCAGACAAACTCCATCCCCTTTTTGGCCGAAAAATCTTTAACTCTCTCGCGAAGGGATTTGTTTGCCGCAACCCCGCCTGCAAGGGCAATTCTCTTTGAACCGTATTTTTCGGCACATTCAATCAGATGTCTGCTGAGAACATCAGTAACAGCCTCCTGAAAGGATGCCGCAACATCAGCACGGTTTATTTCAATCCCTTTTTGCTCCGCGTTGTGAATGTAGTTTATAACCGCTGTTTTAACTCCGCTGAAGCTGAAATCAAAACCGCTGTCGCCCATATTCACTCTCGGAAACTTTATTGCAGCAGGATTACCCTCAAGAGCACATTTCTGAATGGCAGGTCCGCCTGGATAGCCAAGGCCAAGAACTCTTGAAACCTTGTCAAAGGCTTCGCCTGCCGCATCGTCACAGGTGTGTGCCAGAACCTCATAGGTGCTGTAATCCTTTACATAAACAATGTGACTGTGACCTCCCGACGCCACAAGACATATAAAGGGTGGCTTGAAATCGGGATGTTCAATATAATTGGCACAAATATGCCCTTTTATGTGATGAACGGGTATAAGCGGCTTTTTTGACATAAAGCTGAGTCCCTTTGCAGTGGAAACACCAACCAAAAGTGCCCCCACAAGACCGGGACCGTAGGTCACCGCAATGGCATCCACATCGCTCAGCTTCATTTGGCAGTCTGCAAGCGCCTTGTCAACCACATCGCTTATATTTTCGATATGCTTTCGTGACGCAACCTCGGGAACAACGCCGCCAAAGGTTTTGTGAAGCTCAATCTGAGTATTAATAACATTTGAAAGAACCTTTTGTCCATCCTCAACCACCGCTGCTGCAGTTTCGTCACAGGAGCTCTCAATGGCAAGTATTCTCATTAGCCCTCTTCCTCCGTCAAAATCTTTTTCATAAAGACACCGTCTTCTTTTCCGTCATAATAACCTTTTCTGACCGCAATTTCTTTGTAGCCCAGCTTTTCATAAAGCCTTCTTGCAGGAGTATTTGAAACTCTCACCTCAAGATTAACCTCAAAAAAGCTGTTACTGTGGCAGTATTCCTCAAGCTCTGCAAGAAGCCTTTGAGCAATTCCTTTGCGGCGGCATTTTTTCAGCACGCCCACATTCATAATATCTGCGCTGCCGCACATATTCCAGAGCCCTGCATAGCCCAGAACCTCACCGTTTTCTTCTGCCACAACATAGAAGGCAATTTTATTTTGCAGCTCCTTCTCAAAGGTATTTTTGGCATATCCCGAGCCAAAGCACTCCTCCTGAACCCTCACAAGCCCTTCAAGGTGCTCAGGTTTCATAGGTACATAATCTATCATATTTTCATCTTCTCAATCAAACGTTTAATTTCATCTGCACAGCCTTCATAAACCGAAAGGTCGCCGCCGTAAGGGTCTGCAACATCGCCACTTTCGCCTGCAAGCTCCTTGAGTGTAAACACCTTTTCGCTGTCGGGGAGGGTCCATTTGTGGCTTGCTGTCATTGTGACAACAACATCTGCACAGTCAAACATTTTTCCCGTAGTCTGCTGTGGTTTATGCCGTTTCAGGTCAATTTCCCATTTTTTCACCGCTTCAACCGCATTATGCTCGGCTTCTTTTGAGCCCATTACACAAAGTCCTGCCGATGCTGCAACACCATTAAAACCAAGGCTGTTGAATATACCTTCTGCCATAGGGCTTCTGCAGGTGTTGCCTGTGCAAATAAAGAGAACCGACTTTGCAGATTCCGCATCAAGAAATTTGCCTGCCGCCGCCTTATACAAACGATTTTTCACCGCCCGCCAAAGACCTGTATCTGGAATTTCGGGAGCGTATATCTCCTTTGCTCCCACCGAATCACTTTCACGCAGACAATCAAAAAGTCTCTGTGCCGCAGTTTCGGGACTGTTTTCAGAGCCGAGAGACAAAAAGATTACTTCATCAGGAAGCTTTTCTTTGTATTCGTCAAAGCCCAGCACCGCAACTTTGCCAAAAGCGCATCGTTTTGAAAGAAACTCCGAAATTTCTTCACCACTCCCTTTCAGAATATAAACAGGAGCCTTGGGTGAATAATGCTTATACTTCATTCCGGGTGCCTTTGGGATGTCGTCCTTTTTCACCTCACTGCTGATGAGAACCTCACCCAGAATTTCACGAAGCTGTTCAACAGAAACACCGCCCGGGCGCAAAACCGTGGGGGGGTCGCCTGTCATATCAATCACCGTGGATTCAACACCCACATTACATTCGCCGCCCCTGATAATGCCTGCCGCTCTGCCGTTCATATCCTCAAAAACGTGAGCAAAGGCTGTGGGGCTCGGTCTGCCAGAAAGATTGGCACTGGGCGCCGCAATCGGAACACCGCACGCCTCAATGAAGCCTCTTGCAATCTCATTTTCAGGGAGACGGATTCCCACCGTGTCAAGTCCTGCTGTCACTGCATCAGGCACACAGGGCTTCTTTTTGAAAATCACGGTAAGGGGGCCAGGCCAAAATTTTTCTGCAAGGAGCTTTGCTTTTTCGGGGATTTCTTCTGCCAGCAGCTTTACCTCCTCGACCTTGGAAATATGAACAATTAACGGGTTATCCGAGGGGCGTCCCTTTGCTTCAAATATTTTGGCAACTGCTGTCCCATCAAGCGCATTTGCACCAAGACCGTAAACCGTCTCTGTAGGAAACACCACAGTTTCGCCATTTCGAATAAGCTTTCCTGCTTCAATCAAATCTTCGGATGTATTTTCAAATATTCTTGTTTCCATAGAAACAAACCTCTTTTTTCTGTTAATTCTCCCCGCCCTGTAGCTTCAGCTTTTCACTCTGGTCGGTGGTGATGAGTGCATCAATAATTTCGTCAATATCGCCGTTCATAATGGCTTCAATCTTGTAAAGCGTAAGACCTATCCTGTGGTCAGAAACACGTCCCTGAGGGAAGTTGTAGGTTCTGATTCGCTCGCTTCGGTCACCTGTTCCCACCTGACTTTTTCGGTCTGCGGCAATAGCCTCCTGCTGCTTTTGAAGCTCTGCTTCATAAAGTCTGCTTCGGAGCACCTTCATCGCCTTATCCTTATTTTTATGCTGTGAACGTTCGTCCTGACATTCAACAATCACACCTGTGGGAATATGTGTTATACGAATTGCCGATTCTGTTTTGTTGACGTGCTGACCACCTGCACCGCTTGCACGATAAGTGTCAATCTGAAGGTCTGCAGGGTTAATTTCAAAATCAACCTCCTCTGCCTCAGGAAGCACCGCAACAGTAACCGTCGATGTGTGAATTCTTCCCTGAGACTCTGTTTCGGGAACACGCTGAACACGATGAACACCGCTTTCATACTTGAGACGGCTGTAAGCCCCCTGTCCCTCAATCATAAACGAAACTTCTTTTATTCCGCCAATGCCGATTTCGCTAAGGTTCATAACCTCTGTCTTCCAGCGCTTTGATTCTGCATACATTGAATACATTCTGTAAAGGTCTGCCGCAAAGAGAGCTGCCTCGTCGCCGCCTGCGCCACCTCTGATTTCAACAATAACGTTTTTGTCATCGTAGGGATCCTTGGGGAGAAGCAAAATTTTAAGCTCGCCTTCAATCCTTTCAATAT
>JAZOCL010000113.1:0-3921 GCA_045596485.1 Clostridia bacterium
TACACCTAGAGGATGATGGTACCCCCACGCGGGCCGACACACTGTGACGAGGCAGGAAATCATGCAAGAAGCCAGAAACACAGCATCTCAGAGCACAGGTCTCACCGATCTGCGCACCCTGACGCATGGTCAGCTACTCGAAACGCCCAAGGAGCTCGGCCAGCCAGCGTTTCGCGTGAAACAAATCGAAGAGTGGATCTGGGAGAAGGGTGCCTCCTCGTTTGATGACATGACGAACCTCCCCAAGGGGTTCAGACAGCAGCTTGCAGAGGTTTCACTGCTTGGCGGCGCAAAAATCTGTGAAAAATACGTCTCAAAGATTGACGAAACACGCAAGTATCTGTTACAATTAAATGATGGGAATTTTATTGAGTCCGTTCTGATGAAATATGAATACGGTTATACAATTTGTGTTTCGTCACAGGTGGGCTGCAAAATGGGCTGCAGATTTTGTGCATCAACCCTCAACGGTTGGAGCAGAAATCTGTCACCAGGCGAGATTGTTTCGCAGGTTTTGTGTGTTCAAAAGGACCTTGGGCAGCGAATCTCAAACATTGTTATGATGGGAATTGGCGAGCCTTTGGATAATTTTGAAAACGTACTTAAATTTATCGAGCTGGTAAATGCCCCGGGCGGGCTTAACATAGGTCAGAGACATATTTCAATTTCAACCTGTGGACTGGCAGACAAAATCCGAGAGCTTGCTGAAAAAAAGCTACAGATAACACTTTTGCTTTCACTTCACGCACCCGACGATGAGCGGCGTTCCAAAATTATGCCCATAAACAACAGATATAAAATTGCGATGCTTATGGAGGCCTGTGATTTTTATATCGAGCAGACGGGCAGAAGAATTTCGTTTGAATATACCCTGATTTCGGGTGTGAATGACAATATTGAAGAAGCGGATATGCTGGCTCGGCTTGTCAAAGGGAAGCTGTGTCATGTGAATCTTATTCCTGTGAACAAGGTAAAGGAAACAGGCTTTGACAAAAGCAGCCGTGCCCGTATTGATGAATTCCGTGCCCGTCTCGAAAAGAGAGGCATCTCGGCAACGGTCAGACGTGAAATGGGCAGTGACATAAATGCTGCCTGCGGTCAGCTCAGGAACAAAAAGATGAACAGCGAACAGGCTTAGAATACAATATTTGATTGACATAAATTGAGCTCGTATTTCGGGCAGAAAGGCTATGATAGTATGGTTTTAAGAGTATGCGGTATGACCGACATCGGTAAACGCCGCGAACTGAACGAAGACAGCTTCAAAATCTGCGGCTTCGAAAACGGAATACCTCGGGGTGTTTGCATTCTGGCAGACGGAATGGGCGGTCATAATGCAGGTGAGGTTGCCAGCAGCACTGCGGCAGAGCTTATTGCGGCGGAGCTTGAAGACTGTCTTGATGAAACGGATGACAAAAAAATCAGCTTGAATATTGCAGGTGCCATTGACTTTGCAAACTCTCAGATTTTTGAAAGGTCTCTGGAAAACCGTGAGCAGGCGGGAATGGGAACAACTCTGGTTGTGGCATATGTGAAGGATTCGCTTCTCCGTGTGGCGAACATCGGCGATAGCTGTGCATACGTTGTGTCCGAAAAGGAGATATGCAAAATAACGGTGGATCATTCGGTGGTCGAGGAGCTGGTTCGGAGAGGAACCATAAGCCGCGAGGAAGCACGCAATCATCCTGACAAGAACATAATCACCCGTGCTTTGGGAACAGAGGAATTTGTTGATGCGGATTTTTATGATTATAATTTGTCTGAGGGTGAAACAGTTATACTTTGCAGTGACGGACTTACCGAAACTGTGAGAGATGAAGAAATAAAGGATATTATAGCAAATGCTGAAAGTGTAGATTCAGCTGTGAAAGCCTTGATTGATGAAGCTAACAAAAACGGCGGTATTGACAACATAACAGTTGTGGCTCTTCAGGTTGAAAAGGAGGAGAACAAATGACACTAATTGGTACAGTTCTTGAAAATAGATACGAGATTCTTGAAGAAATCGGCAGTGGCGGTATGGCTGTTGTTTACAAGGCAAAATGCCAGCTTCTTAACAGATTTGTTGCGGTGAAGGTTTTGCGTCCTGACCTTCAGAACGATGAGGAATTTGTGCGCAGATTCAACATTGAGGCACAGTCTGCAGCCAGCCTTGCACACCCCAACATTGTGTCAATTCACGATGTAGGAAATCAGGACGGTCTTCACTATATTGTTATGGAATATATTGAAGGTGAAACTCTGAAGGAATATATTGAAAAAAAGCATATTCTGCCCTGGCGTGAGGCTGTGGATTATACCATTCAGATTGCAAAGGGTCTTGAACAAGCTCACAGAAATTCAATAATTCACAGAGATGTGAAGCCGCACAATATTATAATGACAGCCGACGGGGTAATGAAGGTTACTGACTTTGGCATTGCAAGAGCAAATGTTCAGTCAACTGTAACCTGCGAGGATTCGGCAATCGGCTCGGTTCATTATATTTCTCCCGAACAGGCACGAGGCGGTTATACCGACGAGCGCTCCGATATATATTCTTTGGGTGTGGTTCTTTATGAAATGATTACTGGAAAGCTGCCCTTTGACAGCGAAAGGCCTGTTACTGTTGCGATTATGCACCTTCAGGAAAAGCCCGTTATGCCCAGGGAGCATAACATCAGCATTCCTCTCGCTCTTGAGAAGATTGTAATGAAGGCTATGTCAAAGGAAATCTCAATGAGATATAAAAATGCATCCGAAATGATTGCAGACCTTACTGCTGTTCTCAATGACCCAACCCGTGTGGCTATAGAAGAACCCGAAGAAAAAACCAATGCCGAAGGTCTGGGCAAAACAATTGTTATGCCTGCCGTGAAGGATGAAGACATTCAGGCTGCGGCAAAGGATGAAGAAAAACCTAAGCCTCAGGAGGAAGCTTCTGCTGAGGAAAAGGAGGCTGATTTGATGCCTAAGAAAAAAGCATCTGAAGTGCGTCAGGGTGAAATCGACAAGAAAAAAGAGAAGAAGGTTATTGCATTTGCCATTGTCAGTGCAATTGCGGTTATTTTGCTTATCTCAATGGCGTTTATGTCAATAACGGGAATGAACGGACTTTTTGCATCTGTAGGAAATGTAGAGATTCCCGAAATCGAAGGTATGCTCTATGACGAAGCTGTCAAGAAGTATGTAGACTCTGCTGAAGAGGACGCTGAATATAAATTCAACATAATCAAGGGCAAAACCGTTGAAAGCGACGAAGAGGAAGGAACCATTCTTTCGCAGGACCCTGCTCCCGGCGAGAAGGTGAAAAAAGAAGAGGTTATCATTATCACCGTTGAAATCAGCGAAGGAAACAATGAAATAAGACTCAAAAACTACACAAAGTTCCAGGATTCAAGAGCGGTTGAGATTGAAATCAAGAGTCTTGGTCTTGAAGCAGATTTTATCGAGGAATACAGCGATGATATTCCCAAGGGTTCAATCATCAGACAGGAACCCTCTTCGGGCTCTTATGTGAAGAAGGGTGATGTTATTACCTTCTATGTGAGCAAAGGACCGGACGAAACAGAAGACGAACCCGACAAACCTTCGGACAACAAGCCCGAAGAGAAAACTCCCGAGCAAAGCGGTGAGAATGAAAAAGAAGAAGAGCCTGCTCCCGAGGTTCCCAAAAAGAGTACAATGCTCACAATATACGGACCAAAGGGCAAGGACAGTGCCCTGGTTCAGGTTAACGTAAACGGCAGAAATGTTTACAGCAAGAACCTGAAAAAGGGCGAAAGCGATGTTGTTAAGCTTGAGGGAACTTCAAGCTCGGTTGAGGTTGAAATTCTCCACGACGGTGTTTCTCAGCAGAAGGGTACCGTCAGACTCCACTAAGAGGTGACGAATGAACTGTTTTGAAGGCGTAATAACCAAGGGTATCGGCGGGTTTTATTA
>JAZOCL010000114.1:0-3613 GCA_045596485.1 Clostridia bacterium
ACGTTTTTGTAAAGTTCGCTAAAACTTTGTTTAAGGAATTGACAAGGTCTACTTAAACCTTGTGCAATTGTCGTAATACTGTACTCTCGTACTTAATATTACCGCTTTTCTCACTGTGTACTTTTCAAACATCACGTCGCACCTCGCCTCTTTGCTTGGTCACCTTTGTGACCTTCGCCTTTATCGGCGGCTGCTCCTTCTCCCAAAAAACCTCCGGGTTTTTCGGGACCCCTGGTTTTTGGTGCCCGACTTTGCGGGTCTTTGCTCGCTCTCTTTTTTTAGAGAGAGCCTATCTAATATATCACACCAAACTGCCCTTTGTCAAGTGTTTTTTTTAATCTTTTTTCAAGATTTTTTTAACTTTCTCGACCGGGTATCTTCCGCTTGGCGCAACTCGTCTATATTAACACATAAAACATCTTTTGTCAACCCCTTTTTTAAATTTTTTTCAAAAAGTTTTATCAGTTATATTATTGCCAAGGTTTTCATATTTATTCACCATATATATTATATAAAAGGAAAGGATTTTCAAAGAACCATGAAACCAATAAAACCCCTTTTTAAAGCTTTTCTTTGCATCATTCTTTGTGTATGCTTTCTGTCTTCGATTTTCCCCTCGGCTGAAATTGTCAGTCAGGTTAATGCCGATGTTGAAGCAGAAATCGTGAATGCCCCCTCGGCAATCCTTATGGAACAAGCCTCGGGACAAGTGCTTTATGAACTAAATGCAGATGAGCGTCTACCTATTGCCAGCGTAACAAAAACCATGACCATGCTTCTTATAATGGAAGCTCTGGACGCAGGAAAAATTGCACTTGCCGACACCGTAACCACCAGCGAATACGCCGCATCAATGGGCGGCTCTCAGGTATTTTTGGAGGTAGGCGAGCAAATGACCGTTGAGGATATGCTGAAGGCAATCGTCATTGCTTCGGGCAACGATGCCGCCGTTGCCATGGCAGAATTTATTGCAGGAACCGAATCGGCGTTTGTCGAAATAATGAACAACCGCGCCAAGGAGCTTGGTTGCCAGAACACCCATTTTATCAACTGCAACGGACTGGATGAAACCGAAGAGCATTACAGCACAGCCCGTGATGTGGCAAAAATCTCCTGCGAGCTGCTCAAGCATCCCAGGTTCACAGATTACAGCACAATATGGATGGACACCCTGCGAGGCGGCGAGTTCGGACTTTCCAATACCAACAAGCTAATCCGTTTTTATAACGGCGCAAACGGAATTAAAACAGGCTCAACTTCAATTGCTAAATATTGCCTTTCGGCATCTGCAAAGCGTGATGGAATGCAGCTTGTGGCGGTAATTCTTGCCGCTCCTTCAACCGCCGACCGTTTTTCATCGGCAACACGACTCCTTGACTACGGCTTTGCCAACTATGCTGTTGTGAATGCCGCCGAAAAAATAGGAGAGCTTCAGGCACTCCCCGTAATCGGCGGAAAAGCCGACACCGTCGCCCCTGCCGCAGACCCCCATTGCAGCTTCATTGTGAAAAAAGGCAACCAGGATAAAATCGAAGTGACAACCACCTTTGAAGAGCCCATAAAAGCTCCCGTTGCCAAGGGTCAGAAGCTGGGCGAAGCAATTTTGACTGCAAACGGCGACAAGGTGGCAGTATGCGACATCGTGGCAACCCAAGACGTCGAGCGAACCACGATTGGCACAATGTTTGGCAGACTTCTTCAAAAATGGCTCTGTATGAACACGGCAGATTGACATTTCATACATAATAATGTAAAATATACATTATATAAGGATTGCATATCAATTCTCGCATAACAAAAGGAGCATTACAAATGATAGGTATAATTGGAGCAATGGACGTTGAGGTCAACCGTTTTAAAGAGTTGATGACCGAAGAGAAAACAGAAACAGTAAGTGGAACAGAATTTGTAAGCGGAAACCTTTGGGGCAAGCCCGCAGTTGTTGCAGTGAGCGGAGTGGGCAAGGTTAACGCGGCAATCTGCACCCAGACAATGATTCTTAAATATTCGCCCGAATTCATTATCAACAGCGGCGTCGCAGGGGGACTCGAAAAATCTTTGAACATTTGTGACGTTATTGTGGCAAGTGCAGTAATCCAGCACGATATTGATACATCTCCTCTGGGCGACCCGGTAGGATTTATTTCGGGACTGAATCTTGTGGATATTCCCTGCAGCGAAGAGCTTTCTGCAAAGCTTGCTACCGCTTCCTCGGAAAACGGAATTCACACATTAACAGGCAAGATTGCGTCAGGTGACCAGTTCATCAACAGCACCGAAAAGAAGGATTATCTCATCAAAGCCTTTGGTGCATACGCCTGCGAAATGGAAGCCGCATCAATCGGACACGTGGCATACAAAAACAAAACACCCTTTTGCATCCTTCGCTCCATTTCGGATAACGCCGACGGCAGCTCGCATCTTTCTTACACCGAATTTGTGAAAGCTGCCGCCGAAAACCTCGAAAAGGTTATGAAATCTTTTTTTGAAAAGCTATAAAAGGAGATTTCGTTATGGATATGAAGGAAATATGCATTTATATATCAATGGCTGTCTTGCTATCAACAGGCCACGGCTTTGGCTCAGTTTGTGCGTTCCGAAACAATTTTACCTATCCCAAAATTGTAGGGCTGTTTAAAAACGATGTTTTTAAACAGCCCCTTTAAAATTCTCTTAGTACTTAAACGTATTTTTCAACGATTTTCTTCATTTCGTCAAACTTGCTTTCGATGTCTGCAACCAGCTTGAACTGAGTTCTTGCACGGTAGAGATTGTGATTGTCCTTGTGAACCTTGAAGTATGTGTCACCATTGAGATAGTCAGCAAGAAAACGGATTCCGCATTCATAGGTCATCAAAAGTGCCGACATTGGAAGAAGCTCGATTTCCTTTTCAGTGAGACACTTTGAGGTTTCTCCAAGGAAGCCCTTTGCAAACTGTTCAAACTTTTCAAGGTCAAACCAGATTTTGCTGAGGTCTTCTTCGTCCTCTGTTCCGCTTGAAGCACCAAATCTCAGTGCATCACCAAAGTCATAGAGCACAGAGCCAGGCATAACTGTGTCAAGATCAATAACACAAACACCCTCAAAGGTATCCTTGTCAAAAAGCACGTTATTGAGCTTTGTGTCATTGTGGGTAACTCTCAAAGGAACAGTTCCCTTTTCCATTTCAGAGGTAATCTCGGTCGCATACTTTGCATATTCAAGAGCAAAGGAAACCTCATCCTTAACTGCCGCAAGTCTTCCTGCAGCATTTTTCGAAATAGCAGCCTCAAGCTGCTTAACTCTCTCGGGAGTGTTGTGAAAGTCAACAATGGTCTCAAAAAGCTTGTCAGCAGGATAATCGTCAAGCATATTCTGAAATCTGCCAAAGGCTCTTCCCGCGTGATAAAGCTGAACAGGATTTTCAACAATATCAAAGCTCACGCTGTCCTCAACAAACTTATACATTCTGAAATAATTTTCATCATCCAGCTTGTATAAATTCTGTCCATCACGAGTTCTAATAACATTCAAAGTCTCGCGGTCGGCATCGCCGCCTGCAGCAACAATCTTTTTTCTGAGATGCTTGGTGACGTTATAGATATTTTCCATAACCTCATCAGGTTTTTTGAA
>JAZOCL010000115.1:0-10169 GCA_045596485.1 Clostridia bacterium
AGCTCAACTACCTTTTTGAGGCCTCTGTGGGCGGAGGTATTCCCATTATCAGACCTATGTTCTCCTGTCTTACAGCAGGCGAAGCAACAGATGTTTTTGGTATTCTCAACGGAACAACAAACTACATTCTCACACAGATGTTCCAAAAGGGCGAAACCTTTGACAATGCACTCCGTGCCGCGCAGCAGAAGGGCTATGCCGAGGCTGACCCCACAGCAGACGTCGAAGGTCACGACACCTGCCGCAAGATTGCAATTCTTTCGGCTCTGGCCTTCGGAAATGCAGTTCTCACCGAAAGAATTCCCACCGAGGGTATCACAAAAATCACAGCCGAGGACGTGGCTTATGCCGAAAGACTGGGCTATTCAATAAAGCTCATCGGTCATGCAACCAAAGCAGAGGACGGCGGAGTTTATGCGGCAGTTTTCCCTGCATTTGTTCCCAAAAACAATCCCCTTGCAGGCATCAATGACGTGTTCAACGGCATAATCGTCAAGGGTGAGGATCTGGGCGACGTTATGTTCTATGGCAGAGGAGCCGGAAAGCTCCCCACAGCAAACGCAGTTGTTGCCGATGTTGTTGATGCAATCAAGCACAAGGGCGTTAACATTATTATAAAATGGAATGAATATAAAGCTGAAAACCAGTCAGAGGGCAAGCTGCAGAAGTATCCCTACTATGTACGCTTCTCAGGAAGAGCGGTTGCAGGTCTTTCGGACTGCCAGATTGTTACCTTTGACGAGGAAGAATATAAGAATGAATTTGCAGTAATCACAGCACCCCTCACCGAAGCTGAGCTTTCGGAATTTATCAAGGGTGTGGAATTTGAGGGCGGAAAGGCTCTGGGCAAGCTGAGGTTGATTGGCGAATGATAAAAATAAGAGTTCCTGCAACCAGTGCCAATATGGGACCGGGCTTTGACAGCCTTGGGGTTGCTCTTGAGCTTTATAACTATATAACAGTGGAAGAAACAGGGTCGGGGCTTGAGATTGACATTCTTGATGAAACCTCAAAATTTCTTCCAAAGGACGAAAAAAATCTGATTTATCGCTGTATGAAAAAGGTTTTTGACAAGGTGGGCTACGCGCCGAAGGGTCTGAGGCTCACCCTTGAGAACAACATTCCTGTGACGCGGGGCTTAGGTAGCAGCAGTGCGGGAATCGTGGGCGGTCTTTATGCAGGCAATGCTTTGGCGGGCTATCCCCTCACAAAGGAAGAGCTCCTTTCAATGGCGGTGGAGCTTGAGGGACACGCCGACAACGTTACTCCTGCAATGACAGGAGGCTTTACGGTGAGCGTTCTCCAGAGGGATAAGCACCATTATGTGTGCCACAGGCTCAAGGATGATTTGCGGTTTGCTGCAATCATTCCCGACTTTCCTCTGGCAACAAAAAAGGCGCGTTCAATCCTTCCGAGAACCGTTTCACACCGTGATGCGGCATACAATGCAGGGCACAGTGCACTTCTTGCGGCAAGCCTGATTTCGGGAGACTATTCTCACATTCGTGCCGCCATAGGCGACAGACTTCATCAATACTATCGGAAAACCCTCATTCCATCAATGGATGAGCTTTTCAATATTTGCTACCGTCACGGTGCTCTCGGGGTTTACCTGAGCGGTGCTGGACCCACGCTGGTTGCGATTATCGGGGAGCAGAACAAAAACTTCAATCCCGAGGTAAGCCGCATCTTAGCACAAAAAATGCAAAATTGGCGTCTTGAAATTCTTAAAGCAGATAATCTTGGCGTCACCGAAATTTAATATGTATCGGAGGTTTTTAAATTGGCAATTATCGTTCAAAAATTCGGCGGCAGCTCTGTTGCAGATGCAGCCAAGGTAAACAACGTTGCAAGCCGTGTTGTTGATACTTACCGCGAAGGAAATTCTGTTGTGGTTGTTGTTTCGGCTCAGGGCGACACAACCGATGACCTTATCGACAAGGCTCACGAAATCAACACAAATCCCTCTAAGCGCGAAATGGATATGCTCCTTTCGTCAGGCGAGCAGATTTCAATTGCACTTCTTGCAATGGCAATCGAGAAAATCGGTGCCCCCGTTATTTCTCTCACAGGCTGGCAGGCAGGCTTCAATACAAACTCAACAGCAGGCAATGCCCGCATAAAGAAGATTGATACCGAAAGAATTATGGCAGAGCTTGACCAGAAGAAGATTGTTATTGTAGCTGGCTTTCAGGGGCTTGATAAGTATGACAACATAACAACTCTCGGTCGCGGCGGAAGCGACACCTCTGCTGTTGCAATTGCTGCTGCAATCCACGCAGACAAATGCGAGATTTATACGGATGTTGACGGTGTTTATACCGCCGACCCCCGAATTGTGAAGACTGCAAAGAAGCTTGACGAAATCACATATGATGAAATGCTTGACCTTGCAAGCCTTGGTGCAAACGTGCTCCACAACCGCTCGGTTGAAATGGCAAAGAAGTACAGTGTTAAGCTTGAGGTTAAGTCCAGTTTTGAAAAAATTGATGGAACAATTGTTAAGGAGGCGGTTTCAGTGGAAAAAATGTTAATCAGAGGTGTTGCCCGTGACAACGACGTGGCACGTATTGCAATTATCGGTCTTGAAGACAAACCCGGCATTGCGTTTAAGGTGTTCTCATTGCTGGCACAAAAAAGCATAAATGTTGACGTAATTCTTCAGTCAATCGGCAGAGGCGGAAAGAAGGATATTTCTTTCACGGTTACAAAAAATCATCTTGCTGAAGCCCTTGCGCTTCTTGAAGCAGAAAAGAGCAGCCTTTGCTACGAAGAGGTTACACACCGCGAAGACATTAGCAAAGTTTCGATTGTTGGTGCAGGCATGGTTAACAACCCAGGCGTGGCGGCAAAGATGTTCGAAGCACTTTATGATGCAAACATCAACATTCATATGATTTCAACATCAGAAACAAAGATTTCTGTTCTTATAAATGTTGCAAATGCTGAAAAGGCAGTTCAGGCAATTCACGATAAGTTCCTTATCTAAAAATTTGTATTAAAAAGAAGAAAAGCGGTAAACTAACAACAGTTTGCCGCTTCTTTTTTGCCTTTATGCAATTTCAAAAAATGCTGCAGGTGCAGGGCTCTGAGGGGATACCTGCACCAGAACGGGAGTGTAAACGTTTTTTGAAATCAGCACCGAAAGGCACAAAACAAAAAATAAATTTTTTAATAATTTGACCATTGGACCGATTCTCCTTTCTGCTTTATTTTGTGTTTTTGAGTATGGGTTTATGCTGCAGAAAGTTTGGAGCTCTTTAATCATTCTGGGGGAATTATTTTTTGCTGACAGAAAAGGTTGTTTACTTGTTTTTCGGGGAAAAAATATATATTGTAATTATTTTTGTTTTGGCAAAATATATATGATGTGTTTTGATATATACTAACGGTGTGTCCAAAATTTACTTATTTTATAATATCAAAAAAGCTTGCGCCCACAAGGTTGGCTAAAGCTTGGGGCGACATCTTTATTTGCGTTCCCAGCCGTCCGCCGCTGAACATAATTTTTTTGAACTCCTTCGCACTTTGGTGGATTACCGTGGGAAAGGGCTTTTTCATCCCGATTGGGCTGCAACCGCCCCGAACATAGCCTGTTGTTGCCAAAAGCTCCTTCACGGGCAGCATTTCAACAGACTTTTCGCCCACAGTCTTTGCCGCCTTCTTGAGATCCAGCTCCCCCGCCACGGGAACAACAAACACAAAAAAGCTGCCGGGCTTTCCTTTTGTTACCAGAGTTTTGAAGGTCTGTGCATATGGCTGCCCCAGCTTGTCGGCAATGGCGGTTCCCTCAAGAAAACCGTCGCACTCGTAGTTTATTGCTTCAAAATCTATTTTTGCACGCTCTGCAATGCGTACGGCGTTTGTTTTTATGTTTTTTTCCTTTGCCATTTTCATTCCGCCTTTCATCCAAAAGTATACAACCTTTTTCAAAAATAATCAAGATTGTAAAAATTTTAACAATTTTTTGAAAATAGTCTTGAAATTTCTTTAAATAAGTGATAAAATGCACAATGGGTAAAATTTGAATTCAAGTGAAGGGAGGGCGTCTGTTATGTCCAATACTTTTGTTTGCCTTATGGGTATGGGAACTGTTTTCATCGGTCTCGTTTGTATTGTGCTTATCTGCAATATTATGAGCTTTGTTATGAAGGGATTCTCAAAAAATGCGGCAAAGTCATCATCAGAAGCTCCTGCAGCTGCACCTGCTCCTGCAAGTGCTGATTTGCCAATCCAAGACAAGCAGGCTATAATCGCCGGTACTTGTGCAGTTATTGCAGAAGAACTTGGAACAGATGTAAGCAATATCAGAGTTTTGTCCTTTAAAAGGGTGTAAGCTCAAAAGTTTAGCTGAAAAATCAGCAGGAATTCAATTTATATAAAAACGGAGGTTTCACAAAATGAAAAAGTACAAGGTTAATGTAAACGGAACAGCATACGAAATCGAAATCGAGCTTATGAGCGAAGCTGAGGCTCAGAGCGCAAAGGCAGCAGCTCCTGCACCTGCAGCAGCACCTGCACCTGCACCTGCATCAGCTCCCGGCGCAGGCGAAGAGGTTAAGAGCCCCATGCCCGGCACAATCCTTTCGGTAAACGTAAAGAGCGGCGACGCTGTTAAAAAGGGTCAGGTTCTTATGATTTTAGAGGCTATGAAGATGGAAAACGAAATTATGGCAGGCGCAGACGGCACAGTTACATCTGTTATGGTTTCAGCAGGTCAGGCTGTTGAAGCAGGCGCAGCTCTCTGCACAATTCAGTAATTTCAGAAAGGCAGTTGACAAAAATATGAAAAAAAGAATATTTGCTGCCCTTCTTGCAGCTTTGGTGCTTGTTGTTTCAATGGTTCCCTGCTTTGCAGCAGAAGCCGGCGAAATCACCTTTGCTGCAAAGAACGCAGCTTATGACCCCGATGCAAAAGCGATTACCTTCACTCTTGCAAATACATCAAAGACCGAAGCCTACATAAGCACAATTGCTTTTGCGGCTGATGAAAAAGAGGTTACTCTGCAGTACGGCGGTATTCAGTACAACTCACTTCTGGCTCCCGGTGCAGAAGTAACGCTGAAAATCAATGCGGAAATTCCCAATTACAACGAGGAAAAGCTTCCTGCATTCGGCTTGACTCTTGCATATATTCCCAACACAGCAGTTGTTGACCTGACAGCAGAGCGTGAAGCTTCAGAATATACGATTGACAACATTTTTGCACCTGTTGCAACTCCTATGGAAGCAATCATCAACTTCCTTAACCAGACAGGCTTTATGGCGATTGCTACAAACTGGAAGGTTGCAGTTATGATTCTTATATCATTTGTACTTATGTACCTTGCAATCGTCAAGAAGTTTGAGCCGCTGCTCCTTCTTCCCATTGCTTTTGGTATGCTGCTCACAAACCTTCCCGGAGCGGATATGTTCCACGAAGAGCTTTTTGCAGACGGACACATTCATTGGGAGCTGTTCAGCGCAACAAATGCAATCACTCCCGGTCATATTGACATCCTTTATCTTGGCGTTAAGCTGGGAATTTATCCCTGTCTTATCTTCCTTGGCGTTGGTGCGATGACAGACTTTGGCCCCCTGATTGCAAACCCCAAGAGTCTTCTTCTTGGTGCGGCAGCACAGCTGGGTATCTTTATTACCTACATTGTAATGAGTGCATTTTTTGGATTCACTCCTCAAGAAGCTGCATCAACAGGTATTATCGGAGGTGCTGACGGTCCTACGGCAATTTTTGTTACCACAAGACTTGCTCCTCACCTTCTCGGTCCTATAGCTGTTGCTGCATATTCGTATATGGCACTGGTTCCCGTAATTCAGCCCCCCATTATGAAGCTTCTCACAACGAAGAAGGAGCGCCAGATTGTTATGAAGCCTCTCCGTGAGGTTTCAAAGACCGAAAAGATTGTATTCCCCATTGTGATTACTGTTTTTGTAACACTTCTTGTTCCCTCAGCAGGTCCCTTGGTTGGCTGCCTGATGCTGGGTAACCTTGCAAAGGAATGCGGCGTTACGGAAAGACTTTCAAAGACAGCTCAGAACGAGCTTATGAATATTGTAACAATATTCCTGGGTATTTCTGTTGGTGCAACTGCAACAGCCGATACCTTCCTTGCACCCAAGACCCTTGCGATTATCTTTGTTGGTGTTGTTGCGTTCGGCGTGGGTACTGCAGGCGGTGTTCTTCTTGCAAAGTTTATGAACCCGTTCCTGAAGAACAAAATCAACCCTCTCATCGGCTCAGCAGGTGTTTCGGCTGTTCCTATGGCGGCTCGTGTTTCGCAGACGGTGGGTCAAAAGGAAAACCCGTCCAACTTCCTGCTTATGCACGCTATGGGTCCCAACGTTGCAGGCGTAATCGGCTCTGCAATCGCAGCGGGTGTTCTTATTGCATTGTTTGGTTAAACCGTAATCCTGTCATATTGTAGGGGCGATTCACGAATCGCCCTTACCAGACACAATTTATCGAAAGGAAAATAGAATTATGTCAAAAGTATATATTACAGATACAATTCTTCGTGATGCTCATCAGTCACAGGCTGCAACCAGAATGAAGCTTGAGGATATGATTCCTGCCCTTGAGACACTTGACAAGGCGGGATATTGGTCACTTGAGTGCTGGGGTGGCGCGACCTTTGACGCTTGTATGAGATTCCTCAACGAAGACCCCTGGGAAAGACTTCGTACCCTGAAAAAGCACCTGCCCAACACAAAGCTGCAGATGCTGTTCCGCGGCCAGAACATCCTGGGCTACAAGCACTATGCAGATGATGTTGTTGAAGCCTTCTGCAAAAAATCAATCGAAAACGGTATCGATGTTGTGAGAGTTTTTGACGCTCTCAACGACCCCCGAAATCTGGAGGCAGCAATCAAGTACGTGAAGTATTACGGCGGACACCTTGAAGCTGCAATCAGCTACACACAGAGCCCCGTTCACAACGAGGATTACTTTGTTGACCTTGCCTGCCGTCTTGAAGAAAAGGGTGCAGATTCAATCTGTATCAAGGATATGGCAAACCTTCTTCTTCCTTATGATGCATACAGCCTTGTGAAAAAGCTGAAGGAAAAGGTTGGTGTTCCCATTCACCTGCACACACATAACACAGCAGGAACAGGCGATATGACAAACCTTATGGCAATTCAGGCAGGCGTTGACATTGTTGACTGTGCTCTCTCGCCAATGGCAAACGGCACAGCCAATCCTTCAACTGAAAGCCTTGTTGCAACACTTAAGGGCACAGAATATGACACAGGTCTTGACCTTGGTGTTTTAAGCGATGCAGCTGCTCATTTCAGAAAGGTTGCAACCAAGATGAAGGAAGAGGGAACTCTTGACCCCAAGGTTCTCAATGTTGATTCAAACACACTTCTTTATCAGGTTCCAGGCGGTATGCTTTCAAATCTGATTTCACAGCTCAAGCAGGCTAATGCCGAAGATAAATATTATGAGGTTCTTGCAGAGGTTCCCAGAGTCCGTGAAGACTTTGGCTTCCCTCCCCTTGTAACTCCCACAAGCCAGATTGTTGGAACTCAGGCGGTTCTCAACGTTCTTATGGGCAGATACAAGATGATTTCAAAGGAATCAAAGGGTCTGCTCCGCGGCGAATACGGCAAGCTGCCCGGCAAGGTTAACGAAGAGGTTCGCAAAATGGCAATCGGTGACGACAAAGTTATTGATGTTCGTCCTGCTGACCTTATTTCGCCCGAGCTTGAAAAGTACAGAGAAGAAACAAAGGATATTGCAAAGTGCGAGGAAGACGTTCTCAGCTATGCTCTCTTCCCTCAGGTTGCAAAGAAGTTCTTCGAAATCCGTGACGCAGCACCTGCTGCTCCCGAAACTACCGAAAACAGCGAAAGAACCCTTTTTGTTGAAGATTTGTCCTAAATTAAATGCGAATCAAAAAGTCTCGTAACATAGTTACGAGACTTTTGGTTTTGCCGCCTCTCTTCGTAAAAATTACCAAAGGATTTGTACCGCCAAAAGCTCTGTTTGGCAAGTATTTTAGAAATTTTGAAAAAAATTAATTTTTTTTGCAAAAGTACTGTAATTTTGAAGAAAAGTGTGGTAAAATAAATTATCTTGTTAAATGAATATAAAGAAAGGGTTTTGAAAAATGGAAAAGATTTATCAGGGAAAAACAAAAGATGTTTACAAGCTTGAAAACGGCAATGTTATGCTGAAGTTCAAGGATGATTGCACCGGCAAGGACGGTGTTTTTGATCCCGGCGAAAATTCAGTCGGTCTTACAATTGAGGGTATCGGCAAGGCTAACCTTGAAACATCTGTTTATTATTTTGAAATGCTGAAAAAGGCCGGCATCAAGACCCACTATGTTGGAGCCAATCTGGATGATGCAACAATGGAGGTTCTTCCTGCAACAGGTTTCGGGCACGGTCTGGTGGTTATCTGCCGTCTGGTTGCAACGGGCAGCTTCATCCGCAGATACGGCGAATATATTGAAGACGGAACAGTGCTTGAGGGCGGTTATGTTGAATGTACCTTCAAGAATGACGAGAAGGGTGACCCGCTGGTTACATCCGAAGGTCTCGCAGCTCTCGGTGTTATGACTCCCGAAATGTTCAAAAGTATGAAGGAACAGACACTTAAAATCACAAAGATTGTTGCAGACGACCTGAAGACAATCGGTCTTGATTTGTGGGACATCAAGTTTGAGTTCGGCTATAACAATGGCGAGGTTATCCTTATTGACGAAATCGCATCAGGAAATATGCGTGTTTATAAGGATGGCAAGATTGTTGAACCTGTTGAGCTCACAAAGCTTATCAACAACAGATAATCTGACATTAAAGAAAAGACGTGTGATTTATCGCACGTCTTTTTTGCAGAGATAGGAGGCACTTGATATGCTGCTGCTGGAAATTTTTGAAAACGAGAGAGAGCTTGCAAGGTTTCTTGCGGACCCTTCCAGGCTTGAAGGCAAAACAGCACTTATTACGGCGGATAACCGTGAAATTCTGGACAAGCTTGTGGGAAAGAGCAAGGAATGGTACAGAATTGACTACCGCGGCAGGAGAGACAAGCTCATCAGATACCTTTCAACACTGAAGATTGAGTGCATAAATGATTATTTTTTACATATTAATCTGCCCGAGAGCGGAACAATTGGTGATTTGAAGTCTCTGGTGCTTGAAATATGCGAGAGCGAAGGTCGTGTGAAGAATGCACCTGCTCTGAGCTGCACAAACGACCCGACGCTTGACGAGGACGAGGTTGAGGTTTGTCTGGTTGTGCCCGTGTTTGACTTCGGGTGGCAGATAAGCAATATGTGGAAAAAATAAAAAATCACTGCAAGCCTGATGAGCTAACAGGTATTGTCCAAAAAGCGACTTGTCGTAACAAGCCGCTTTTTCTGGCTATCATGTTAATAATAGATGCATTTTCGCAAAGCCGACACAAACATAAAAGGAACGCAATATGCGTTCCTTTTTTGGTGACTCCTAGGGGATTCGAACCCCTGTAGCCGCCGTGAGAGGGCGGAGTCTTAACCACTTGACCAAGGAGCCGTATTAAGTTTGTTCCCTTGTGCAAAACCCGTGTTGATAAAACACGGGCTTTAAGGGTGGTAGCGGTAACTAGATTCGAACTAGTGACACTACGGGTATGAACCGTATGCTCTAGCCAACTGAGCTATACCGCCATTTAACTTGTCCAAAAGACAAGAAATATGATACCATAATTTGAAATGAATGTCAAGAGAAATTTTGAAAAAACACAAATTTCTTTTGAAATAATATTTTTCAAACTCGTATGAGGGCGATATATACGAGGGTATGAACGAAAGAATTGCCCGTGCAATGGTTGATTATTCGGTGAAGAAGCTGATGGAAATTTTAAAATTTATTAAGGAAGAAACTGTTTTGGAGGAATATAAAAAATAGTGGCTGAAAAAAGACACTAGAGGGACTAGCTGTATGCGAGCTTTAATGTCAATATGGGCTTGTAAAATCTTACAGCAAAATTAAGGCTGTTATATATAGCTCATTGAACAATGTTCAAAAAATGGTTGCAAAATTTCTCTGACTGTGATAATATTGGAATATAAAAAGACAAATACACAGTTCGGAGGGAGCAAAATGGCAAGAAAAGCGGTAACAAGCGGCGGAACCCGTGATGAGATTTTGCGTACAGCAAAAAGAATGTTTCTTGAAAA
>JAZOCL010000116.1:0-5149 GCA_045596485.1 Clostridia bacterium
TTTTGAATACCTTAATGTTAATTCTCTGGAGAATAACTCTGGGTGCCGATTCACAAAGGTATGTATCATTAATGTGTCCGTTTCCGTAACCTTCGATATTTGTTTCAATATTAAACTGTGCACAAATATCCTTCAGACTAAATTCCATCGTAATATCCATCCTTCACAAATTTTTCCATTGCCTCAACAACGGTATCTTTATCTTCTTTATAGGTAACACCGTACCATTTTTCGTCTGTTTCAAGAACTCTAACCTTTTCGCCCTTGGTGCGAATCATATTGTCCACAACAAAGGGAATATAAAATTCATCCTTCAGAGGATTTTTCAGATTTTCAAGGAACTTCACAAAATCCGCCTCAACGTCTCCGAACACCGAGGGGAGAAGTCCCCACATATTCATCGAAACAATTGTCTCAAGCGGAATACCGCTGTTTCTGTCAAGGTCGGTATGCTCAACAACACCCCTGAGAATTCCCTCCTGAACATCGCAAACTCCGCGTGAAACCGTTCCGTTTTCGGTGATTGTGTTGCCAAGAGAAAAACCCACCATACAGGTCTCATTGTTCTCAACAAGATTATCGTGAAGAATCCTGAAGGATTTCTGACCGTAATAGTCATCGGCATTAATCAGTGCAAAGGGTGTGTCAACAGCATCCTTTGTGCAATAAACCGCGTGACCCGTTCCCCATGGCTTTGTTCTTCCTTCGGGAACCGAAAAGCCCTTTGGCAATGTTTCCATATCCTGAAAAACATAATCAACATCGGTCATTTTTTCAATTCTTCTTCCGGCAATTTCACGAAAGTCCTTTTCGATGTCGCGTCTGATAATAAAAACAGTCTTGTCAAAGCCTGCCTTCACAGCATCATAAACCGAAAAGTCGAGAATGATTTCACCCTTCGGTCCAACGGGAGCAATCTGCTTAAGCCCGCCGAACCTGCTGCCCATTCCTGCTGCCATAATTACAAGCGTTGTTTTTTGGTTCATTTCAATTCACATCTCCTAATGATATTTTTATCCTGTGAAACACAAATCTGAGGCGTTATGTCAATTACACAACACCACACATAATCCGATTTCAAATTTTCTGTCTATTACTATTATATATTATAAATTTCTTTTTGTATTTACTTAAAAATAACTTTCTTTTATAAAATAATCCCTTTTCTATTGATTTTTTAAGATTTTTTTGCTATTCTTTAAAAAGAACATATATTTTTAGAATATGCAAAATTCATTGCGGAGGTGAAAACCTATGTCAATCCATACAGGATATGACCTGGAAAACACTCTTGAAATCGGAAAGCTTTTTTCGGTTCACTATTTTGAATATTCAAAGGATTTCTGCTTTCACGGCGAAAAGCACAGCTTCTGGGAGCTTGTTTATGTTGACAAAGGCGAGGTCACCGCAACAGCCGATGACCGTGAAATAATCCTTTCTCAGGGTCACGTAATTTTTCACAAGCCAAACGAGTGGCACAATATTCGTGCAAACGGCAAAACTGCGCCCAACGTTGCCATTGTTAGCTTTGAATGCACATCGCCTGCAATGGATTTTTTTGCCAACCGGGTTCTCAAAGCAGGTCAGGAGCACAAAATTCTGATTTCAAAAATTCTTTCAGAATATACAAATGGTTTCTCCACTCCCCTCAATGACATATTAATTACTACCCTGGAGCAAAAAGAGCCCCGTGCAGTAGGCTGTAACCAGCTGTTAAAGCAATACATCTGCGAATTATTGATTTTGTTTCTGCGCCAAAGCACTCCACCCATACAGCGCCGCAGCTTTGCGGTGAACAATTCGGGTTCAATGCTTAACATTCTCGAAAGCTTTATGATGGATCACATATCCGAATCTATGTCAATTGATCGGCTGGTGAATTACAGCGGTCTCAGCCGAATGGGAGTGAACCGGCTTTTCAAAATCAACTATGGCGTCAGCCCCATACAGTATTTCATACATATGAAAATTGAGCTGGCAAAAAAATATCTCCGTGAGGACAACTACAACATCTCCCAGATTTCGGAGCTTCTGGGCTATTCAAGCGTGCATTATTTTTCGTTGCAGTTCAAAAAAGAAACAGGAATGTCCCCCACCGAGTATTCCACCTCAATCAAGGCTATGTCTCCCCTCGACAGCGCCGCTCTTGAATTCAAGGCTCCAAAAAAGATAAAGACTCCTTGACCAAAGCGGAGCCCCAAACAACAGCCAAAAACCCTGCCGCATTTTTGCCGCAGGGTAATTTTTATTCTTTCTTCAATTTCTTCATCAAGCCTTCGCAGCCTCTAACCACATCATGGTAAGTCAAGTCAAAGTTGTGGGTATACCAAGGGTCGGCAATGTCTCCGTCCTCTTCTGCAAAATCGAGCAGCTTAAAAATCTTTCCTTCAGGGTCTCCACCCGTTATGTGAAGAATATTCCTGATGTTTGCGCTGTCCATACCGATTATATAGTCATATCCTGAATAGTCCGATTTCTCCATATGTACAGCAGTTTTCCCCGAGGCCGAAATTCCAACCTCCGCAAGCTTTGCACGGGTTCCGGGGTGAACACCGTTTCCAATTTCTTCATAGCTTGTGGCAGCCGACGCAACCGAAAATTCACCTTCCATCCTTTCCCTCTTCAGCATATCCCGAAGAACAAATTCCGCCATGGGCGAACGGCATATGTTACCGTGGCAGACAAACAGAATTCTTTTCATTTCATTTTACCTCATCAATCTTATTCACATTTAACAATTCCCTTTTCAGTAACCAGATAATCCATTTTTATATCGTGTTCCTCGAAGGGTATCTCATCACAAATCTGAAAGCCGTAGCAGAAGCCCACCTTGACCGACGGACAGTTTTTTAAAAGCATATCATAGCAGCCCTTGCCAAAGCCAATCCTTGCACCGCTTCTGTCAAAGGCAATCCCTGGGACAATAATAACGTCTGTTTTCGACATATCTGCTTCTTTCCATTTCGCAGGCTCCCTGACCGAAAATGCTCCTGCTATGAACTCAGTCTCCTCCGTAACAAGGCAAGGCGTTATCCTGCCGCTTTTCTCGTCAGTAACAGGAAGAAGCACCGATTTTCCGTCTTGAAAAGCCGCTTTCATAATTTCTGATGTGTCGGTTTCGTTGCCCAAAGGCATATAAAGCATAAACTGCCTTGCCGACTTATAGAACTCACTCAAAAGAAACATCTGAGCCGCCGCCGCACTTTTTTGAGCGGCTTCAGCCTTGTCCATTGCGGAACGTTTTTCTTTAATTGTTTTTCGGATTTCTTTTTTCATCAACATCACTTCATCTCATACATAGCAGCAAGCTTTTTGCCGAATCCGCCATCTTTTTTTATATCTTCAAAAATATTTTCTTGGTTATTTCCCGATTATAAAGATTTCAATTCTTTTCCCGTCGCTCAAGTGACATATCGCATCGCAGGTATATCGCACACGGTACATATCGCAAATTCTGCAACGAATTTATATCGCTGAATTCATTATAAAACTATTGTGCAAATTAGATGCCGTCATTATTTTGATTTTTCGGTTATATTCTTGCAACGCCGCTCTTTCTTGCAGCCTCAGCAACTGCTGCTGCAACAGTTTTGCCTATTCTTTCATCAAAAGCCATAGGCAATATATATTCAGCGTTCAGCTCCTCATCCGAAACAAGTCCGGCAATAGCATAAGATGCCGCCATCTTCATTTCGTCATTAATATCGCTTGCGCGAACATCAAGCGCACCTCTGAAAATTCCGGGAAATGCCACTACGTTATTTATCTGGTTCGGGTAGTCAGACCGTCCCGTTCCTACAACTGCCGCTCCACCTTCTTTTGCAACATCAGGAAGAATCTCGGGTACAGGATTTGCCATAGCAAAGATTATAGCTCCCTCATTCATCGTTTGTACCATATCGGAAGATACAATATTCGGTGCAGATACGCCGATAAATACATCTGCACCCCTCATTGCATCCGAGAGATTTCCCTGAAGCTTGTCACGGTTTGTAATCTTTGAAAGCTCTTTGTGAGCGTCAGAAAGTCCGTCCATACCCTCGCAGATAATACCAAATCTATCTACCATAACAAGGTTTTTAACTCCCAGCTTCATAAGATGCATACCGATTGCTGTTCCGGCACTTCCCGCACCGTTTATAACAACGCGGATATCGCCAATATCCTTCTTAACAACCTTTAATGCATTAATCATTGCAGCAGCAACCACGATTGCAGTTCCGTGCTGGTCGTCGTGAAAAACAGGAATATCGCAGATTTCCTTCAAGCGTCTTTCAATTTCAAAGCATCTTGGTGCCGCAATGTCCTCGAGGTTAATTCCGCCAAATGAGCCTGACAACAAGTAAATTGTTCTTACAAGCTCGTCTACATCCTGTGTTTTTATACAAAGAGGAAATGCGTCAACGTCTGCAAATTCCTTAAATAGTGCACATTTTCCCTCCATAACCGGCATACCCGCCTCAGGGCCGATGTCTCCAAGGCCCAGAACCGCAGAACCGTCGGTAATAACCGCAACCAAATTGTGTCTGCGGGTTAGTTCAAAGGACTTGTTTATATCTTTTTGAATTACAAGACACGGCTCTGCAACACCCGGTGTGTATGCAAGTGACAGCTGTTCTCTGTTTTTAACGGGAGTCCTTGATATAACCTCAATTTTCCCTTGCCATTCCTTATGCCTTTCAAGCGCCTGTTCTTTAATACTCATTATCCTGTCCTCCAATTACATATCGTATGTACTCTGTGTAAGTGTAAGCTTTTCTGCTTCGTCGCCAAAAACAGCAGGGTTAATAGCAATAAACCCCAATATAAAGTATTTAAAATTTGGGGTTCATCCTATCCACTCAAACGAGATTGTTATTTCTTGCTAAATTATTCCGCTTTGCTCCATAGCTAAATAACTCGTTTGGAGTAGCTAAATTAAATTCGCCGTTAGCTGACCGTAGGTCAATTTAGCTACGAAGTAATTTAGCGTGCTTTAGCACATTTAGCTCGCCGCCAGGCGAATTTAGCTGAATTCAACTTTGTTGAATTCATTATACCACATCGTACCAACACTTTCAATGCAAATAAAAGCTTTTCAAAAAACAAAACCCCGAACATACTGAAAAAGGATATTCGGAGTTATGATATATTAGCTTTATTTTTTGAA
>JAZOCL010000117.1:0-13164 GCA_045596485.1 Clostridia bacterium
TTCAAAAAGTTGTCTGATAACAGCTTTTTTATCAGTAAATCTGCATAACCCAAACGCTGAAGCTCATCAAAAAGCTTGCTTAAATCCTGCACTCCCGAAATCCCCTCGGGAAGTATATCCACACCGTCGAAGTCACAGCCCAGACCAATATTATTTTCTCCGCCGAGAGACAAAATATGTTCAATATGTTCAACAACATTTTTGACAGTGCTTTTACTCTCCGACAAAAAGGGCGGGTAAAGATTTATTCCTATGCATCCTCCGTTTTTTATAATTGCACAAATCTGTTCATCCGAAAGATTGCGCCTGTGAGGGCATATTTCACGGGCATTTGAATGAGTTGCCGCTATGGGCTTTTTTGAATTTTCAAGCACATCCCAAAAGCCTTTTTCGGAAATATGTGATACATCAATCAGCATACCCAAAGAATTCATTTCGGATACAACCTTTTTGCCGAAATCTGAAAGTCCCTTTTGGTTTACCTCAATTCCATCGCAAAGCTCATTTGAAAAATTCCAGGTCAGGGTCACTATTCGAACACCTTGATTATAAAAATAATGCAGGTTTTCAAGCTTCCCCTCAAAAGCCTCGCCCCCTTCAATGCTGAGAAGCGAAGCTATTTTATTTTCTTTATGAGCTTTTTTCACTTCCTTTGTGCTGTTGCAATGACAAATTGAGCTATTGTTTTTCTTAACTTCCTCAAAGTATTTATCAATCAGCTGTCTGCACCTTAAAAATGGCGGCAAAGCGTCCTGTTCTTTGTTTATAAAAGCCGCAAAAACCTGTACATATTTATTTTGCATCTCAATTATCCGTTCAATGTCAACGTGATAAGAATTATGCAGCAAATCTTCGCCAGAATCGGTTATCTTTTGCAGAGTGTCGCAATGTGCATCAAAAACCGTCACTTCAAACCTCCAAAAAAACCTGTTCAATATGATTTATATTCTCAAGCTCAAAGCCGTCGTCTGTAAACACTCCGAAAACCTCAATAATGTCAAAACGTATGTTGCAATCAGTGGGATTTTGGGCAATATACCATTTTGCCGCATTAACCATTCGCTGCTTTTTATAATATGTAACAGCCTGTGCAGGTGTTCCGAACTGAGAGCTGCTTCGGGTTTTCACCTCAACAAACACAAGCTCGTCGCCTTTTTGGGCTATTATATCAATTTCACCCATTTTGTTGCGGTAATTCCTTTTTAAAATGTTATATTTATTTTTCTTCAGATAGCTTGCAGCAGCATCCTCTCCGCAGACGCCCTGCATTTTGTTAAAAAATCCTTTTTTCATTCTATTTTCCCAAAACCTTTTTTGTCATAAAGCTCTTGCGATGAATTTCAAGAACACCGTATTTCTGTATTGCCTCACAATGGGCTTTTGTTCCGTAACCCTTGTGCTTTGCAAAGCCGTATTCGGGATATTCCTTGTCCAGTTCAACCATAAGCCTGTCACGGCTCACCTTTGCAAGAATCGAAGCGGCAGCAATGGTCTGAGACTTTGCATCACCCTTCACAACATAACGATAAGGAATGTCAAAAGGGATATTGTCGTTTCCGTCCACAATTACAAAATCAGTAGCTGTTTCAAGATTTTTTACCGCATTATGCATTGCAAGTGACGTTGCCTGACGGATGTTAATTTTGTCAATCACGTCAGGAGACGAAAATTCGATTGAATAGGCAACTGCATTTTCAATTATAATGTCAAAAAGCTTTTCTCGTTTTTTCTCTGTGAGCTTTTTTGAGTCGTTTATGCCTTCAATAACCAGGTCTTCGGGCAAAATAACTGCAGCGGCACAAACAGGTCCCGCAAGAGGACCTCTTCCTGCCTCATCAACTCCTGCAATAAGCCTGTAGCCCTCAGCATATAATGATTTTTCAATTTCTTTCATAATAAACCTCCAAAATATACATAAACAGAGCAGATATATTTTCATATATCTGCCCAAGATGTCTTACGGTAATTCCAATGTTATCTTTCCGATTTTTGCAGCCCTGAATTCATCAAGAACAAGGTTTGCAGCACGCAGGGTATCTATGTTTCCCCCTGATATAATGCAGCCTCGCTTTCTTCCGATAAGCTCAAGAAGCTCAAAATCGTCATATGCCTCAAGGTCTTCATCCAGCTTGAACCGCGAAATCAGCATATCGCAATAATTTTTTCGCAAAAAACTGATTAGGTAAAAGGCAAGCTCTTCTATGTCCATAATTTCATCCTTAATGCCCCCTGTAAATGCAATGCGTCTGCCAACCTCAGGGTCCTCAAACTTGGGCCACAAAATGCCCGGAGTGTCCAGAAGCTCGTACTTTCCTGCTGTTCTTATCCATTGCTTTGCGGTTGTAACACCGGGGCGGTCGCCTGTTTTTGCTGCAGCTCTGCCCGAAAGACGGTTTATGAACGAAGATTTTCCTACATTGGGAATTCCGACAACAAGCATTTTTGTTGCACGTCGCTGAAGCCCCTTTTCTTTGTCACGTTCAAGCTTTTCGGCAAGAACTCTTTCAACTGCAGCATCAAAATTCTTTAGACCCTTGCCCGAAAGGCTGTCTGCTGCAATGGTGCATATTCCCTTTTTCTCAAAAAATTTAACCCACAAATCGTTTGCCGTAGGGTCCGCAATATCACTTTTGTTAAGAACAAGAACTCTGGGCTTTTTGCCTACAATTCTGTCGATTTCAGGGTTTCGTGATGACAGGGGAAGTCTGGCATCAACCAGCTCTATTACCACATCAACCAGCTTGAGGTTTTCGGTAATGAGCTTTCGGGTTTTCGCCATATGCCCCGGGAACCATTGTATCTGCATATTTTACCTCTATTCTTCAAAGGAATAATCCGTGTTGCCCATATTGTTAAGGGGCCAGAAACGGAACACAGCGTGACCCACAATATCATCTGTGGAAACAGGTCCAATCTCACGGCTGTCTTTGCTGTTATTGCGGTTGTCACCCATAACAAACACTTCGTCCTCGCCGATAACAATCGGTTTTTCACGGCTGAAATTGTCATCAAGTATGAGGTCATAAATATACGTCCCCATAAGGTGAGTATTCTCTGCAATATAGGGCTCTTCGATTATCTCGTCATTGATATAGACATCACCTGTGACAAAATTAATGAACACAGTATCACCCTCGGTTGCAATAACGCGCTTGATATAAAAAGGCGCACTTGGGTCATCGGTCTCAACAATCACAACGTCACCCTTTTTAGGTGCATAAAACAGCTTGTTCACATAAAGACGGTCTGCGTGCTGAAGTGTGGGCTCCATTGATTCGCCGTCCACCTTTGCAAGGGTGAGAACGTAGCTTTTGAGAACAAGAGAAATTACAACGGCAAAAATAATCGCCTTTGCCCATTCCCAAACCTCTTTTTTCCAGTTGAGTCCCTGTTCTTCTTCAAACTCTTCATCTTCAATTATTTCACTATCAAACACCTCTTCGGTAATTTCTTCATTATTCTTTTCAAAGTCTTCCATTTTTAACACCCTCCTGCAAATAGTGAAATGGCAGGTATTTGAAAAAATACCCGCCATATGTGTTGTTAAATCTTTTCTTTAACTTTTGCAGCCTTACCAACTCTGTCACGGAGATAGTAGAGCTTAGCGCGTCTAACCTTACCGCGTCTTGAAACCTCTATGCGGTCAATGTTAGGTGAGTTTACGGGGAATGTTCTTTCAACACCAACGCCGTAAGAAAGTCTTCTTACAGTAAATGTTTCACGAATTCCGCCGTGGTTCTTTTTCATGATTGTTCCTTCGAACATCTGAACTCTTTCTCTGCTTCCTTCTTTTACCTTAACATAAACACGAACTGTGTCACCGATGTTAAGCTGGGGAAGATCTGTTCTGATCTGTTCCTGAGTGATCTGGTCTAAAATGTTCATATTTTTTCTTCCTTTCTATTTCAGATATTCATACCATACAGCCTCCAGATAGGCGGTAAGCAGAGGACTACCCATAATTAACTCAATGAGTATAACACACTTTTTTGCAAATTGCAAGTGTTTTTTCAAAAATTTTAAAAATTTGCATAATAAATAATTATATGCCGCAGCACTTCCTTTACTTAAAATCTCAATGAAATCACAACCGTGCAGAAAACAGCTATGTATAAAACAAAGTCTGTGATTTCTTTGATTGTTTTTTCTGTAAATATCTTGAGCTTGTTGGAAAGAAATCAAGCCACATCATCTCAGGACGGAAGCCTGCAGATTTTGTGGCTTTATGCTTCAATTCAAATTATGTTATCTTGAGCTTTTGGGGTTGACAATATCACGCCATGCAAGGTCACCGCGTTCAAGACCTCTTATCATAACCTCAGCTGTTGCGCTGTTAGTTGCAAGAGGAATATTGTGAACATCACACAGTCTGAAAAGTGCCGAAACATCAGGCTCGTGGGGCTGCGCTGTCAGAGGGTCTCTGAAAAACAGAACCAGGTCAATTTCGTTATAGGCAATTCTGGCACCAATCTGCTGGTCGCCGCCCTGGGGCCCGGATAAGAATAAATTTACGTTCATCCCGGTTGCTTCAATGATGAGACTTCCCGTTGTGCCTGTAGCACAGAGATTATGCTGACTGAGAATACCTTTGTAGGCAATGCAAAAATCCACCATCAATTCTTTTTTCTTATCGTGTGCAATCAAAGCTATGTTCACTTTCTGACCTCCCGATTTTTATTTTATCGTTTTCTTTTGCCGAAAACCTTCTTATATCCCTTTAAAAATTTCTTTTCGTCAACGTCCATAAGCGGAACGTGATTTCCGCAGAGTCGTTCCGCAATATTTCTGCAGCCTGCAGCCGCAATGGAATTTATAGCTCCTACAATGGGATTGCCCCCGTTTGTTGCTGCAAACATTCCCGGGTCTTCGGGAATAATTCCAATCAGGTCTATGTTTAGAAGCTCCAGAATTTCATCCACACTCATCATCTCACCGCTTTTAACCATATCAGGGCGGATTCTGTTTATAACCACACGGAAGTCTTTGATTCCTCCTGCTTCAAGAATTCCTGCAACTCTCTCCGCATCACGGATTGCAGAAATCTCAGGGGTGGTGACTATCAAGGCTCTGTCAGCCGGAGATACTGCAGCTTTAAAGCCACGATCAATTCCCGAAGGACAGTCAATCAGGACAAAATCATAGTCATCCTTCACTTTGTTGCAAAGAATGTTCATCTGCTCTGCAGAAACGTCATCCTTATCCTTTGTTTGCGCTGCAGGAAGAAAAAACAGACCTTCAAAACGTTTGTCTTTTATAACTGCCGTTAAAGGCTCACATTCACCCGAGACAACATCGACAATGTCATAAACAATCTTGTTCTCAAGCCCCAGAGCAATGTCCAGATTTCTCAAGCCGATATCAGCATCAATGAGCAAAACCTTTTTCCCCAGCCTCGAAAGGGCAACACCGAGATTTGCTGTTAATGAGGTTTTTCCTACTCCGCCTTTGCCCGAAGCTATAACAATTACGTCTGACATCAAAAAACCTCCACATTAATATACGAATATCATCCCAAAACATATTATCACAAATTATGGAAAATGTCAAAATATAATTTGAATTTTGTGAAAAAACTTAATGGCATTTTTTGTGCAAAAAAACCAATGCTTACTTGAGCAACGTATTTACAGGACTAATTTCATCGGTTACATCCGAGAGTCCAAGATAGTGGTCAAACATATCTCTCGCCACCTGAGCTGCATAGCGGCTTGTTGCTCCGTGCTCCAAAACAACCGCAACAGCAATCTTTGGAATGTCATAGGGAGCAAAACCCACAAAAAGAACCGTGTCGCTTCCCTGACTGACTTCGGCTGTACCCGTTTTGCCGCCGACAGGAATTTCAAACTCTTCAAAAACCGCCTTTGCCGTTCCATCCTCGGTAACACGTCTCATACCGTCTTTAACGGCATTGAGCGTTTCATCGGTTATTTCATATTCCGAAATCACTGTTGGCTCATTTTTGTATACAACCTCACCTGTATTGTAATTTCTGACTTCCTTTACAAGATGAAGTGAATATCGTGTGCCCTTGTTAATAATTGTGCTCACATAGCTTGCAAGCTGAGCAGGCGTAAACATATTATCTGACTGACCGATTGCCGCCTGAAGAGTATCACCGGGATACCATTCAAGACCCCGTGATTCTCTGAATTCCTTGCTTGCAACAATACCTTCGGATTCCGCAAGCTCAATGCCCGTTGTCTGACCAAGACCAAACGCCTTGGCATAATGCGAAATCTTGTCAATTGTGAGCCGTCTGCCCACATCATAAAAGAAATAATTGCACGAAACACCGATTGCTTCAGAAACGTTAATTGAGCCGTGGGTTTCGCCTGTATTTTTCCATATAAGACAGGTTGGCTGATAAGAGGGTGCGTAGTATTTATAAACGCCCAGGTCTTCTATTCTGGTGTTGGGTTCAATTATACCTTCTTCAAGAGCTGCAATCGAGGTAAGGGGCTTAAAGGTTGAGCCGGGAGTATATGCTCCCCCCAAAGCTCTGTTAAGCAGCGGATTTTGAGGATTGTTGAACAGCTCGTTATAATTCTTTGTATATTCGGCAGGATTGTAGCCCGGCAGCGATGCCATCGCAAGCACTTCTCCCGTACCGATTTCAACGGCAACTGCCGCACCGCTGAAACAATCATGACCTCTGTCGCTGCGTGCCGCTTCAATGTTTTTTGCAAGAGCTTCTTCCGTCACCTTCTGAAGCTCTGAATCTATTGTAAGAACTGCAAAATTCTCGGTTTCTGCCGGTTTTATGCTCAGGGTCTGCGAAACTGACCCTGATTTGGTCTGCTCGACACGCTTGTAGCCGTCGGTTCCTTTGAGATATTTTTCAAGAACCTTTTCAAGACCATCTTTTCCGATAATGTCGTTCATACCGTAACCCCGGTCTTTGAGCAGGTCGTATTCTTCCTTGTAAATAATATCGGTTCTTCCCAAAATATGAGCTGCCATATTTCCATTCACATATTCACGAACAGGCTCAATTTCAACACTTACTCCGCCCAGATTAAAGGAGGTTTCTTTTATTTTTTGAACCGTGTCCATTGTTATATTGTTGGCAAAGGTATATGGATTCATTACACTGAAGCTTTTTGATTCCATTGTGTAGCGAACCGCAGCAATGTTTCTGGCATCCTTGGGAGAATAATCTTCAGAAATACCGTATTCATCAAAAAAGTATTCAATTACTTCCTTTGCTGACTCAAATTCTTCAAGCTTATGCTCCTTTTTCCATTTTTTAAGGGCTTCGTCAGGCTTTTCGGACTCCGAAAAATTAAATTTATAGGGGTATCCCGTGATGGGAAAATCATCAAAATATTCAATATTGTCCGCTTCAAAAATCTTTATAAGGTTAAACAAGGTTTTGTTCAAAACACTTTCGTCATCGGTAACATCCTGAATCTGGACATAATAGCCCATACTGTTTGTGACCATTGGTCTGCCAAATCTGTCAAGCATTTCTCCTCTGGGAGCCTTTATAGGATAGGCGCGGACAAGACGGTTTTCCGCCTTTTCCTTATAGTCGTCGCCGTGAACAATCTGCAAGCTAAAAAGCCGTGCCACACAAATCACTGTGAACACGGCAAGAAAGCAAAATATGAAAATAAAACGAGCTCTCAAGCCTTTTTTATCCAATTGTTTCACCCTTATCAGTATAAAAGAATTTAGCGAGACGATTTATCGGAAAATAAAGTACAAATGCAATAACGGCATTATAAACACCTTCAGGAATAATATATCTCAGCAGCGTTGCGCCAAAACGCATATTATCTGTTCCGAGAAAGGAAACGAAATAATAAATTCCTTCGTGGAGCAAGGACGCAACAAAAACAAACGCCATTGAAATCAGGACATTATTATTGCTGAGAAGCTTTTCGCAGAACCGAGAGACAGAGTAACCCAGAATCAAGCCAAGGAGAGCATTCAGCCCCCAAAATCTGCCAATCAGCATATCAAGAACAAAGCCAAAGACAAAGCCAAGGGTTGCCCCTTCCATCCATTCACAAAAGCAGCATATCAAAATTATATAAACAAGAAACAAATTGGGCTTCACACCGAAAATCTCAATATATTCAAGCCAGGTAGCCTGAAGTATTGAAAAAAGCAGAAGAAAAACCCCATGCATTGTTATTTTCATAATCTGCACCTTTCGGATTATTCATTCATATAGTTCATATCGTTCATTACAATCATAACGGTCTTCAGATTGTCAATATCTGCCTCGGGGCTGATTACCGCATACTGAGAAATTCCCTGAACATCAGGCCTGATTTCAAGAACCTTTCCTACGATGAGACCTTTTGGGTAAATTCCGCCTCTGCCCGAGGTCACAACCTTGTCACCGACAACTATATTCGCATTTTTTGACAACAGCGAAAGAATACAGTTTGCATCCTTGAGATTTGAAGAATCCCCTTCAATAACACCGTACTCGCCTGACCTTACAACCTCGGCACCTGCAGAATTTCCCGGGTCGTTGATTGTCACAACCCTTGCCCAGGTTGTGCCCACCTCGCTGATTCTACCCACAAGGGATTTATTAACTGAAATTACTGCCTGATTAAGGACAACGCCGTCTATGGCACCCTTATCAACGGTAAAGGTGTTATACCAGTTCGACGGGTCGCGTCCGATGATTTCGGCAGCTTCAAGCTCAAGCTCAGGATAAGCCTCTTTCAACGACAAAAGTCTGCGAAGCTCTTCATTTTCAAGAGCCTTGCTTTCGTTCTTGTCTATATCGGATTTAAGCTGAGCATTTTCAGTCTTCAGAGCTTCAATTTCAGCCTTCATATCGTCAATATCCGAAAAATATCCGAAAAATCCCGACACACCGTTGCCGATATTGGTAAAAAGCTTCTGAATGGGTGTCACAACAATCTGAACAACGTTTTCAGTAAAGGTAACGTCGGGATTGGTTGCATTGACAACACCGATAATCACGCTTATTATAACAACAAGAATTATTAATCCGAAAACACATCTGTTTTTAAAAAACTTTTTCAAAAGATGTATCTCCTCTCAAAAATTTATATGAAAGCTATTCTGACATCAGCAACGAGTGCAAGGATTTAACCTCTTCAAGAGCTTTGCCTGCACCAATTGCAACACACTCTGAGGGGGCTTCCGCAATATAAATGGGTATCTCAGTGTGAGCATTGATAAGTCTGCCGAGGCCCTTGAGAATTGCGCCGCCACCTGTAAGAACAATGCCTGACTCAATTATATCTGCAGCAAGCTCGGGCGGAGTTTTTTCAAGAACCGACTTGATTCCGTCAATGATTGCAGCAAGACTTTCCTGAATAGCTTCTCTTACTTCTTCGGAATTCACGAGTGCAGTTCTGGGAAGTCCCGAAACTAAATCACGACCTTTAATTTCCAGAGAAAGTTCTTCCTTCAACGAGCAGGCAGAACCAATCTCTGTTTTGATTTCTTCGGCTGTGATGTTGCCGATAATGAGATTGTGGTTTTTCTTCATAAAGAGAATAATGTCATTATCAAAGGTCTGGCTTGCAACCTTGAGGCTCTGTGTTGAAACAATACCGCCCAAGGAAACAACAGCAATTTCCGTTGTGCCGCCGCCGATATCAACAACCATAGAACCCACAGGAGCGTTGACCGAAATACCAGCACCGATAGCTGCAGCCATTGATTTTTCGAGCAGAAAAACCTCCTTTACGCCTGCAGCCAGAACAGCATCTCTCACAGCACGTTTTTCAACGTCAGTTATATGCGAAGGAATGCATACAACCGCTTTCGGCTTTAGAATCGAAGAATTTGTAGCCTTTTTGATAAAATATTTAAGCATTGCAACCGTAATGTCAAAATTTGCAATAACTCCCTCTTTGATAGGGGTAACAGCACAAATATCAACAGGAGTTCTGCCAAGCATTTCGCCCGCAGCCTTGCCTATTGAAAGAATTTTTCCGTTTGTGCGGCTCACCGCAACAACGGTGGGCTCGTTCACAACAATGCCCTTACCTCTGAGATAAATAATAGTATTGGAAGTCCCCAAATCAATTCCTATTTCGTTCGCCATAATAAAAACACTCCTTATGTATAATTTGTATCAGTTTAGATTAAAAAAGCTTAATACCAAAGTCATTTTTCAGAGTTTCGCCAAGCTTCGAAAGAGGCAAGCCCACAACATTAAAATAGTCACCGTTTATCCTTTCGACAAAAAGTGAACCTAAATTCTGAATACCGTAAGCACCTGCTTTGTCCATCGGCTCCCCAGTATTAATATAATCTTTTATCTCGCCAATGTCAAGTTTTTTGAAAAATACTTCTGTTTTTTCGCAAAAAATTACAGTTTTTTCTGTATTGGTATCTCTCACGAAAACACCTGTGTAAACACAGTGCATATTTCCGCTAAGGAGAGACAGCATTTTTTCAGCATCCTCCCTATTCTTCGGCTTGCCAAGAATTTTCCCGTCAATAGCAACCACCGTATCTGCAGCAATAACAACAGCCGCTTCAGAGGAATTCAAGGTCGAAATCACATTTTCGCCCTTGAATCTCGCCAGTCTGCAAACCGTTTCATCAGGCTGAAGGCTGCCGTTCATAGGCTCGGGAGTATTATCCGCAATTGTTTTGAAATCAAGTCCCAACATTGCCAACAGCTCACGGCGTCTGGGAGAATTTGATGCAAGTATTATATTCTTATTCATTTTTTATCACCGTATTTCAAAAATCTGTTACCGAAAATCTGTGCCGCATAACCTGTTACCGCACCGCTTATTGCCGAAACTGCAAGCAGCAAGGGCAAATACGAAAAAATATATGCCGACGAGAGCACCAACGCCGCAACACAAACCTGTGAAAGGTTATGCCCCGCAGCCCCTGCAATACTCATTCCCACCATACTAACCCTTGGATAGCAGTATTTTTTCAAGACACACATTACAAGAGTAGAAAAAAACGCTCCTGCAAGACTATAGGGTATCGCCATAGCTCCCCCCGTGAGAAGTGCCCCCAAAAAGGCTCTGAGAATCGCAATCAGCATTGCATTTCCGCCGCCGAACATAAATATGTTTATGATTGAAACAATGTTCGCAAGCCCCAGCTTTCCGCCGGGAACAGGAGAAATGAGAATTCGGCTTTCAGCATATTGCAGAATTAAACCCATTGACACAAACATTGCCATTATTCCGATTTGTTTTGGAGCAAAAAAGCTTCTTTTCATTAATATGTCACCCTGTCAACCTCAGTATTATCTTTTCCGAAAATTCTTACAGCCAGTCTGTTCGGTGCGCACACAAGCATCTGTCCCGGTTTTGAAATTTCTCCGACTTGAATATCGGTTTTGTCAGGACACGTAGCTTCAATCATTTTTGCACCTTTGCTTGTTATTTTGAGTACATTCCTGCCGAACTGGGTATCAATCTCAACAGTTTTTGTGCCCGAAATTTCAGCAAGCCTATAGGTTGCATATTCCTCACCGTCAACAAAAACAGAAATCGTCTCTGCCTGCTCACCCAGAACTGAAAAAGAAAAAAACAGGTGTATCATAACAGCCAAAAGCAGCACAAAAACAAATATAGCCTTATCCCAGCGTGTAATCATTTTTATATCTCCTTTTTAATTTGCAACACCTTTATAATAAAAGTATCTTAGAGAAAAACGTGTTTAACGTTTTTCCTCGTCAAAATGTTATTTTGACGAGGAAATTGCGATGCAATTTCCCGATAGTTCATTGCAATAAAGTCGGCTTGTGAAAACATAGTTTTCACAATGGTTTGCTAAATTTAGCAAACTGAAATATCAAAATATTTCACCGACATTTATTATAAAAATGTCCCTTTGTGAAATCTTTAGGTCTGTAATCGCCACCGCAAAGAAATGTATCACAGATTTTATCGCATTCTTCAGGAGCTTCATCAGTAAAGTATATTCTGAAAAAATTAACCCCTGCATTCTTTATTTTTTCCATTTCAAAGCCCATAAAGGTCTTTTTGCAATTGAGAACAACACTTCTGCATATGTCACCGTCTTTAATCACAGGGAACTTCATTCCCATTCGATCGGTAATAGTATTATCCCCTTTACAGGGACAGGAACTTCCGTTTCGGATAATGCAGTTATCTGACACCATAAGGGGCAGTCTGCCGTATACCATAACCTGAGTCGGAAGCGTTTTTTCAAGAGAGTCGATCTGCCTTAGAGTGAGTTCAGGTGAAAGCTCTGCCGCTTCCAGCTTCAAATCCTTAAACACCTTGAGCGCAGGGCTGTTGAAAATATTCAAGCGAAAGCTACCGTAAACCTTATATCCCTCAAAGGACTCAATCAATGCAATATTGTGAACCGACACTCCGTGATAGCCTGAGTCGAGCAGACTTTTTGTGTCAGCCACGTATTTTTCAAACTCCCCGTCCCGCAAAATTGCAGGCAGAACAATAATTATTTTCTCCTTAATGCCATCTGTCAAAGCAGAGTTTTTTCTTATTAAGCCAATGGGAACAAGAAACTTTTTGAGATCATATTTTTTTGCGGTTTCAAGCTGCTCAAGGTTTGTAACCTCACAAACAAAACCGCCTTCGGAAGAGATGCTTGACACATCACATTTCTCATTTTCACTTATGGCAGCTGTCCGTTTGAATGAAGCCGCAAACGCCTTTTCGAACATGGCAAGTGCGTTTCTTCGAATTTTATTCAGCTCACCTGCCGAAAGGAATAGGCCCTCATCAACCTCTGCCGAAATATCCTCAAACTCAAATGTTGTTCCCCCTGTTTTTGCCATCTGCGCAAGAACAGACGGTGCATCAATAGGGGCCTTCATTGCCTGTTCTGGCAATTTTTCGTGAATATATTCAACCGAAATGTTGCTATACGACACGGTCATCGTTGGAAAAGAACCTTTTTGAATGGTAATCTTGCCGAATATTCTAATTTTTCGGTTTTCGGCTTTCAGAGAACCAAGAAGCTGCTTTTCAATCTCGGCACTTCCCTTTCTGTAAGGGTTGTCGGGCTTGTCAAGAGCAAACATTTCGGGTCCGGGTTTTCCTGTCAGATAGCCGTCTGTCAGTCCGCCGCGGTTGAAAATCGAATCAAGAAGCTCCATATCCTCCTGCCTTGTTCTCGCAGGACTATCCAGATACCTTCTGTAAATGCCTACAACTGCCGCAACGTATGCAGGTCCCTTCATTCTGCCTTCAATTT
>JAZOCL010000118.1:0-9239 GCA_045596485.1 Clostridia bacterium
TGCATAGCCGCCGCCCGCAGCACCGCCCTTGACACCGAACACTGGACCAAGCGACGGCTCACGAAGAGCAACCATAACGTTTTTGCCAATCTTTTTCATACCATCTGCAAGACCAATGGTTGTTGTTGTCTTACCTTCACCTGCAGGGGTGGGAGTGATTGCCGTAACAAGAATAAGCTTGGCTTTTCTCTCCCTTTCTTTAAGCAGCGAAAGGTCAACCTTCGCCTTATAATTTCCGTAAAGCTCAATATACTTCGGGTCAATTCCTGCGCTCTCGGCGATTTTTGCGATATTCTGCATTTCAACGCTCTGAGCGATTTCAATGTCTGTTTTCATCGGTTTACCTCCAATATATATGATATGTTTCACAGGGAGCAACAAAGCACCGCTCCCTGCAAGCCTCATTTATGCATTAAATCCTGTAATATTCAACAGCAGACTTAAACAATCCCATATCAAAGTCGCCTTCAACATTCTTATAAAGTCCGTAGCCCCATCTTTCGGTGTGACCCATCTTGCCCAAAACTCTGCCGTCAGGTGATGTGATACCTTCAATCGCAAATGTGGAACCATTGGGGTTGTACTGAATTTCGTTGGTGGGGTTGCCATCAAGGTCAACATACTGTGTAAGAATCTGTCCGTTTTCTGCCAGTTTCTTCACAAGCTCATCGCTTGCCATAAAGCGACCTTCTCCGTGTGAAATAGGAACGGTGTAAATATCACCGACACTTGCATTTGCCATCCAGGGCGACTTGGTTGAAGCAACTCTGGTGCGAACCAGCTTTGACTGGTGGCGCGAAATGGTGTTGTATGAAAGTGTGGGACAGTTTTCATCTGTGTCAATAATCTTACCGTAAGGTACAAGCCCCAGCTTGATAAGAGCCTGGAAGCCATTACAGATACCGCACATCAAGCCGTCACGCACATCAAGGAGCTCAGTTGTTGCCTCCTTGATTTCAGGGTTACGGAAGAAGGCTGTAATGAACTTTGCGGAGCCGTCAGGCTCATCACCGCCCGAAAAACCTCCGGGAATGAATACAATCTGTGACTCGTTGAGTGATTTTGCAAACGCCTCAACAGATTCCGAAATTGCCTGAGGCGAAAGATTGTTTATTACAAAGATTTCGGGCTCTGCACCTGCATCACGCATAACCTTTGCGGTATCAAATTCACAGTTTGTTCCGGGGAACACAGGAATAAGCACCTTGGGCTTTGCCACTCCAAGCTTGGGAGCAACAACCGATTTTGCTTCATATCTGAATGCGGGTATATCCTTCTTTTCGGCTTCAATGTTACAGGGATAAATCTTTTCAAGCTTATCCTCATAAGCCTTGGCAAGCTCCTTCATACAAAGAGCTTCGCCCCTATAAGAAATTGCTTTTTCTTCTGTTGTAAACCCGAGAGTCACGCCAACATTTGCCCCATCCGAAAGCTCAACAACAAAGGAGCCGTAGCTGTATCCAAAAATATCATTGAGCGAAACACCTTCATCAAACTTAAAGCCGATTCCGTTACCAAAGCCCATCTTCATAACAGCTTCAGCAATTCCGCCGTAGGTTGGAGTATGTGCAGCCACCGCCGCACCACTGCGAACAAGAGCCGTAACCGTCCTGAAGCATTCAAGAAGACTTTCGGTAACAGGCAGACCATTTTTGTCATAATCAGGCTTAATCCATACCACCTTGTTGCCAGCCTTCTTAAATTCGGGCGAGATAATGTTATCAACATTTTCGTCTGTGACCGCAAAGGAAACAAGTGTGGGTGGAACGTCAATATTTTCAAAGGTACCGCTCATTGAATCCTTGCCGCCGATAGCCGCAATTTCAAGATTCTTCTGTGCATCAAATGCACCAAGAAGAGCAGCCAGAGGCTTGCCCCAGCGCTTGGGATCCTTTTTGGGCTTTTCGAAATATTCCTGAAAGGTGAGATACACATCCTTAAATTCAGCACCTGTTGCAACCAGCTTTGCCACAGATTCAACAACTGCAAGATATGCGCTGTGATAAGGGCTCTTTTCTGCAATAAAGGGATTATAGCCCCAAGCCATAACAGAGGCTGTTTTTGTATGCTTTTTCTCAACAGACACCTTGTTTACCATTGCCTGAATGGGTGTAAGCTGGTGCTTTCCGCCAAAGGGCATCAGAACTGTGCCTGCACCGATTGTGGAGTCAAAACGCTCCGAAAGACCTCTCTTTGAGCAAACATTAAGGTCTCCTGCCAGCTCCATATATGCCTTTCCAAAGTCCGAAACCTCTGCCTTCTTATAGCATTCGGGCTTTGCAGGAGCAATGTCAATATGCTTTTCTGCACCGTTTGAATTAAGGAACTCACGCGAAATATTAACGATTTCCTTGCCGTTCCATCTCATAATCAGATATGGCTTTTCTTTCACAACTGCAACAACAGTTGCCTCAAGATTTTCGCTCTTTGCAAGCTCCTTAAATCTCTCAACGTCTTCCTTTGCAACAACAACAGCCATTCTCTCCTGAGATTCGCTGATTGCAAGCTCTGTTCCGTCAAGACCCTCATATTTTTTGGGAACAGCATTGAGAACAATCTCAAGACCGTCTGCCAATTCACCGATTGCAACCGAAACGCCACCTGCACCAAAGTCATTGCAGCGCTTGATAAGAAGCGAGGCCTCCTTGTTGCGGAAGAGTCTCTGGAGCTTTCTTTCTTCAGGAGCGTTACCCTTCTGAACCTCAGCACCGCAGCTTTCAAGAGATTCAACCGTATGTGATTTTGAAGAGCCTGTTGCACCGCCGCAGCCGTCACGTCCTGTTTTTCCACCCAAAAGAATTACAATATCTCCGTCCTCGGGGCGTTCACGTCTGACATTTTCCTGAGGAGCCGCAGCAACAACCGCACCGATTTCCATACGCTTTGCTGCGTAGCCGTCGTGATAGATTTCGTCAACCTGACCTGTTGCCAAGCCAATCTGGTTGCCGTATGAGCTGTAGCCTGCAGCCGCACCTGTAACAATTTTTCTCTGGGGAAGCTTACCCGCAATTGTTTTCGAAACAGGCTTCAGCGGGTCTGCCGCCCCTGTAACACGCATTGCAGCATAAACATAAGAACGTCCCGACAGCGGGTCACGGATTGCGCCCCCGATACAGGTTGCTGCTCCGCCAAAGGGTTCAATTTCGGTAGGATGATTATGTGTCTCGTTCTTGAACAAAAGAAGCCACTTTTCTGTCTTTCCGTCAACTTCAACGTCAATTTTAACTGTGCAGGCATTTATTTCTTCACTTTCGTCAAGACCATCAAGCTTGCCCTTTGCCTTAAGATACTTGGCAGCAATTGTACCAATATCCATAAGGTTGACAGGCTTTTTTCTGCCGATCTCTTTTCTTGCTTCAATATATCTGTCATAAGCCGCCTGCAAAAGCTCATCCTCAAACTTCACGCTGTCGATTGTTGTGAGGAAGGTGGTGTGACGGCAATGGTCAGACCAGTATGTGTCAATCATTCTGATTTCTGTAATTGTGGGGTTGCGCTTTTCACTGATGAAATATTCCTGACAAAACTTGATGTCATCAATATCCATAGCAAGACCAAGCTCATTAATCATAGCCTGAAGTCCTGCTTCATCAAGGTCAATAAAGCCTTCAACCGTCGCAACAGATTCAGGAATATCATAAACCGCCTTCAAGGTTTCGGGCATTTCAAGAGACGCCTCTCTTGCCTCAACAGGGTTGATAACATACTTCTTGATTTCGGCAACGTCTTCATCTGTCAGCTTTCCGTAGAGCATATAAACCTTTGCAGCCTTAACCGTGGGTCTGTCGCCCTTTGAGATAAGCTGAATACATTCCTCTGCAGAATTTGCACGAAGGTCAAACTGACCGGGCAGAAACTCAACTGCAAAAACCGCATCACACCTGTCTGTGATTTCATCTGTCACAATATCAAGCTGAGGCTCTGAGAACACCGTCTTTTTGCAGTATTCAAAAAGCTCCTTGTCTATATTTTCAACATCATAGCGATTGATTATTCTCAGGTTCTCAAGACCTTTAATCTGAAGAAGATTAACCAACTCACCTCTCAGCGAATTTGCCTCTGCGGCAAGCTCACTTTTCTTTTCAACAAAAACTCTGTAAACCATAGATTTTTCCTTTCTGTATCTTATGCCTATTTCAGCGCCGCAAGAGCCTTTTGACCTATATCTTTTCTGCAGTATGCATTCTCAAACTTAACATCTTCAACCGTCTTGTATGCAGACTTGATTGCACAATTGAGGCATTCGCCCACTTCGGTAACGCCCAGAACTCTGCCGCCACCGGTAACAAGCTTTCCGTCCTTCAGTTTTGCACCTGCAACAAAAATTCCGTCGGAATTTTCGGGAAGTGTGATTTCGAAGCCTGTTTCATACCTTCCGGGATAGCCCTCAGATGCCACAACCACACAGCAGGCAGCTTTTTCAGAAAACTTAACCTCAGCGTCCTTGAGAGTTCCCGCTTCAACGTGCTGCATAATTTCAAACAAATCGTATTCAAGAAGGGGCAGAACCACCTGAGTTTCGGGGTCACCGAAACGACAGTTATATTCAATAACCTTGGGTCCCTTCTCGGTGAGCATAAGTCCGAAGTAAAGACAGCCCTTGAAGGTTCTTCCTTCCTTGTTCATAGCATCCATTGTGGGAATGAAAATTTTCTCCATACATTCCTCCGCAATAGCCTTTGTGTAATAGGGATTGGGGGCGATTGTTCCCATACCTCCCGTATTGAGACCCTTGTCACCGTCAAGTGCACGCTTGTGGTCCATTGACGAAACCATAGGAACAACAACATTGCCGTCTGTGAAGGCAAGCACCGAAACCTCAGGACCTGTGAGGAATTCTTCAACAACAACATTGTTACCGCTGTCACCAAAGATTTTGTCCTCCATCATTGAGCGAACAGCCTGTATTGCATCCTCACGGGTTTCTGCAATAATAACACCCTTGCCCAGAGCCAGACCGTCAGCCTTAATAACCGTAGGGATTGGTGCTGTCTCAAGATATTTGAGAGCAGCAGCCATATCGCTGAATACCTCGTATTCCGCCGTGGGAATGTTATATTTCTTCATAAGATTTTTCGAGAACACCTTGCTGCCCTCAATGATTGCGGCATTTGCCTTTGGACCAAAGCAGGGAATTCCCTTTGCATTGAGAGCGTCAACCGCACCCAGAACCAAGGGGTCATCAGGGGCAACAACAGCAAACTCAATGCCATTTGCGACAGCAAATTCAACAATTTTGTCAATTTCCTTTGCCCCGATGTCAACACACTTAGCGTCAGCAGCTATTCCGCCGTTGCCGGGAAGTGCATAAATCTTTGACACCTTGGGACTCTTTTTAAGCGATTTTATAATGGCGTGCTCACGTCCGCCACCGCCAACTACCATAATTTTCATATATTCAAAACCTTTCGGATTTATTTTGTTCTTAATTGCCATCGAAGTGTGATAAATTTGATACAGAACACCTAAACCGAGTCCCGCTGCTGTGCTGTGTGCACCGCAAGTGGTGAGGTTTAGGTATAGCGCAAATTCTTTGTGCAATCTGTGCAAATTTAACCACTCTGAATTTTAGTGGTGGAAAAGGCGCATCTTAGTAAATGCCATCACCATACCGTGACTGTTGCACGCTTCAATCACATTATCGTCACGGATTGAGCCACCGGGCTCTGCAATATATGTAACACCGCTCTTTGCAGCACGCTCAATGTTGTCGCCAAAGGGGAAGAACGCATCGCTTCCCAGGGCAACACCCTTAATGGTTGCAAGATAAGCCTTCTTTTCTTCTCTTGTAAGGGGCTCAGGCTTGCGGCTGAACAGCTTCTCCCACTTTCCGTCTGCCAGAACGTCTTCGTCATCATCAGAGATATAAACATCAATTGTGTTGTCACGGTCGGGACGACCTATGCTATCAAGGAATGGAAGGTTAAGAACCTTTTCGTGCTGACGGAGATGCCAGATGTCAGCCTTGTTTCCTGCAAGTCTTGTGCAGTGAATTCTTGACTGCTGACCTGCACCCACGCCGATTGCCTGACCATCCTTTGCAAAGCAAACCGAATTACTCTGGGTATACTTGAGCGTAATCAGCGCAATAATCAAATCTCTCTTCGCTTCTTCAGGCATTTCTTTGTTTTCGGTAACAATTTCAGAAAGAAGCTCTTCATTAATCTTGAACTCGTTTCTGCCCTGCTCAAAGGTAATGCCGTAAACCATCTTTGTCTCTTGGGGAGCAGGAACATAGCTTTCGTCAATCTTCACTATATTATAGCTTCCGTTCCTCTTGCTCTTTAAGATTTCAAGTGCTTCAGGGGTATAGCCGGGAGCAATAACGCCGTCCGACACCTCACGCTTGATGAGCTTTGCTGTAACCACATCACAAACATCGCTGAGAGCAATCCAGTCGCCGAAGGAGGACATCCTGTCAGTGCCTCTGGCACGGGCATAAGCAATTGCAAGAGGTGATGAATCAAGGTCTTCAATATCATCAACAAAGCAAGCCTTCTTAAGCTCAGGGCTCATAGGGATTCCAACTGCCGCAGACGTGGGGCTCACGTGCTTAAAGGAGGTTGCCGCAGGCATACCAAGAGTCTCCTTCAGCTCCTTCACAAGCTGCCAGCTGTTGAAGGCATCCAAAAAGTTAATATATCCGGGCTTGCCCGAGAGAATCTCAATGGGCAGCTCACCACCCTCATTCATAAAAATCCTTGCAGGCTTCTGGTTTGGGTTGCAGCCGTATTTCAGTTCAAATTCTTTCATTGTGAAAATTCCTTTCCTTTTGTATTGAAAGAGGCGCTTTGCCTCTGCATAATTTACAAATTTACATCTTCCCGCAAAAACACCAAGCGGAGCCACGCCTTTGTGGCTCCCCAAAGCTTTTACGCATTCTTATTTATCATTCTGTTGACTTCTTCACCTGTTGCCAGATTTATATATCTTACATACAAAGAAATCTTATTGTTTTCATCGAGGTTTTTCCAGATTTTGTCTGTAAACTCATCAATATCATCAGGGATTGCAACACGTTCGGGCTCACCCTGGAAGGTGGGAATGGGATTTCCGTCACAAACATATGTATGAATAAAGTGACCCAAGCCCTTGAGAGCTTCATAGGAGTATGTAAATCTGTTACATTCCGTTCCCTCGGCGTCCGCACTTTTGAGAATGCTCATTTTGTATGAGAAATCCCAATCAGCAAAATTAATCATACCACTGATTCGGGGGGTCCAGTTGGGACCGTCGGGCTCAAAGCAACGTGTTTCAAGAGCCTCTTCAAAGGTCTTTCCCTTCTCCAAAAACTCAATAACCGTATCTGTCTGGTCGCCGTTTGTTACAACCAACTTGTTTTCAAACCTTCTGACAGGCGAATAAATAATCAAACTGGGGTCCTCAACCTTTGACTCATCAAAGGGATAGATAATAACCTCACTGCCATCCTCAACGAAAACACGGTTGCGGCTGTTTTCAGACCTGCCCATAATAAAATAAGCAACAACTGCATTTCTGCCGTCTGCACTTTTTCCGAGAACAATACCTCTTCCAACATAGGGGTTGCCGCAAAGCAGCTCACCTATATCATTAATCTTATAAATATCCATTTTTTATATTTCCTTTCTATCTACTCTCTGCAAGCCTTGCCGAAACCAGCTCTGTCGCCTCAGGAAGTATCTTCCATTCAGCCTCTTCCATAACTCTCTTCTGAAGAATTTCGGGGGTATCGCCCTCTTTGATTTCAACAGCCTTCTGAAGAATAATCTCACCGCCGTCGGGAACTTCGTTAACATAGTGCACCGTAGCACCTGTAACCTTGACTCCGTATTCCAAAGCCGCCTCGTGAACGTGAAGCCCATAAAAGCCCTTTCCGCAGAAGGAGGGAATAAGCGAGGGATGAACATTGATAATCCGCTTGGGATACTTTGATGTAAAGCTTTCGCTGAGGATACACATAAAGCCTGCCAGAATTATCAATTCAATTCCTTTGCTCATAAGAACCTCAATGAGGGTTTCTTCAAAAACTCTTTGATCGCCGCCGAGCTCCTTTTTTGAAACCACAGCAGTATCAATTCCCGCATTCTTTGCTCTTGTGAGAGCATAGGCATCCGCATTGTTAGAAACAACAAGCTCAATTTGACCGTTCTTTATAATTCCTGCCTTTTGTGCATCAATAAGAGCCTGAAGGTTTGTTCCGCCGCCCGAAACCAGAACCGCAATTCTTGTCTTTAGCATATAACAACACCCTCGTCACTCTTGATGATTTCGCCGATTATGTATGCATCCTCACCGTTTGCCTTGAGGATTTCAACCGCTCTTTCGGCATCCTCCTTTGCAACCACAACACTCATACCAACGCCCATATTAAAGGTGTTGAACATATCTCTTTCGGGAATGTTGCCGATTTTTGCAATAAGCTCAAAAATAGGAAGAACACGAACCGCGTCTCTCTTGATTTTTGCGCCATAACCCTTGGGAATGCTTCTTGGAATATTTTCATAAAAGCCGCCGCCTGTAATATGCGAAACCGCCTTCACGGTAACCTCTTCAAAAAGAGCCAGCATAGGCTTCACATAAATCCTTGTAGGTGTGAGAAGTGTTTCGCCCACGGACTTTCCGCCAAGCTCTGCACGGGGTGTCTTGATGTCAGCATTTTCAACATCAAACACCTTTCTCACAAGCGAGAAGCCGTTTGAATGAACACCACTTGAGGGAAGAGCAACAATAACATCTCCCTCTGTGATTGTTTTGTTGTTGAGAACCTTATTCTTGTCAACAACACCAACCGAGAACCCTGCCAGATCATATTCATCCTCAGGATAGAAGCCGGGCATTTCAGCAGTTTCGCCACCGATAAGTGCACAACCCGACTGAACGCAGCCCTCTGCCACACCCGAAACAATATCAGCAACCTTTTCGGGATAGTTCTTGCCAACTGCAATATAGTCAAGGAAGAACAAGGGCTTTGCACCACAGCATACAACGTCGTTAACGCACATTGCAACTGCGTCAATACCGATAGTATCGTGTTTGTCCATAAGCTCGCTTAAGTGCACCTTTGTGCCGCAGCCATCAGTACCTGATACAAGTATGGGCTCCTCCATACCTTTAAAATCAGGCTGGAATAATCCGCCGAAGCCACCGATACCGGATACAACACCGGGGATGTTTGTTCTTTTAACGTGCTCTTTCATAAGTTCAACAGACTTGTAACCTGCAGTTACGTCAACACCTGCCGCCTTATAACTCTCACT
>JAZOCL010000119.1:0-3981 GCA_045596485.1 Clostridia bacterium
GGTGCTTTTTTCAATGAATTGCCTTACGACCAGTTATAATGCTATGCAGTTTTATTTGGCTGCGCCAAATGGTATTGTGATTTGCACGGTTGAAAGAACTTTAAATGAACTTTAAATGAGCCTAAAATGAGAAACATTGTCCGTTTTTTGGGACACACAAAACGGTATACTCGAATCAAGATAAATCTTACAGATTTTTGGAGGTTACTTGATATGAAGATTATGTGTGTTATTTTTTCGATGCTGTTTTTTTCGTCTTACCCTGCTTTGTGCCTGGTTTTGCTTCTTGCAATGGCAGTTTGCTGAGAGCGGGAATTTGTTTTGACAAATGAGGGGATTTCTGTTAGAATATATGGGATACATAAAACGGAAATAGTTCGGAGGAAGAGTATATGAACAGCAAGCTTTCAAGGGTTATAACGAGCTGGATGTTTCTGTTCTCAAAACTAACCACGGCTGGAAGGCTCAGCCCGACGGGACATTTCAGAATGCAATCCCCAGGGGACTTATGGAAATCCTCAAGGACGCGGGTGCGGCAGCTCAATAAAAATATGAACTTCGTCATTGGTTGGCAAATAACGTCAACCTTTTGGCGGAGTTTGCTTTTTTAAAACCAAAGGCTATAAAGCAGAGTGACAGCAGAAAGGATAGAAAAATGAAGCTGCATATTAAAAAATTTGAAGAACTGAACATTGATGAAATATATGATATTCTCAGGGTGCGCTCAGAGGTGTTTGTTGTTGAGCAAAGCTGCTCATATCAGGACCTTGACCAAAAGGATAAGAACGCTTTTCATATATATTTTACCGAAGATAATGAGATTGTGGCGTACCTGAGGGTTCTTGACAAGGGAGTTTTGTTTGATGAGGCGGCAATTGGACGTGTGCTCACAACAAGGCGGCGCTGCGGACTTGGAACACAAATTCTAAAAGAGGGAATAAGGGCCGCAAAGGAAAGGTTCGGAGCTGAGTCAATCGTGGTCGAAGCCCAGACCTATGCAAGAGGGTTTTATGAAAAGCAGGGCTTCAGGCAGATTTCCGAGGAATTTTTGGAGGACGGAATTTCGCATATAAAAATGAGATTGGATTTGGAATAATGAAGCTGTATTTTGCGCCCCTTGAGGGCATAACCACATATACATACCGAAACGCCCACGCAGAGTTTTTCGGGGACTGTGACGGCTACTTTGCGCCCTTTATAACCCCAAGCGACAACGAGCGGCTGAGCCTTAAGAGCCTTCGGGATATTGTTCCCGAGCGGAACAAGGCGGGGCGGCTGATTCCGCAGGTTCTCACAAACAGATGGGATTCCTTTTTGAAGTTTGAAGAAATAATAAGGGCTCTGGGCTACGGCGAGGTTGACATCAATCTTGGCTGTCCCTCGGGAACTGTTGTGAAAAAGAACAGAGGTGCAGGCTTTCTTCGGGATGTCTCGGGCATTGACCGCTTTCTTGACGGAGTTTTTGAAAGAACAGCCCTTAAGGTTTCGGTAAAAACAAGGGCAGGTTTTTTGAGCTGTGAGGAGCTGGGGGAGCTTATTAAGGTTTATAACAAATATCCAATGGACAGCCTGATTATTCATCCCAGAACAAGAGAGGACTTTTATAAGGGTGAGCCCGATATGGAGGCTTTTCACAAGGCCTTCGGGGTCTCGTCAAATCGGGTTTGCTACAACGGAAACGTGTTTTCAAAGGCAGATTGTGAAAGGATATGCGAAAAATATCCACACCTTGAGGGGGTTATGATTGGTCGCGGAGCCATTGCAAACCCTGCAATATTCAGAGAAATCAGGGGCGGAAAAGACCTTGAAACAGAGGAGCTTGTCAGGTTTACCGAGCTTCTGACAGAGAGATACCTTGAGGTTTTGGGGTCAGAGGTTTATACCCTTCACAAGCTGAAGGAAATCTGGCTTTATACTATGTGGATGTATCCCGAAGAAAAGAAAGTCCTCAAGGCAATAAAAAAGGCAAATAAGCTAAGCGACTTAATGAGGGCGGTGAGAGCACTGCCACCATTGAGAGGACAAAACTATGAAAACAAAAAATCATAATTTAAGAGAAATTATCCTTTCGGCTATGTTTTTGGGATTGGGACTGACGCTTCCTTTTTTGACGGGACAGATTAAGCAGATTGGGAATATGCTTCTTCCCATGCACATACCCGTTCTGCTTTGCGGTTTTATCTGCGGCTGGCAGCCGGGGCTTGTTGTGGGCTTTGTTATGCCCCTTCTTCGCTCATTTATGTTTGGGATGCCTCATATGTACCCCAATGCCGTTGCAATGGCGTTTGAGCTTGCCACCTACGGTGCGGTGGTGGGATTTTTGTATTCACGGTCGAGGAGGCAATGGGTGAAGGCGCTTTACAGATGTCTGCTTGCGGCAATGGTTTCAGGCAGAATTGTATGGGGAATAGTTGAGGCCCTTCTTCTTGGAATAGGCTTCGAGGGCTTCACCCTTGCGGCGTTCATTGCAGGAGCATTCACAAATTCAATTCCCGGAATAATTCTTCAGCTTGTGCTGATTCCTGTCGTTGTTGCAGCACTTAACCGTGCAAAGCTGATAAGCTTCAGCAAAAAGAATTCTTCAGGAAAAGAGATTTAATCCGATGATACAAAAAACGAAGAGATGTATTTTTAAACGGTTTAGGAATTAAAGTATTAAGATATTCAAAATTGGATATTAATCAAAGATTTGGTAGTGTTTGTGAAGATATACTGAATGAAATTAACACCTCATCAGTCACTTCGTGACAGCTTCCCCTCAAGGGGAAGCCTTAGGAAAATGCAAAGATTTTTTGTCTCTGTTTTGACACGAGTCTAGTAAGATTGTCGAATATTGTCTAAAAATAAACTGAAATGCTGAAGGGGAATATCTATATGGATATCATACAGAACTTTTATGATAATTTGGCTTCGCAATATGATAAACTTTTTCTTGATTGGAACACCACAATAAAAGAACAATCCATGATTTTAGATAAGTTATTTAAAGATAATGGGTATGATGAAAAATCTAAACTTCTTGACTGTGCCTGTGGTATTGGAACACAATCATTAGGACTTGCCGCTTTGGGATATAATGTAACAGCTTCTGATATAAGTGATGGAGAGCTTGTGGAAGCAAGACAAAGAGCTATAGAAAACAATGTAAAGATTTGTTTTAAGAATGCCGACTTTCGCACATTATCGACAACCTTTTCGAAGAAATTTGACATTGTTATTGCGATGGATAACGCTCTTCCGCATATGCTTACAAAAAATGATATGGAAATGGCAATCAAAAGTATAACAAGCCAAATGGCATCAGGCGGTATGTTTGTTGCGAGTATCAGAGATTATGATGCATTGCTTAATGATAAGCCACCATATTCTGCGCCATATATACATAAAACTGAAAAAGGGCAGAGGGTATCTTTTCAAACTTGGAATTGGAATGGCGATAATTACAAACTTACTCAATATATTATTGAAGATGATATATCTTTAAAAACAAGTAAATTTGAATGTGAATACAGGGCGGTCCGCAGGGAAGAACTTACGAACTTACTTCTCTCTAATGGTTGTAGTAGTGTGGTATGGAAGTTCCCTGAAGAAACGGAATTTTATCAACCAATTGTAGTTGCGAAAAAATAATGGCATCTAGATTATACAGACTTTATAGAACTAATGTTATTGTAATAGATGCTTTTGTGCGTGCATTTTTTTGCGACATCAATTGATACAAGGAGTGATAAACAATGAATATAACATGGAAAACCTGTTTAAAAGTTGGCGTGAGTATATTTTTGTTATACCTTTGCATTTATTATTGGAAGGGTGTTGCTGAACTGTTTGGAGTGTAAGCTATGGCACAAATCCCAGTGTATGCATTTACCGGTTTCTTAGATTCCGGCAAGACAAAATTTATACAGGAAACCTTGGAAGACCCTCGGTTTAATGCCGGCGAAAGGACACTTTTGTTGGTTTTTGAAGAGGGAGAAGAGG
>JAZOCL010000120.1:0-13501 GCA_045596485.1 Clostridia bacterium
ACAAAATTTTTATATTTTAAATCAGAGATTATCGATATATTTGCAAGCCGCAAGGGCAGCCGTTGCACCGTCTGCCGTTGCTGTTGTAATTTGCCTTACCGTTTTTTTGCGGCAATCTCCTGCAACAAAAATACCCTCAACATTGGTTCGGCAGCTTTCCCCTGCCGAAATATATCCCCCTTCGTCAAGGGTTATAAGCCCCTTGAATATCTCACATTGAGGAATCTGTCCAACCGCCACAAAAGCACCGTCAACATTCAGAATTCTCTTTTCTCCGTTTTTAACGTTTACAACCTCAATACCCCTGAGACCTCCGTCATCAATAAATCTTTCAACGGTGGAGTCAAGCACAAGCTCAACATTCTCTCTTGACTCCAAAGCACGAACCAACCGACCTTCTGCACGGAACTCATTCCTGCGGTGCACAATATAAACCTTTTCTGCAATATCCGAAAGATAAATGGCATCCTCAACTGCGGTATTTCCCCCGCCAATAACTGCGACCGTCTTTTTCTTATAAAACGAGCCGTCACAAACCGCACAAAACGAAACACCTTTTCCGATAAGCTGTTCTTCGCCCTCTGCACCAAGACGGCGGTTCATAACACCGGTTGCAATAATAACGCATCTTCCCTCATATCGGTCAAGATCCGTAACCACAACCTTTGGGCTTCCGTCAACAATTTCCACAACCTCTTCATACTCAATTCTGCCGCCCAAAGACTCAACCTGAGAGGCGAGCTTTTCAGCAAACTCCGCACCGCTCATTTTTGGTGTGCCCGGAAAATTTTCAACCTCGCTTGAAAGGGCAATCTGACCGCCCAGACCCAGTTTTTCAATAACCACCACAGATTTTTCGGCACGAAGTGCATAAAGCGCCGCAGTAAGCCCTGCAGGTCCGCCGCCGATTATGATAATATCGTACATATTTTTCAACTCCAATCAACAAGGAAACGGTGCAAAACACCGTTTCCTCATTCGCCATTACCTTGTACTTTCAATAAATTTTCTGATTTCCGAAACTCCTGCAAATCTGTCAAAGGCATTTCCCTTTGCCGCAATCAGCGTGGGTGCCTGACGAACACCATATCTTTCTGTCAGCTCAGTATTTTCTTCGGCGTCAACAATAGTATAACCGATTCCGCTCTTTTCTAATACAGCCTTTGCCGCACTACAGTTTGGACAGGTCTTTGTTGTAAAGAGCATAACCTGTTCTGCGCCTTCGCAGTCACAGCCGCAGGAAGTATCTTTCTCCGCTGAAGCCGGTGCCCCTTTTCGTTTGAGAACAGAATTTTCAATATCATAGAGCTTTCTGTCCTTATATTCCTGTGACTTGCCATCATTCCAGTTGCTTACGGGGCGATAATAGCCTGTTATACGGCTGTAAACCTCGGTTCTGCCACCGCAAATGGGACACTTGCTCTGCTCGCCGATAAGATAGCCGTGGTCTTTACATACCGAGTATGTTGGAGACAGGGTGTAATAAGGCAATTCATAATTTTCAGCAATCTTGCGAACAAGACTTGCCGCAGCCTTCCAGTCGGGCAACTTTTCACCCAAAAAGGCGTGGAATACAGTTCCCGATGTATAAAGTGTGTGAAGCTCATCCTGCATATCAAGAGCCTCAAAAATATCCGCAGTACAGCCAACAGGAAGATGTGAGCTGTTTGTGTAGTAGGGTGTTTCCCCTTCTTTTGCCGCTGTAATAATGTCGGGGTATCTCTTTCTGTCATGCTTTGCAAAGCGGTATGTTGTAGATTCAGCAGGAGTTGCTTCAAGGTTATAAAGGTCACCGTATTTTTCCTGATAATCCGAGAGTCTTTCACGCATATGGTTGAGAACCTTTTTAGAGAATTCACGGGTTTCTTCTGTTGTCATATCACCGCCAAGCCATTTTGCATTGAGACCAACCTCGTTCATACCGATAAGACCGATGGTTGAGAAGTGGTTCGCAAATGTTCCCAGGTATCTCTTTGTGTAGGGATAAAGTCCTTCATTGAGGAGCTTTGTAATAACCTCACGCTTCACGCTGAGCGAACGAGCCGAAATATCCATCAGCTTGTTGAGTCTCTTAAAGAAGTCTTCTTCGTCTGCTGCCAGATATGCAATTCTGGGCATATTGATTGTAACAACGCCAACCGAGCCGGTGCTTTCGCCGCTGCCGAAGAAGCCGCCCGACTTCTTTCTCAGCTCACGAAGGTCAAGACGCAGTCTGCAGCACATACTGCGGATGTCGCTGGGCTCCATATCGCTGTTGATATAGTTTGAGAAGTAGGGTGTTCCGTATTTCGATGTCATTTCAAAGAGCAGCTTGTTGTTCTCTGTTTCCGACCAGTCAAAATCCTTTGTAATTGAATATGTGGGAATAGGATACTGAAAGCCTCTGCCGTTTGCGTCGCCTTCAATCATAACCTCGATGAACGCACGGTTAATCATATCCATTTCCTTCTTGCAGTCCTTATACTTGAAGTCCATTTCCTTGCCGCCCACAATTGCAGGAAGCTCTGCAAGGTCAGCAGGAACAGTCCAGTCAAGAGTGATGTTGGAGAAGGGCGCCTGAGTGCCCCAGCGTGAAGGTGTGTTCACACCATAAATAAACGACTCAATGCACTTTTTAACCTGATCATAGCTCAGATTGTCCACCTTAACGAAGGGCGCAAGGTATGTGTCAAAGGAGCTGAACGCCTGAGCTCCTGCCCATTCGTTCTGCATAATACCAAGAAAGTTTACCATTTGGTTGCAGAGTGTTGCAAGATGGCTTGCGGGAGCTGAGGTAATTTTGCCCTCAACACCGCCGAGACCCTCCTGAATCAGCTGCTTCAGTGACCAGCCTGCACAGTAGCCCGTGAGCATCGAAAGGTCGTGAATGTGAATATCGGCACTTCTGTGTGCGTTTGCAATTTCCTCGTCATAGATTTCGCTGAGCCAGTAGTTTGCGGTAATGGCACCTGAGTTGGAGAGAATCAGACCGCCCACAGAGTATGTAACCGTTGAGTTCTCCTTAACACGCCAGTCATTTATCTTCAGATAGTTGTCAACAACCTCCTGATAGTTGAGGATTGTGGACTGCATATTACGCATTTTTTCGTGAAGCTTTCTGTAAAGGATGTACGCCTTTGCAACATCCGCATAGCCTGCCTGAACAAGCACCTCTTCCACGCTGTCCTGAATAGCCTCAACGGTGATTGCATCGTTTGAAACCTTGGGCTCAAAATCTGCAGTAACCTTGAGAGCCAGAAAATCAATTATGTTCATATTATACTGTCTGTTCTGCGCTTCAAAGGCCTGAACAATTGCACCGCTGATTTTAGACAGGTCAAATTCAACCAAAGTATTGTCTCTTTTCTTTACCTTATACACTACTTTTCCCTCCTGAAATTTTTTCTTACCGTATATTTTAAAGAAGCCCTCGCTTCATCCTCTACAAATCAATTCCCCTTGCCAAAGCCTCGGGAACAAATTCTCTCGCACTCTCAAGAAGCTCTTTAATCTCCTCGGTCTCAAACTCACAAAGTCCCTGCCGAATTACCGATTCTCCGTCACGGAAGGGCTGAATAAAATACTTTTCAGCCGCCCCCAAAAGCTCTGCAATCTCTGCCACATCAGCCTTTGTGTGAAAATCCTTCACCACCGTGGTTCTGAACTCGTGTGGAAGCTCTGATTTCTTCAAAAAGTCAACCGAATCCTTCACCGAATCAAAGGTGATTTTCTTATTTCCTACTGTCATCGAATACTTTTCGGGAGAATTTTTTATATCCATTGCAACATAGTCACACAGCTTCATTTCAGCAATCCTTTTAAGCCTTTCGGGAAAGCTGCCGTTTGTGTCAAGCTTCACCTTATATCCCATACCCTTGATTCTTTCAAGAAAACCAAAAATTTCGTCGCTGACAAGAGGCTCTCCGCCGGTTACACAAACCCCTTCAAGAACTCCCTGTCTTTTCCTTAGGAATTCAAAAAATTCATCCTCGGTGATTTCATCAGGTGATTTTGAATAAACCATATCCGAATTATGACAAAAGGGGCATCTGAAATTGCAGCCCTCAAGAAAAACCGCACAGGCAAGAACTCCGGGATAATCAAGAAGTGTCAGCTTCATAAGTCCGCCGATTTTCACAAAATCCCCTCCTTTTTCCTGCCCCACAAGACATTGTTGACACTTTTGTTCAAAACACAAGATATAGTTTTTATTTTTCATTTAAAGCGCTAGATATTGTTATTATATCCCAGCTGTGCACAATTGTCAATACCAAAAAACCACTTTTCTCGACACCCATTTTTTGCCAATCCTTCAAAGCCTTGGGGCATCAACATTAGCAGTTTTTTATCCATAAAAAATTATTTTATTTTGTCCGATTTGGGCGATTCTTTTTTACATTTCATTCCAAAAAAGAGAGGAAAAATCAGGTGTTGACACACAAGATATTGATTGGTATAATATAGTTTAATAACAATATATTGTGGAGCAAAAATATGAACAAACAACTGACAATAGGGGTTCTCGCCCACGTTGACTCAGGAAAAACCACCCTCTCAGAGGCAATTCTTTATCTCACGGGTGAAATCCGCACCCTTGGCAGAGTCGACCGCAAGGACGCCTTTCTTGACACAAATGAAATAGAGCGCAGCCGCGGAATCACCATTTTCTCAAAGCAGGCGACCTTCACCCACGGAAGCACCGACTTTACGCTGCTTGATACCCCAGGGCACGTGGACTTCTCAGCCGAAACCGAGCGAGCTCTCAGCGTCCTTGACTATGCAGTTCTTCTCATCAGCGCAGCAGACGGCGTTCAAAGCCACACTCTGTCACTGTGGAAGGTTCTTCAGCAATATAACGTTCCCACCTTCATTTTTGTCAACAAAATGGATATGGACATTGCCGACAAAAGCTTCCTTCTTTCGGACATAAAAGAAAAGCTCAGTCCCTCCTGCATTGATTTGCAAGCCGCCATATATCAGACGAGTGCCGAAGCAGAGGCTCTGGCTGTATGCAGCGACGGGCTTATGGGCGAATTTTTCGAAAGCGGTAATTTTTCAAACGACTCATTAACCTCGGCTATCTCAGGGCGCAAGCTGTTTCCCTGCTACTTCGGCTCGGCGCTAAAAACCGACGGAGTCGAAGACCTTCTTCAGGCTCTTGACCTTTATACACGTCAAAAACTCTGCCCTGGCAGCTTTGGCGCCAAGGTATTCAAAATTACAATTGACGAACGGGGCAACCGTCTCACACACCTGAAGGTTACAGGCGGCAGCCTTTGTGTAAAGGATATAATCGACGGTGAAAAAATAAACGAAATCCGAATTTATTCAGGGCTAAAATACAAAAACGAGCAGCAGGTGCTCCCTGGCACAGTATGTGCGATAACAGGGCTCTCAGAATCCTTCCCCGGTCAGGGCTTGGGCTTTGAGCAGGATTTGTCCTCTTTCACCTTTGAGCCCGTATTCTCCTACAAGGTACATCTCGAGGATGGCTATGACATAAACACAGCTCTTCGCAACCTGAAAAAGCTTGAGGAGGAGGAATCCCAGCTTCACACCGTATGGAACGAAGTCTTGGGCGAAATTCACATTCATCTTATGGGTGAGGTTCAGTCCGAGGTGCTGAAGTGTATCTTGAAGGATCGCTTTGATATGTCGGTGGAGTTTGAACAGGGCGGTATTATATATAAGGAAACAATCCGCGACACCGTATTGGGAGTGGGGCATTTCGAGCCCCTGCGCCACTATGCAGAGGTGCATCTTCTGCTGGAGCCGCTTAAATCAGGGAGCGGATTGGTTTTTGACACAAAATGCAGCGAGGATGAGCTGGACAAAAACTGGCAAAGGCTTATTCTCACCCACTTAGAAGAAAAGACCCATCTCGGCGTGCTGACAGGCGCACCTATAACCGACATAAAAATCACCCTTGTGGCAGGCCGTGCTCACAAAAAGCACACCGAGGGCGGCGACTTCCGTCAGGCGACCTACCGTGCGGTGCGCCAGGGTCTTATGCAGGCAGAATCCGTTCTCCTTGAGCCCTGGTACAGCTTCACCCTGACCCTTCCCACCTCGGCTTTAGGGAGAGCAATGACCGACATTCAGAATATGGGCGGAAAGTTCACTCCTCCCGAAAATCACGAAGACTCATCAATTCTCAAGGGCTACGCCCCCGTTCAGGGACTTTGCAACTATTCTGCCGAGGTTCGGGCATACACCCACGGTCTGGGAGTTTTGGAATGTATGCCCGCAGGCTACGAGCCCTGCAAAAATCAAAACGAGATTATCGAAGCGGCAGGCTATGACCCCGAGCAGGATTTAGAAAACACTCCCGACTCTGTTTTCTGTGCCCATGGTGCAGGCTTTGTTGTGAAGTGGAACGAGGTTCACCAAAATATGCACATTGAGGACACGCGCAAAAAAGCCGCCGAAAAAATCACGGCGGCACAAAACGCACCACGGCGCAGCTCCAATTATGCCGACGATGATGAGCTGATGCGGATTTTCGAGCGAACCTACGGCAAAATTCAGCGAAAGCCCCATACAAGCTTTAAATCTCAAAAGCTCCCCGAGAGTGCTATAAAAAAATACAAAGCCCCAAAAGATTCTTTGGGCGAATATCTTCTGGTTGACGGCTACAACGTACTTTTTGCCTGGTTCGACCTGAGAAGTGCCTCAAGCGAAGACCTTGACATTGCACGCAACTATCTCATCAACCGTCTCTCAAACTACAAAGAGATGAAGAACTGTGAAATCATTATTGTTTTTGATGCCTACAAGGTCAAGGGAGGTGTTGGCAGTTACGAAAGAATAGGAAACTTAGATGTTGTCTACACCAAAGAAGCCGAAACCGCCGACAGCTATATCGAACGTACAGCAAAAGACATAAGCAAAAAGAATTACAGCGTAAAGGTGGCAACCTCCGACCGTCTGGAACAAATCATAATCTTCGGAAGCGGAGCCTTCCGCATCTCCGCCGAAGAATTTCTGAAGGACATCGAGCTTGCCGAAGAACGCCTTGAGGATATTATGGCAGACCTTCAGGGAGGCTGCGAACAGCTAACCGAAATAAGAATAAAAAAATCAGAAAACAATTAACAGCAAACAGCCATCCGCTATTCGGACGGCTGTTCATTTTTTAAAATAGCTATCCCTTTTGCATACTGCCCACAAGCTCACTTTTTATTAACCTGTCATTCAAACCATTCACAACAGTAGGCTCTCCCTTTGGGAGCCGGATCGCGAAAAAGACTTCCTCTGACGAGGAAGCTGTCAAAATCTTAGATTTAGCTGAGGGAGAGATTTCACGGTGGATTGTCCGCTTTTTTTGAACTCTATCCACAACGCTGACCGGGAGAGCTGTTCCCCTCGGGGCTTCTCCTTGAGGGGAAGGCTTGAAGGCAAATTGGTTTTTCATAAATCCTTACGGGCTCTAATCATGCATACAATTCTGCTAACAATAAATAGGTTCTGTTCACCGATTAACCTCTTTTGAACCACGTAAGGCTTAACGTGGTTTTCGTTAAACAAAAAACCGCCCTGAACGGGCGGCTTTCCTTATTGTTTATATTTTGTTTATGCCTTTGCTTCAAGAAAAGCGTTAATCTTTTCAACAAGAGCATCTGCATCTGTTCCGTGCCGGAACGTCAAGACGATATGCCGGTGGCATATCGGTAGTGCAGGATTGAAAAAATGCGAGAGCATTTTTCAATTAGGAGAAAACACGCAGTGTTTTTACCAAGATGGTACGCAGTACCTATGCAAGCCTGTTCAATGCTCTCACCGCTTGCAAAAGGACAGCCCAGTCAATGCAGTCCTCAAAAAACCGCCCTGAACGGGCGGCTTTCCTTATTGTTTATATTTTGTTTATGCCTTTGCTTCAAGAAAAGCGTTAATCTTTTCAACAAGAGCATCTGCATCTGTTCCGTGCACCATGCAAGCCTGTTCAATGCTTTCACCGCTTGCAGAAGGACAGCCCAGACAATGCATTCCTATCTCAAGGAAAAAGGGTGCTGTTTCGGGATCAAGACGAAGAACATCCATAATGATTGTATCCTTTGTAACCTTTGCCATTTTCAAAAACCTCTCTTTCGTTTATTCAGGTAAAATTAATCTTCCTTTGATAGTATACCCCAACTTTTATATTTTTTCAAGTAGTTTGAAAAAATATATTATCTAGCGTACAAGCTGTTTCCCTCGCAGTCAATAACAACAATGGCAGGAAAGTTTTTAACGGTGAGACACCTGATCGCCTCAGTACCCAAATCCTCATAGGCAACAATCTCCACCGACTCAATGCTCTTCGCAATCAAAGCCCCCGCTCCTCCTATTGCACCAAAATACACTGACTTGTGCTTTTTCATAGCATCAATCACCCCGCCGTCACGCTCTCCCTTGCCTATCATCCCCGTGAGCCCAAGCTCAATAAGTGTGGGAGCATAAGCATCCATACGGCAGCTGGTTGTAGGTCCGCAGGAGCCGATAATCCGACCAGGCTTTGCAGGAGTGGGTCCTGCATAATATATAATCTGATTTTTTATATCAAAGGGCAGCTCGTCGCCCCTCTCAACAGCCTCGGTCATTCTCTTGTGTGCAGCGTCTCTGGCGGTATAAATTTTGCCGCTTATGAGCACCTTATCACCACATTTCAGGCTCTCTGCAACACTTTTCTCAAAAGGGGCCGAAATCTCTAAACTCATAGTTTCCTCCCGACAGTCTTTTCGTCAAAATCACCTAACATTCAAGTGTGACACAGACTGCTTTTTATAATATCATAAAATAATTATTGTAAACCAAAAGGGAATTTTTGGGTATTTTTTGAAAGCCTTGTAAATATAGGCTTTTCCACAGTTTTTAGCCCCATTGGGGCCAAAATAGCCTGTATATATCCCCAAACCTGTGGATAACGTGGATAACTCTGTTAATAACTTATGTTAGTGGGTTTTCTGTCCACATCCAACATTATGTAAACCGCATCTTGTCCAAAAAGAGGGTTTACATAACTTTTAAAAGTTTTTCTTGACAACCCTTTTTTGAGAAGAAATTTATTCCAAATTCTTCCACTTTTGACTAAAACTTCCCGAACTTTTCCATCTTCTTCTTCACTCTTTGCAGAGCATTGTCAATTGACTTCTGAGGCTTAGAAATTATTACAGAAATTTCCTGATAAGACTTCCCCTCAAGATAGAGTGCCAGCACCTTTTTTTCTAAAACGCTGAGAACCTCTTCCATTTTTACGCTGAGAAACTCTGCGTTTTCCTTGCTGATGAAAAGCTTTTCGGGGTCGTCGTCTCTTGCTCCCGAAAGAATTTCCTCCAGAAACCCCTCCGAGTCACCGTCATACATAGGATTACTCAATGAAATATAGGTGTTCAGGGGCATATGCTTTTGTCTTGTGGCAGTTTTCACCGCCGTAATAATCTGGCGCTTGATACAAAGCTCCGCAAAGCCTTTGAAGGAGGTTTGTTTGTTTATGTCAAAATCGCGTATGGCCTTAAAAAGTCCAATCATACCCTCCTGAATTATGTCCTTTTCATCTGCACCCACCAAAAAATACATTCTCGCCTTTGACAGAACAAGATTTTTGTAGCGCACAAGAAGACATTCCGTTGCCTCCTTATCTCCCGCTCCCGAAAGCTCAACAAGCTCCTCGTCGCCGAGATTTTCATAAACTATTTTCTCTGACATTTCCATCCTCCTGCAGAAGTCAAAAATATTCCTGCTTTTATACAAAAACGTAGGGGCGACCCTATGTGGTCGCCCGACGGGAGCCCACGCAGGGGCTCCCCTACGAATAGTTCATATTAGTCTTCTGTTTTTATTTAACAAGCTCAAGAGTTTCTTTTGCAATCATAAGCTCTTCGTTTGTGGGAACAACCAGAATCTTGACCTTTGAATCCTCGGCGGATATATCCATCTGAGCACCGCGGATTGCCTTTACATTCTTTTCTGCATCAACCTTAATGCCGAATGCTTCAAGATTCTTTGCGATTGCATCACGCATAACAGGTGTGTTTTCACCGATACCTGCTGTAAAGATAATCGCATCAACACCGCCCATCTTAACCATATATGAACCGATGAACTTTCTTACGCTTTCAACAAACATATCAAGTGCAAGGGCAGCTCTCTCATTACCCTCTGCCTGAGCAGCCTCAAGGTCACGGAAGTCTGAGCTTACGCCCGAAATACCCTGAACGCCTGACTGCTTGTTGAGAAGTGCATCAACAGCGTCAACTGTCATATTCTCAGCCTCAGCAATAAACTTAACAATAGCAGGGTCAATGTCACCGCATCGAGTACCCATAACAACACCTGCAAGAGGAGTAAAGCCCATTGATGTGTCAACAGACTTTCCGCCGTCAACCGCTGTAATACTTGAGCCGTTGCCCATATGACAGGTAATCATCTTCAGCTCTTCGGGCTTCTTTCCAAGCATTTTTGCTGCTTCCTGTGAAACGTACTTATGTGATGTTCCGTGGAAGCCGTATCTTCTGATTTTGTGCTTTTCATAAAGCTCATAAGGAACAGCATACATATATGCTTCCTTTGACATTGTCTGATGGAACGCTGTGTCAAACACACCAATCTGAGGAACACCGGGCATTGCTGCTTCGCAGGCTGCAATACCTATAAGGTTTGCAGGGTTGTGAAGGGGAGCAAGGGGAATACAAGCCTCCAAAGCCCCCTTAACCTCTTCGTTGATAACAACAGAACCGCTGAAGGTTTCACCGCCGTGAACAACACGGTGACCAACTGCTGCAATCTCGCTCATATCCGAGATTACGCCGTAGCTTGCGTCTGTAAGCGCATCGAGAACCATCTTGATTGCATCAGAATGGTCCTTCATATCCTTTTCAATAACGTTCTTTTCGCCGCCGTCGGGAGTGTGATTAAGCTTTGAGCCCTCAATACCGATTCTTTCACAAAGACCCTTTGCCATAACCCTCTCTGTTTCCATATCAATAAGCTGATACTTAAGCGATGAGCTTCCTGCATTTATAACCAGAATTTTCATTTTCAATTACTTCCTTTCAAAAATATAACCGAACAAAACGCCTTGCATTTTGAACAATTTCTCTTCACTTTTCTCTATTATCTCTTAATTCTTCTGTGCCTGAACACAAGTGATTGCAACAACTCCCACAATATCATCAGCGCTGCAGCCGCGTGACAGGTCATTGATAGGCATTGCAATACCCTGAGTTACAGGACCGTAAGCCTCTGCCTTAGCCAAGCGCTGTGCCAGCTTGTAGCCGATGTTGCCTGCATCAAGGTCAGGGAACACAAGAACGTTTGCATGTCCAGCAACAGAGCTTCCCGGAGCCTTTGACTCACCGATTTCGGGAACGATTGCAGCGTCAAGCTGAAGCTCACCGTCAACCTTCAGGTCGGGGTTTTCTTCCTTGCAGATTCTTGTTGCTTCAACAACCTTTGTAACATCATCGTGCTTTGCGCTGCCCATTGATGAATGCGAGAGCATTGCAACGATTGCTTCCTCCTGAACAAGAAGCTCAAAGGATTCTGCCGAGCAAGCAGCAATTGCTGCAAGTTCTTCGGGATTGGGATTCTGAACAAGACCGCTGTCACCAAAGATAAAGGTTCCGTTTGCACCGTATTCGCAGTCAGGAACAACTATAACAAAGAATGCCGAAACAAGCTTTGTGCCGGGCTTTGTCTTGATAATCTGAAGGCTGGGTCTGAGTGTATTTGCCGTTGAGTGACAAGCACCCGAAACAACACCGTCAGCATCGCCTGCTTTAACCATAAGACAAGCATAATACATATAGTCACCCAAAGCAGTAGCCTTTGCTTCTTCGTATGTAAGGCCCTTTGACTTTCTCAGCTCAACAAAAAGGTTGAGATATTCTTCTGTTTTTTCGTATGTATAGGGATTGATGATTGTTGCGCCCGAGACGTCATAGCCCTTGCTATATTTTTCAACCTCTTCAGGAGTGCCAACAATAATAATGTCAGCAAAATCCTCCTTTAGAATTTTTTCTGCTGCCTCATAGATTCTGGCATCCATTGATTCAGGAAGAACAATAGTCTTTTTATCCTGCTTTGCTCTTTCCTTTATTGTGTCCAAAAATTTGCTCATATTCCGCCTCCGCTGTATAAAATATTAAAATTTTTCCATCGTTTATTATACACCAACTTTTCAATATATGCAAGGAAAAAACCAAATTTTTTATTTTTTTGATAAAAGTCCTTTTTTTTACAAAAGAAATAATATATAATACAATATAGAAGAAAATTTATTGTAGAGACCGACGTCCTGACGGTCCGAAAAGGAGCTGCAAAATGAAAACCGCTGCGATTATCTGTGAATATAACCCCTTTCACCAAGGGCACGCATATCATATTACACGCACAAAGGAGCTGTGCGGAGCAGATTTTGTTATTGCCATAATGAGCCCGAACTTTGTTCAGCGCGGTGACGTTGCTCTGTTTTCAAAGGAGCTTCGTGCAAAGGCTGCAATCGCCTCAGGCGCAGATCTGGTGCTTGAGCTCCCTGCAATCTTCGCAATGCAGTCCGCTGAATTCTTTGCAAAGCACGGCGTTTCCATCGCCGAAGCCACAGGGCTGGTTGATTTTCTCTCATTTGGTACAGAATGCGACATTCTTGACACAATATGCAAAATCGCAAGGCTGCTCTGCGACGAGCCCCCCGAATTTTCATCCTTATTGAAAGCTCGCCTTGACAAAGGTCTCGCCTATCCCGCCGCAAGAGCTGCTGTATTATCAGACATTTTGGGCGAGGCTGCAGCAAAAGCAATATCAACTCCCAACAACATTCTGGCGATTGAATACTGCAAGGCACTCTTTGCCTCAAAAAGCAGCATTACACCCATCGCCGTAAAACGCATCGGAACAAATCACGACTCTCCCGAAACCGCAAACGGCTTTTCCTCGGCAACACATATACGCTCTCTTATTATGTCGGGCGACAAAGATACCGCAATGTCATACGTTCCAACCGAATGTGCCGATATTTTTAAAGGTGCACCAATCCACAACACAGATAAAATGGAAAAAGCAATTCTTGCAGAGATTATAAAAATGCCACTTAAAAGGTTGGCTGATATTTCGGATGTCTCCGAGGGTATGGAAAATCGCATAAAAGACGCCGCATTGTCATCGGACAGTCTGGAGGAGCTTTTTGACGCAGTAAAAACCAAACGCTACACCCACAGCCGCATACGACGGATAATCCTGTCTGCATATCTGGGAATAACCAACAAAGACCGCAATCTTTCGCCCTCGTATATAAAAATCCTTGACCACAACGAAAGAGGTCAGGAGCTTATCCGCAAAATGAAAAAAACCTCATCCCTGCCAATTGTACGAAACACATCCCAAGTGAACAAATTAAACAATCCCGAAATCAAAGCCCTTTGGGAACGCGAACGGATTTTTGACAGAGTTTTTGAAATGATGCAAATTTAAAAAGGAGAACAAAATCAATCGTTCTCTTCAGACTAGGGCTGTTTAAAAACGATGTTTTTAAACAGCCCTACAATTT
>JAZOCL010000121.1:0-5962 GCA_045596485.1 Clostridia bacterium
ATAATTTAAAAATACTAAAATTCAAAATTGATGCTCTGAAATTTGATTTTGAAACACAAATTTTTTAATGATTAAAAAATAAGAAGTGGCTCAAACGCAGTGTTTGAGCCACTTTGTATGGCAGGGGCAGTAGGACTTGAACCCACGGCACTCGGTTTTGGAGACCGATGCTCTACCAACTGAGCTATACCCCTATATTTAGTTAATTTAGCTTGGAGCTAAAATCAAGAGTGCGCCAAAGCGCCATATCTTCAGCGCACTCCTTTTATGCAAAAAACTTACGCGATGTTGTTCATCATAGCTGCATACTGGCTCTTTCTGCGAGCAGCAGTATTCTTGTGAAGAATACCCTTGGCAACAGCCTGGTCTGTCTTCTTAACAACAGCAGCATATGCAACAGAGGCTGCATCTTTGCCTTCTGCCAAAGAAGCTTCAAACTTCTTTATAGCAGTCTTAAGCTGCGACTTAACCATCTGGTTCTGCAAAGTCTTTGTAGCAATAACTTTAACTCTCTTCTTAGCTGATTTAATGTTAGGCATGATTTCACCTCCACCCAAATATCTGATTTTGAAAGTCAACTCCTAGTATGATACCACACATTTCTTGAAAAATCAAGTATTTTTTTTAATTTGTTTGAATTTTTTTAAATTCGTTGACAAAAACCGTATATTATTGTATACTTTGAATATATATGCGCGGGGTGCTGTGGGTAATCCCACGGCCCCCTTTCGCTTTCAGGCAAACCCGCAAAGCCCCTCAGGACTTTGAATTTATACAAACAGGAGGAATCCGCCTTGAAAAACATACCGGAACTTTTCGGCAGCATGGTATTCAACGAAGCCGTTATGAAAGAACGTCTTCCCGAAGAAATTTACCGGGCTCTGAAACAGACAATCAACAACGGAATCAGCCTTGACAGAAACGTTGCGGATATAATTGCCGCAGCGATGAAGGACTGGGCAATCGAAAAGGGCGCAACCCACTTCACCCACTGGTTTCAGCCCATGACGGGAATCACCGCCGAAAAGCACGACAGCTTTATCACGCCGGGCAAAAACGGCAGCATTATAATGGAATTTTCAGGCAAGGAGCTTATAAAGGGTGAGCCCGACGCTTCTTCCTTCCCCTCAGGCGGTCTTCGCGCTACCTTTGAGGCAAGAGGCTATACTGCCTGGGATCCCACCTCATATGCCTTCATCAAGGACGGTACACTCTGCATTCCCACCGCCTTCTGTTCATACGGTGGCGAATCCCTTGACAAAAAAACACCCCTGCTCCGCTCAATGGAAGCCATAAACAAGCAGGCACTCCGAATTCTCAGGCTCTTTGGCAAGGATGACGTAACCCGTGTTATTTCAACCGTTGGTCCCGAGCAGGAATACTTTCTCATTGACAGGGAAATGTTTGAAAAGCGCAAGGACCTCATTTATTGCCGCCGCACACTCTTTGGCGCACCTGCTCCCAAGGGTCAGGAAATGGAGGACCACTACTTCGGTCATCTGAAGCCCCGTGTTTCGGCGTATATGAAGGAGCTCGACGAAGAGCTGTGGAAACTGGGAATTCTTGCAAAAACAAAGCACAACGAGGCAGCCCCCGCTCAGCACGAGCTGGCTCCCATATTTACCACAACAAATATCGCCACCGACCACAACCAGCTTACGATGGAAATGATGAAGGTGGTGGCAGCCCGCCACGGTATGGCGTGCATCCTTCACGAAAAGCCCTTTGAGGGCATAAACGGAAGCGGCAAGCACAACAACTGGTCGCTCTCAACCAACACAGGCGAAAACCTGCTTGAGCCGGGAAAATCCCCTCACGAAAACGCACAGTTTCTTGTGTTCCTCTGTGCGGTAATCAGCGCCGTTCACAAGCATCAGGACCTTCTCAGAGTTTCTGCCGCAAGCGCCGGCAATGACCATCGTCTCGGCGCACACGAAGCACCGCCCGCAATAATCTCAATGTTCCTCGGAACCGAGCTTGCAGAGGTTCTGCGTTCAATCAAAGAAGACAGCGACTACAAGGGCACCAAGAAAGAAAAAATGAGCGTCGGGGTTACGGTTCTTCCTCAGTTCCCCAAGGACTCAACAGACCGAAACCGCACCTCGCCCTTTGCCTTTACGGGCAACAAGTTTGAATTCCGTATGGTAGGTGCGGCAGATTCAGTTGCCTGTGCAAACATAATGCTGAACACAATCGTTGCGGACGAGCTTCAGACTATGGCAGAAGAGCTTGAAGGTGCCGAAGACTTTCTCACAGCGGTTCACAATATCGTAAAGCGTGCCATAACCGAGCACGATGCCATCATATTTGACGGCGACGGATATTCTGACGATTGGGTTAAAGAAGCCGAAAAAAGAGGTCTTTTGAACCTTGAATCAACAGTTGACGCCCTTCCACATTATATAAAGCCCGAAAACATTGCTCTGTTCAAAAAGCACGGCATATACAACGAGACCGAGGTTCACGCACGTTACGAGATTATTCTTGAAGAATACTCCAAGATTATCAATATCGAAGGTCTCACAATGGTGGATATGGTGAAAAAGGATTACATTCCTGCAATCAGCAAAATTCAGCGCTGTCTCTGCGACACTCTGCTCGCAAAGACCGCCGTTTCGCCCGACATTCCCTGTCAGGCAGAAAAAGTAAAGCTAAACCGTGTGGCAACCCTTGCCGACAAGATTTTCGAAACCAACAACAAGCTTGACGAAGCACTCAAAGCTGTTCCAAAGGGCGATGTGCTCGAAAAAGCGACTTATTATCGCAAGACAATCTGTCCGCTTATGAACGAGCTCCGTTCATTGGTTGATGAAATCGAGGCCGATTCCGACCGTGAATTCTGGCCCGTGCCCTCTTACGGCGATATTATTTTCAGTATAAAATAACCTTATACACAAAAACCGTCCTTGCGATACAGGACGGTTTTTACTGTTCCAAAAAATACAGCCGGCTTTCTCGGGGGGAAAGCCGGCAAACGCAATTCACCGTATTACTCACCTAATACTATTCCTTTGCCTCTTCCAACGCCGCAACAGGTGCAGCTTCCTTCAAGAGGTCACGGATTTCAGCCAGCAGCTCTTCCTGAGTAGGACCCTTAGGAGGCTCAGGTGCAGGCTCTTCCTTCTTTTTGAACGAGCTCAACGACTTAACAACCATAAAAATTGAGAAGGCAATAATCAAAAAGTTGATTATATTCTGAATAAAGTTACCATAAAGAATTGCAGCCTCGGGCTTTGTTTCGGTTGCAGCGCTGATAACATATTTCAGCTCCTTAAAGTTCATTCCTGCCGTAAGTGCGCCGAAAACAGGCATAACAAGGTCATTAACAAGAGAATTTACGATTGTGCTGAACGCACCGCCCACCATAACACCGACAGCCATGTCGATTACATTGCCCTTGAAGGCAAACTTTTTAAATTCCTTCCACATAATAAAAAATACTCCCTTCACAAAATCTGTTATCATTTTAACACCAAACACAGAAATTGTCAATAATCGCCCAATTTCGTCATTCTTACCATAGACAAACGCCAAAAAAAGATGTATAATATCAAGGTTGTTAAAAAAGCTAAAACAAAGCGAAAGGTTGATTTTATGAAAAGAGAAGACCTCAGAAATATTGCAATCATTGCCCACGTTGACCACGGAAAGACCACCTTGGTTGACGAAATGCTGAAGCAGGGCGGTGTTTACCGTGAGAATCAGGTTGTTGAAGAGCGTGTTATGGACAACGGCGACCTTGAAAAAGAACGTGGAATCACAATCCTTGCAAAGAACACCTCTGTTCACTACAAGGACATCAAAATGAATATAATCGACACCCCCGGTCACGCCGACTTCAGCGGCGAGGTTGAGCGAATTCTGAAAATGGTTAACGGCGTAATTCTTTTGGTCGACGCAGCCGAAGGTCCTATGCCCCAAACCAGGTTTGTGCTGCAGAAAGCGCTTGAAATGAAGCACCGAATCATTATTGTGGTGAACAAAATCGACAGGCCCGACTCACGTCTCAACGAAATCGGCGACGAGGTTCTGGAGCTGCTTCTTGACCTTAACGCCAGCGATGAACAGCTGGACAGCCCCATTATTTACTGCTCAGGCAGAGCAGGAACAGCCTCTCTCAGCCCAAATCAGCAAGGCAAAGACCTGACCGTGCTCTTTGAAACAATCAAAAACTACATCCCTGCTCCCGAAGGCGACGAAACAGGGGAGCTCCAGATGCTGGTTTCATCAATCGACTACAACGACTATGTGGGCAGAATCGCCATTGGAAGAATTGAGCGAGGCTTGCTCAAACACAATCAGGAAATTATGGTTTGTGACTATCATCAAAAGCACGAGCCCTACAAAGCAAAGATTGCCAACATCTATCAGATTGACGGACTTGGCAGAACTGCCGTTGACGAAGCAAGGGTTGGAGACATTGTGTGCTTCTCAGGCATAACCGACATTTCAATCGGAGATACCGTAACCTCGGTTGCCGCTCTCGAGCCTCTTCCCTTCGTGAAAATTGGCGAGCCTACAATCGAAATGACCTTTTCTGTAAACGACAGCCCCTTTGCGGGCAGAGAGGGCAAATTCGTAACCTCGCGCCAGCTCCGAGAAAGACTTCACAAGGAGCTTCTCAAGGACGTATCTCTCCGTGTGGTTGACGGTGAAAACACCGACAGCTTCCGTGTTGCAGGCAGAGGCGAAATGCATATTTCAATTCTTATCGAAACAATGCGCCGTGAAGGCTATGAATTTTCGGTAAGCACCCCCAAGGTGCTCTACAAAACAATAAATGGTCAGCAATACGAGCCAATCGAAAGACTTCTTATTGACGTTCCCGAGGTTTCAATGGGTGCTGTAATGGAAAAAATGGGTTCCCGAAAGGGCGAGCTCACCCATATGTCACCTCAGGGCGACAGAATGAGGCTTGAATATCTCATTCCCTCACGTGGGCTTTTGGGCTACAGAAACGAGTTCCTCACCGACACCAAGGGCGAGGGCATTCTCAACTCTGTGTTCTATGAATATCAGCCCTACAAGGGCGACATAACACGCCGCTTCACAGGCTCTCTGGTTTCATTCGACACAGGCGAAGCCGTTGGCTACGGACTTTTCAAAATTCAGGACAGAGGCGCTCTGTTCATCGAGCCCGGAACTCCCGTTTATGAAGGAATGATTGTGGGAATGAACCCAAAGCTCGAGGATATGGCGGTTAATGTTTGCAAAAAGAAGCAGCTCACCAACACCCGTGCATCAGGCAGCGACGAAGCACTGAAGCTGATTCCGCCCATAAAGCTAAGTCTTGAAATGTGCATAGAGTTCCTTGCTGACGACGAGCTTTTGGAAGTGACTCCGCAGAGCCTTCGTCTGAGAAAAAGAATTCTGAATACTCAGCTTCGTCTCAAAGACAGAGCCAAAAACAAATAAAAGCATAGGCTCTGCACTCAGTTGAAACCCTTTTCGGGTTTCTCTTTCATTACCGGTGCTCTCGCACCTCAATCCCTCCTAAAAATATGCCACAGGCATATTTTTCACGGAGTGACTCCGCAGAGCCTTCGTCTGAGAAAAAGAATTCTGAATACTCAGCTTCGTCTCAAAGACAGAGCCAAAAACAAATAAAAGGGCTTATCCGTAGGGACAGGCGTCCTCGACTGTCCGCAAAAAAATGATGAAACAAACCGCAAGGAAACATTGTGTTTTCCTTGCGGTTACTTGCTTTTCGCCCTTTGGTCAGTGCGTCGACTTTATCGACACGACGAAGCGAACAGATTTTTCTGTTCGCTTTTTTATTACATTCTTGTTCTCTCAATTCCGCTCCGAACAAACATATTTTCAAAAAAGCTTGTTGTTACAGTACATTTTTCAGCTTCTTTATATACTGCGAGGGGGTTTCGCCCGTCTCACGTTTGAATACAAAGCTGAAATAGTTGGAATTACAAAAACCAAGCTCGCGGGATACTTCCCCTACATTATA
>JAZOCL010000122.1:0-29468 GCA_045596485.1 Clostridia bacterium
GGATATGAGGAAAACGAGGTTGTTACAGAAATAAAGGGCCTTGCCCTTGACAATATGTCGCCCATGGAGGCGTTGACAAAGCTTTATGCGCTAAAGGCAAAAGTAGAGAATTTATAATGATTGCAATAAAGTCGGCTTGTGAAAACATAGTTTTCACAAAGGTTTGCTAAATTTAGCAAACTGAAATATTAAAATATTTCACCGACAATTATTATGTTGCCTTGCGGCAACGAGAATAAGGAATTTATATCATATCGAGTTTTTGTATGAACAGGCGTCCCCGACTGTCCGTAAAAACATATCGAATTTACAAAGTAAATATATCGCACGAGCATAAGCAAGTATATCGCTAACAAAATAAATTATCTCTTTGGGTCTGATTTTTCAGTTATTTGCTTGCGGCAAGCGAGATACACTTTGCTGCTGCCTTATATGAATATTATTTAAGCATAGTGTTTCGCAGCTTTTGTTATTCCCTTATGTATTTCCAAAGTACAACCGCTGTCCAGAGAAGCCCTGCATAACCGAAGGCGGAATACAGCTTTGAAACCAATTCCGAAAAGCCGAGGTTTGCAAAGGGCATGGCAAAAAGACACAGGGCGGCAGCTGCAAGACACCGGTGTGAGGTTTTTTGCAGTTTGAATTTTGACAGAATCCCAAAGCCTTGCGATACGGCGGTGGTGCACAGCGCCATAAACAGCACGAGGGTATATATAACTGTTGCTGCCGTTCCTTTGTCTGATGCCACTTCAAGAAGAGGTATTTCGGAAAGCAGCAGACGGTCGAACTGAAGATTCATACACAGCCACGCAGTAAAGATAAGAAGGCCGAGAACGGCTCCGCTCACCGCCGAGGCTGTTGCAAGCTGCTTTTTGTTTGTAGCCACAGACAGGGGAACAAGTACTGCACCTGCGGTTATTGTGTTGTAGCTTACATAGCAAAGGGCGGAGACAAGGGGGTTTTTCTTCAAGGTGTCAAATGCCGCGAAGGTGGGGAGTGTGGTGGAGATTGATGAAAGGCACACAAATATCATTCCTGCAGCCATAAGGGGAACAAGTATGGTGTTAAAGGTCACCAAACCTTTTACGTCAAAGGAGAAAACCAAAAAGCACACAAGGGCGAGAAGCCATATGCCATATTGAGGCGAAAGGTTCAGGGCTTCTGACGTCAGCGCACCGCAGGCGGACATCATAACAAAAAAACCGCAGAACATATATGAGAACATAAACAGCTTTACAACGGGCGAAAACCTTCCCGAAAGGCGGTTGATAAGACTGTCAAAGTCGGTACAGTTGATTTTTTGTGCCAGATTCATTATAATGTAGCAAATTGCGCCGAAGCTGATTGTGGCAATTGCTATCCCGGTCGGGTCTGTGACGGAGGGAAGGCTGAAGTATTCAAAAATTTCCCGTCCCGAGGCAAAGCCTGCCCCGATGACCAGACCGATGAAGACAGAGGATATACTGATGATTTCTTTCATAATTTATGCTCCCTTCGTGAGATGGGTTTTGGTTGAAGGTGTTAAAGGAGAAGTCTCTCCCTCGAACCTGCTAAGGTCCCTGCAGTTCTATACTTTATATAGATATTCTTTGGCTGGTATTGTTTATTCTTATCATTAAATCAGGGCTTACTGTTGGGCTTGGTTTTTTTGTCATCCACAACATATTGTGGATGCGGGTGATTATGCTTTTGGAGCAAATTTTTTTAAAAAAACCATTGACAAGAAGCTTGATTTGTGGTAATATTATTGTACCTCTGAAAAGGGGCTTTATTTGTGTTGTGAAAAAACACATATTTTAAACGAATAAAAAACGGGGCATAATTCTTTGCCCGACGTTTGTTTAATACGAAAGGGTGAAAAAAATGAGAGTTAAAATCACATTGGCTTGCACAGAATGCAAACAGAGAAACTATGACACAATGAAGAACAAGAAAAACGATCCTGACAGACTTGAAATGAACAAGTACTGCAGATTCTGCAAAAAGCACACACTTCATAAGGAAACAAAGTAATTTTACGAAAGTAAGAGGTAAATTGAAATGGAAAAGAAACCGAGTTTGTTCGCAAGAATAAAGGATTGGTTTGTTGATATGAAGGCTGAATTCAAAAGAGTTGTTTGGCCCTCATTCAAAAAAATCAGATCCAATACTTTGATTGTACTTATTTTCGTTTTGGTTGTCGGTGCAATTATTTGGATTTTGGATGCCCTGTTCGGATGGGGAATGGGTGCGTTAATCAACAGATAACAGGAGGGAAGGGCGAGCCCCGCAGTTTATGTCTAAAGAGGCGAAATGGTATGTTGCTCACACCTACTCAGGTTATGAAAACAAGGTAAAAGCCGATATTGAAAAAACCATTGAAAATCGCAATATGCAGGACGTGATTCAGGAAATCAGCGTTCCTATGGAAGAGGTTGTCGAAATTAAGGACGACAAAAAGAAGACTGTTATGCGCAAGGTTTTCCCAGGTTATGTTATCATCAAGATGATTATGACCGACGAAAGCTGGTATGTTGTCAGAAACTGCCGCGGTGTTACGGGCTTTGTGGGTCCCGGTTCAAAGCCGGTTCCTCTCACCGATGAGGAGATTGCAGCTATCGGGCTCGAAAAGAAAACAGTTACCGTCGGCTTTGATGTGGGCGACAATATCCGTGTGAAATACGGTCCCCTTGAAGGCTTTGTCGGCGTTATCACAGCCATTGTTATGGACAAGCAGAAAATCAAAGCCAAGATTTCGATGTTCGGCAGGGATACCGATGTTGAGCTTGAGTTCAATCAGGTAGAAGCACTTAGCTAAAACAAAGAGGCAGTAAGCCTCATTAAAATTAACATTTAATATGTTTCCCACACGGCGATATGCCGTTTATATATATCCGAGGTTCCTCGGATAGGTGGGAGGGACGGGGAAGGCTCCGTTCCCGATATTACCACGTTTGTGAAAGGGAGGTGTCATAAAAATGGCGCAAAAAATTACAGGTTACATCAAATTGCAGATTGAAGCAGGCAAGGCTACACCGGCTCCCCCGGTTGGTCCCGCACTCGGTCAGCACGGTGTAAACATTATGGACTTCTGTAAGCAGTTCAATGAAAAAACAGCAAAGGATGCAGGTCTTGTTATCCCTGTTGTTATCACTGTTTACCAGGACAGATCTTTCTCGTTCATTACAAAAACTCCGCCTGCTGCAGTTCTTATCAAGAAGGCTTGCAAAATTCAGAGCGGCAGTGGCGTTCCGAACAAGACAAAGGTTGCTCAGCTTTCAAAGGCTGACCTTCAGGCAATCGCTGAACAGAAAATGCCTGACCTCAATGCAGCATCTGTCGAAGCCGCTATGTCTATGATTGCAGGCACAGCAAGATCTATGGGCGTTACCGTAGAGGACTAATCTCAAGGAGATTCGGTCAATTGAAATTAGTGGGAGGAATATACAAAGAGATATTCTGCTGAACCACATTAGGAGGAAATGAATAAATGAAGAAAGGTAAGAAATATCAAGACAGCGTTAAGCTTATTGAAAAAGGCAAGCTCTATGATACAGCGGAAGCTTTGGATCTTGTTTGCCAGACTGCAAAGGCTAAGTTTGACGAAACTGTTGAGATTCACGTAAAACTGGGTGTTGATCCCCGTCACGCTGACCAGCAGGTTAGAGGTGCGGTAGTTCTCCCCAACGGAACAGGTAAAGATGTTAAGGTTCTCGTTTTTGCCCGTGAAGGCAAGGCTGACGAGGCTAAGGCTGCAGGCGCTGACTTTGTTGGTGCTGAAGACCTGGTTCAGAAGATTCAGTCAGAAAACTGGTTCGATTTTGATGTTGTTGTTGCAACTCCCGATATGATGGGTGTTGTTGGTAGAATCGGAAAGGTTTTGGGTCCCAAGGGTCTTATGCCCAGCCCCAAGGCAGGTACTGTTACTCCTGACGTTACACGTGCGGTTGCTGACATCAAGTCAGGTAAGATTGAATACCGTCTTGACAAGACAAACATCATTCACTGCCCTCTGGGCAAGGCGTCTTTCGGAAAAGACAAGCTTGTTGAAAACTTTAATGCTCTTATGGGCGCAATTGTTAAGGCTAAGCCCGCTGCAGCTAAGGGTCAGTACCTTAGATCTGTTACGGTGGCTTCAACAATGGGCCCCGGCATCAAGATTAACGCTGGCAAGATTGATGCATAATTATTGAAATTTCTATTGACAACCGACGTTTTATGTGCTAAAATGTCAAGTGTTAATGAAATAAATTCCACAGACAGCAGGTGGCTTTGCCGTAAATCCTGCCGAGGACTTTACTAAATTACAAATTTTGGTTTGTTGTTTACGTGATTTAACCCTCGCACTTTGTCTGTGAGGGTTATTTTTGTATTATAGAAAAACACAACAAAATGTTATATTTCCCATAATACAAAAAACGCTAATTAAATGCCCGTGCAAAATTTTCGCCTTTGGCGAAATGCACTTGGGCAAACAAAGCGTATATGCATCCACCGTCCGCGCAGCGGAGCGTGTGATGCCGCTTTGTTCGCTTAACCGCTACTTTTCGAAAGGAGGAAATTCAATTATGCCAAGTGAAAAAGTTTTAGAGAGCAAAAAGGCCGTTGTTGCGGCTTTGGTTGAAAGACTGAAGGAAGCCCAGGCAGGTGTTATCGCCGACTACCGCGGTCTTACTGTTGCTCAGGATACAGAACTTCGTGCAAAGCTCAGAGAAGCAGGTGTTGAATACACAATCGTGAAGAACACTCTCACTCGCTTTGCTGCAAACGAGGTTGGTCTGGATGGGCTTGACCCCATTCTTCACGGACCTACAGCTCTTGCTACAAGCAACACAGACGTTGTTGCTCCCGCTAAGGTTCTTGTTGAGTTTGCAAAGACAAACGAACAGCTCGAAATCAAGGCAGGCTTTGTTGATGGCAAGGTTATAGGCGCAGACGAGGTTAAGGTTTATGCAAGCATTCCCAATAAGGAAACTCTTATTTCTAAGATGATGGGCAGCTTGCAGGCTCCTATTGGAAGCCTTGTCAGAACTCTGGATGCTATCGCAAAGAATATGGAAAGCGCAGAGTAATTCAATTTGTAAATTAAAACTAATCGGGCGTCAAATGCCCCGAAATATTATTTATTATGGAGGATAATAAAAATGGCTGATATAGCAAAAATGATTGAAGAAATCAAAACACTTACACTTGTTGAAATCAATGATCTCGTAAAGGCGCTTGAAGAAGAATTCGGAGTTTCTGCTGCTGCTCCCGTTATGGTTGCAGGCGGCGCTGCTGCTGATGGTGCTGCTGCAGGCGCTGAGAAGACAGAATTTGATGTTGTTCTCACAGCTGCAGGTGCTGAAAAGATTAAGGTTATCAAGGCAGTTCGCGAAATCACAGGTCTCGGCCTTGCTGAAGCTAAGGCTGCTGTTGATGGCGTTCCCACAACACTCAAGGAAGCTGTTGCTAAGGACGATGCTGAAAAGATTAAGGCTCAGCTCGAAGAAGTTGGCGCAAGCGTAGAACTTAAGTAAGTTTCTGCTGCATTAGCAGCGAAAAAAGCCCGCTCTGTTGAGCGGGCTTTTTGTGTTATATATAATCTCGGTCATTTCGTGACAGCTTCCTTTAGGCAAGGGGAGCAAAGGGGTGTTATGCAAAGTGAAAAAATCGTCAAAATTTGTAAAAAAATAACTAAAAAATGAGAAGGAAAATACACCCAAAGACTCGAAGGCAAGAGCTTTGACACAATTATTTTTTTTCACAAATCAATCGGGGGTTTTTTGTGCAGAAATAATAAAAGAAATTTTAAGTTAGATGTTGACAAATTTGGGATTGAAGTATATAATTAAGAAGAGTTTAATGGTTAGTGAATACATAGGAGATGCGAGAAGGGGATGGCTTGTGTTGATTGTGTGTTTATAACTAAGAACAACAAACCATTATGCAATTATGCAGATGAAAGGAGAAAAAACTATGAACAAATTTATGGTTCGTCTTTTTGCTGTTGTGTTGTCTGTAATGATGCTCGGCACAGTTGCTTTTGCAGCTACAGCTGAAGTTGGCAGTGACGCAATCACTTCTTCAAACTTTGACGCTGGATACACAACAACAGGCGTGCAGACAGTAATGGCTTATGTTGCTGATTCAGCAAATGATACATCATACACAGCTGAAGACATTATTGCTCTTGATCAGGCGGTAGGCGCTGCAGCATCAATCGCTATTGATACAGCTGCTAGCAAGGTACAAAATGCTGACTACATTATCGTTCTTTACGGTAATGCTAATGGCACAACAGACAAGGCTGTTATCAATTGCACAGGTCTTGATGAGTATGATGTAATCGAATGTGCTACAACACTCACACTCGTTGACGGTCCTTACACAAAGGTGTATACAAATGTTGCTGTTGCAAAGCAGACATTTGCTGCTCCTGAAGCGGGCAAGACTGTAGAAAAGTATGGCGTTAAGTGGATTAAGAATGGCATTGAGTCAAATAACGAAACAGTTGGCGCAGCAGGAACACTTGTTGAAGGTGGCGGCGATGTTAATTTTGGCGTTGTTATGTACAACATTCCTGACGGCGTAGTTATCACAGCTAAGCCCTTCGTTCAGTACGCAGAATAATTATCGGTTGATATTTAAACAGAAAGGTGGAAATTATAATGAAAAAGTTCTATGAAACACCCGCAGTTGAATTCACCGGTTTTAACGTTGAAGATGTAATTACAGTTAGTATTATTGATACTTATGGCATGGATGCAGCAGCAGAAGCAACTTTCCAGGCTAGAGTTACTGCTAATGCAGCTACTACCGGTGTAAACAGAACTGTTGATTACGGTTCATATAATTGGTAAATTCAACCAATCAGAAGCGAGGCGAATGTCTCGCTTCTTTTTTTGTGGCTGAAAGGTTTCGGCACCCAGAGTGGGCTACCCGTTTTGGATAGCTGTCACGAAGTGGCTGAGAGATGGGTCACACAGGGGCGCCCCTACGAATAGTGGCAGAAAAATTTGGGAGTCGGAGCTCGGCACATTTTGACAAAATTTCAAAAAAACTCTTTAAAATACCATATTCGCTATTGATTTTTAACGTATTTTTTGATATGATATAAAAAGTATATTATAAAATCGGAATGCATATCGGTTTTGGAATATACTTGGAGGATATGCGAAAGGGAGGTCGGTTTGATGGCTTCAAAAAAGAAGGAAGAGGTTTTGACCTACAAAGGGAAAATGCTTCTCAGAAAAGGAAACGAAATTTATTACGGAAACCCCGGTGAAAAATATATGGTGGTTTTCCGCGTGAAGGAATCCGAAAAAATGGAGGATCTTGATATTTCGACAAAGGTTGTTATTGAACTCAGAACCAACAAAGAAACAGATTCAATGCTTATCAAGCAGGCAGAAAGAGATGGACTTTATAAGGCTTTTGATATTGGATTCTTCTGGCTTGAGGATGCCTTAGAAAATTTTTAGGTAATATGAAATTTTAATTGGAGATAAAACGTGGAGAATTTCTCTGCTCTGCCCAAAGACAAATTCACCTCCCTTGGGACAAGGGAGGCGTTTTCCTTGTTTTTTAATTTATATGTGCCCGTAGCTCAGCTGGATAGAGTGTCAGACTCCGACTCTGAAGGTCGTGCGTTCGAATCGCATCGGGCATACCAGAAAAAAGACATCCATTGGATGTCTTTTTTCAATGAAATTTGCCTACGGCAAGTGAAATAGCTCCGCTATGAAATACACTTCGTGTATGAAATATTGCTACGCAATATTAAAGGCAAATTTTATTTCACATTTTGCTTTAGCAAAATATTTCATAATCCGATAGGATTATTTCATATCAACGAAGTTGATATTTCATTAAAACTATGGCATCTAAACCATTCGGCTCTTCCAGAAAAAGCGACTTGTTTCGACAAGTCGCTTTTTCAATGAATTGCCTTGCGGCACGAATTGAAATCTCCGATTTCATGAATTGAGCCTAACGGCTCATAAATTGCACCTATCGGTGCATTAAAAGGCGATTCAATTCATGTTGCGATAGCAACAATTCATGGTGAAACCAATTCATGACAACGAAGTTGTCAAATCATTATAAAATCAAAATATCTCTTTGGTTCGGTTTTCCCAAAAGCGGCGAGTGGGACTCGCCTAAGATAAGAGGTGCTCTGAGTTGGCTGAAATGCCGTAGAAACTGGGCGCCTCCAAAGATTTTGAGATAATTTTGTGAAAAGTGATAAAAATGAAATATGCACCATTTTTGTGTTGACTTTGTGTGCGAGTTGGTGTATAATTTTTATAACACCATAGATGTGTGAAAGTGTCGCTGTTTGTGGTATAAAAAAGGAGGCGTGATGATGAAAAAAAGATTGATTATGTGCTTCCTGATATTTGCAATGCTGGTTGCTGTTATGCCCGTGAATGCGGCAGAAAATGTGGCAACCATTGAGGTTGAAACCCCCGTTGAAATGCCAAAGGCAGGGGAAGAATTTGTGGTGACAGCCTATCTCAAAAACAACCCAGGCTTTTGTTCGATTCAGTTTGCTCTTTATCATGAGGGCGATATTATGGAATGTGTTGAGATTGAAAAGGGTGAGCTTTTGAAGGGCACTCTTTCGGTGACAAATCCAAAAGCTTACACAGGGGCTATTGTCGGCGCAGCTATTACTACTCCTGTTGAAGGCGATGGCGTTTTTGCGGTCTATACATTCACGGCACAAGAGGACATAAAAGAATTTGACTTCAAAATTCGGGATGTTGCTTTTGCTGATGTGAATATCGAAGATATTGAATATGTCTTTGTTGGAGCATCAAAGGGCGAGGATTCAGCTCCCTTGAAAGGTTCTGTGAATGCTCCTAAGGATGAAAAGACTGAAGAAGCTGAGAAGCCTGTTACCGAGCATTTGTTTGGAGATGCGACAGGACATTGGGCGGAGAGGTATATCAATGAGGCAACCGAAAAAGGGCTCTTTAAGGGCAATCCGGACGGAAGCTTTAATCCCGATGCAAATGTTACCCGTGCACAGTTTGTGACTGTGCTGTGGAGAATGGCAGGCTCGCCTGTAGCAGAGGCGGAGGTTCCTTTTGAGGATATTGAAGACCAGATTGAAGAATTTAATGCTGCAATCGCTTGGGGATATGCAAATGGCTATATAAACGGTACATCCGACACAACCTTTTCCCCAAAGGCAAGCTTAACCAGAGAAGCTGCTATGAAGATTCTTTTTGGTTATTCGGGCGGAAAGAGTGGTCAGGAGCTAATGCTTACACCAATATATAACGGACATTTTGAGGACAGCTCTTTGATTTCGGACTGGGCAAAAGCACCAATGTATTGGGGAGTTTATAACAAGCTTATATCGGGCACAAGTGAGACGGTGCTGAGCCCTCAGGGAACGGCTACACGTGCTCAGCTTGCAAAAATCTTAGTGAATTTTATTAACACATATACTATAAAATAAAAAGGAGTGAAAGCCAATGAAAAAGTTAATCAGCGTTTTGATTCTGACAGCTATGGTTGCTGCATTGCTTTGCACACCTGCAATGGCTGCTGAGTCTGATGTAAAAAAAGGCTTTGGTGTTACAGGTGCGGCTGAGAATGTGACAATTACTGCTGTTGCATCGAGCGGTGAAGTCACAAGCAAGACTGTTGACCTTGATGGTACTGCAGAAGATACAGAAGACGTGCTTTACATTAACTCTGACGGTTTTAATGTTGCTTACAGCGCGGCATCTGCCGGCGGATATTACGGCATTATTCTTGTTGACGGAAAAGAGCTTCCCACAAAGGATAACACAATCTTTTATATCGACCAGCGTACTGCAAGCTCAACTGACATAAGCTACAATGTTCGTCCTATCGTTCCTACAGCTTACGGCGATTTGACATTGTATATATCAACAAATGTTGAGGGTGCATCTCTTGTGAAGATTCCGATGAGATATGATGGGTATATAATTGGTGATGTAAATGAAGATGGTATGTGGAACTCAACAGATGCGTTGATAACTCTTCAGATAGGTGGAAATTTATATAGTGCAACCGGTTTGGAAGAGCTTGCCGGAGATGTAACCGGAGATGGCATATGGAATTCAACTGATGCGTTGATGATTCTCCAATATGGCGGAAACGTAATTGATTCTTGGGATTAAAGGAGGAAGATGAAAATGAGATTGATTAAAAGAAGTGTAGCACTTGTTCTTGCGCTTATAATGCTTATGAGTACCGTTGCGTTTGCTACAACTATTGCTGAAGGAACAAATGGAAATACTATTAATATTTCTTTTGAGTTTACTTCTGATGAAGAAGCAACGACGCCCATAACAAGTGTCGAAAAAGATGAGTGGTTTTATATTTGGGTGAAGTTTTCGGGAAATCCTACTGTATTAGCGGATAGTATTCAAAGCTATGACTTGCTAGTGTCATACGATTCTGCAAAGATGTCCCCAGATTGTTCTTATACTGGATTAGGAACGCCTACATTTGAAAATTTTACTTTTTTGGATGGTGTAGCTTATTTGTCGTGGGCTAGCTTGAAGGGTCTTGTTAAGAGTAAAGTGATTCAGGAGTCAGGCACTTTGTTTGGATTTGATGCACAGGCTTTAACTGATCTTACAAAAGCGGATTTAAATACAATAACATTGATTTCTACAGCAACGGCTGATGGCAAGAAACAGGATACCTTGATGAATAATGGCGCTAAAGAGACGTTTACAATTACAGTTTCTGACCCTGAACCCGAAAAGCCCACAATCACAGGTTCAACCAGTGATAGTGGTGTAACTGTTACAGTAACATCAAGCGAGGACCTTAGTGCTCTTGATACTCTTGGCAGTGGTCTTACAGTTTTTGTTGGTGTTTATAATTCAAACCATGAGCTTGTTGATGCGAAGTTTGATGACTACGATAAAAACGGAAACGATTTTCTTGTTGACACAACAGATGCTTCATATTACAGGGCGTTTGTTTGGGACGCAAAACAGACCCCTGTAGTTAATTCAGTTAAGTTCTAATTGTTTTAGAGATTGAAAATGACCGTTCCCTGAGCGGTCATTTTTTGTATAAGAAAACCACGCTAAGCCCTGCGTGGTTCAATAGAGCTTAAGCGGTGGACAGATAACAGAGTAGATTTTAGAAAAAGTAGTGTGTTTGAAATAGTGAAGTATAGCACAAACAAAATATGTTGGAAAGCCTTCCCTTTGAGTAAATACTGATTAAATCAAATAACGCAATTGAAACCGTAGGGGCTTGCGCGTTCCGCCCGAAATTCGGGGCATTCGTGAATGCCCCCTACAAAAAATCTTCGAAAGAATGTAATTAATCATCGTTTACTCAAGGGGAAGGCTGCGAAGAAGAAACCCATTTATGGGTAGCAAGTAACATATGCGTGGCTGGCAGGCCAATAAAAAACGCACTTGTGCGTAGCCAGTAGAGTGTAGGGCTATGCCCGAAAATGAAATACCACCGGCTATGCCGGTGGATTTTTATTGTGCAAGAAACAGAAAGTGGTGTTTTAAAGGTCTCTCCTTTTATGAAAATCTGCGGTTTGAAATCTTCTTCGTTAGAGGAAGGTGGCGGAATATTGGATAAATACGTTTTTTTCGCTGGGGTGTATGGATAGAAAAAATCCCTTGTCTGCCAGACAAGGGATAAAGATTATTTGATTTCTTCAAAGTCCTCGGCGCCGTGCTTGCATAGAGGACAAATAAAGTCCTCGGGGAGCGGGTCACCCTCATAAACATAGCCGCAGATTTTGCATACATAGCCCTTTTTCTTTTGGGGCTGCGGCTTTGGTTTTACGTTTTCCTGATAGTAGGTGTAGGTCATTGCGGGGGTGTTTGTAATGTTTTTTGCTTCGGTTATAGTGCACACAAACATTCCGTGGGTGTCGAAGTCGATATATTGTTCGACCTTCAGCGAAGTAAAAGCATTAATATTTGCCGAAGGAACGGCAAGCCCGTTTTGTGATGTCCAGAAGGGGGTATCCTTGAATTTGTCATTATCTTTGCCGCTTCTGAAACCAAAGTTCTCAAAAACAGAGAAGGGTGCATCTGTTGACAGACAGCACACGTTGAGAATTCCTGTGCTTTTGATTGTGTCGTGAGAATAGTTTGATTTGTTGATTGTAACGGCAATGCGGTTTGGAGTGTTTGTGACCTGGGTTACTGTGTTTACAATAAGACCGTTGTGACGATTGCCGTCGTTGGATGTAACCACGTATAAGCCGTAGCTGATTTTGAATAGTGCGGTGTTATCAATATTCATAAGCTGATTCTCCTTTTGGATAGATGAGGGAAATACTACGTTTTTTTGAACAGCAAAATACTCTCGTATTTTGCAGGCTCTCGCAAGCAACATATTGCCGATATGTTGTATTAATGCTTTAGCTATATTAGTTTATGCAGAAATTACCCAATTTAAAAGAGCTTGGGTATATTTTTTATTGCTTTTGTTTTTGAAAGAGCTTTCACCAGAATGAAGGCGATTATGTAGTCGATGATATGGTGGAGAACAGTTCCTACACCTGTAACATAAAATGCCATTTCAAAAATTGACGATTCGGCGCCCTTTGTCCAGTTCATTGAGAGGAAAAGGAATACAGTCAGAGCTTCGCAAAGAGCGTGGAGAAGAGCGGTTACAATGCCTGTTACGGTTATGCTTGAGCCTTTTTTCAGCATAAATGCGCCGACAATTGCGAAAACAATGTGCGAGCCTGCACGTGCTGTCACCACGGGGTCGAGACCTGAAAACAAAAAGCCCAGGGTTGTGCCGATTGCGGTTAAAATTGCAGAGACAGGTGAAATGAACATTGCAATGAAAATCGGAACGTGAGCTGTCAGAGTTGCCGTGAACGCGGGAGGAAGAATTACTCTCAAAAAACCAAAGGCTGTGGGAATGATGATTCCAAGGGCGATAAGAAGTGCGGTGATTACCATATCCTTAGTGTTTAGACTTTTTTTCATATGAACATCTCCTATAAATTTATGTATATCAAGAACATTTTACGACTTTTGAGAAAATATGTCAAGTGTTTTGGCGTTTGGCGGCGCATTTCGTTGATTTGTGGGGCTTTTGGTGTTGACAGCAAAGAAAAAAAAGGGTATAATATTATAAAATAGGCAGATTGTGTTCGACATCTGCCAAAATTGTGATTCTGACAGGCGTTCAGCCTTTGAAATAGGAGGAAAATACAAATGAGTTACAAGAAATTGTTTACATCAGAATCGGTTACCGAAGGTCATCCCGACAAAATTTCGGACCTGATTTCTGACGCGGTTCTTGACGCAATTTATGAGGTAGACCCTCAGGCAAGAGTTGCCTGCGAGGTTACGGTTACCACGGGTCTTGTGGTGGTTGTGGGCGAAATCAGCACCTCGGCTTATGTTGACATTCAGAAGATTGTCAGAGAGACTGTTCGTGAGGTGGGTTATGACAGAGCAAAATACGGCTTTGACTGCGATACCTGCGGTGTTATTTGTGCTCTTGATGAACAGTCAGGGGATATTGCTATGGGTGTTGATGACAGCGGTGAGGGACACGGTGCAGGCGACCAGGGTATGATGTTTGGCTATGCCTGTGACGAGACTGAAAGCTATATGCCAATGGCGATTGACTTTGCTCACAAAATGGCAAGACGTCTCACCGAGGTGAGAAAGAGCGGAATACTGCCCTATCTTAGACCTGACGGAAAGACTCAGGTTACCGTTGAATACAACGAGGATGGCTCGGTGAAGAGAATTGACGCTGTTGTTGTTTCGAGCCAGCACGATGAAAAGATTGAAATGAGTCAGCTCCGCGCTGATATTGAAAAAGAGGTTATCCGTGCAACTGTTCCTGCAGAGCTTATGGATGAAGATACAAAAATCTTTATCAATCCTACAGGCAGATTTGTTATCGGGGGTCCTCAGGGCGACTCGGGACATACCGGCAGAAAGATTATTGTTGATACTTACGGCGGATATGCTCGTCACGGCGGCGGCGCTTTCTCGGGAAAGGACCCCACAAAGGTTGACAGGTCTGCGGCTTATGCGGCAAGATATGTTGCGAAGAATGTTGTTGCTGCAGGGCTTGCGAAAGCCTGCGAGGTTCAGCTGGCTTATTCAATCGGTATTGCAGAGCCTGTATCCTTGAGAATCGACACCTTTGGCACGGGAAAAATCAGCGAGGAGAAGATTTCGGAGCTGGTCGGAAAGGTGTTTGATCTGACCCCCAGCGGAATTATCAGAACTCTTGATTTGAGACGTGCCATTTATAAGCAGACGGCGGCTTACGGTCACTTTGGCAGAACCGATATTGACCTTCCCTGGGAGAAAACAGACAAGGCGGCTGTTCTCAAGGAAATGGCGGGGATTTAGGTTTTGTAAAAATACAGAGGCGCATGGCTTCTGAAATTTATACTCCAATGAGAGGAAGGATTACCATTATGAAAAAAATATTTGCGATTATTTTGACAGTTTGTATGCTGGTTTCAGGTATGGCGGCTTTTGCGGTTGAAGGCGAGGCTGTAGCAGAGGAAGAGGTTGTTCTGATTTCGGCACCTGCAGAGGACGGAGCAGCAGAGGCTTCCAAGGGCGATGAAGCGAAAGAAGAGGCTGAAGCTTCGGAAGAAGCGTTAGAAATCAATTTTGAAACAGTTGAGAAGCACGCAATTTTGATTGACGGCGAGAAGATTGCAATTGTGGGCGGAATGGGTACAATCGTTCAGGAAAACGGAGTTGTTTTCGTTCCCGTGAGAGCACTTCTGGAGGCGTTGGGCTATCAGGTTAGCTGGGCTTCGAAGGAAAGAATGGTTATGGGCGCAAATGCGATGACCGGTGCAATGTTTATTATGCAGCTTGACAACACATTACTGTTTTTTACAGATGGAAAGACAGAGGGAAAGCTTACAATGGAGGCTGCTCCCTTTATGAACAGTGAGGAATACAGAACATATGTTCCCTTAAGCGGTGCAGCAGAGGCCCTTGGCTACAAGGTTTCGTATGATGCTGAAGCCAATGCCATTGCGCTCAGCAAGTAATTGAAGTTTAGTTTTTGAAAGCAAAAAGATCTGTCAGGTTTTCGGGCAGGTCTTTTGTGTTAAAATGGAGCGGCGGTGAAGGTTGTGTTTCGCGGCTGCAAAAGAATTTTGAGGCTACGGCAAGAGTTTGGCTTCTTGTCGGGAGAGGAATTTTTTGAAATGGATTATTATGTTTCGCCCCTTCAGAATCTTATTGATGAGTTTCAGAAGCTGCCGGGTATTGGCGGCAAGACGGCTCAAAGACTGGCGTACCACGTGCTGAATCTCCCCAAGGAGAAGGCGGAGCGGTTTGCTAATTCCATTCTGGAGGCTAAACAGAAGATAACATACTGCAAAATCTGTCAGAATTTTTCGGACAGGGATGAGTGCTCGGTTTGTGGAAATTCTTCACGGGACAAGGGGGTTATTTGTGTTGTTGAAAATCCCCGTGACGTGATTCAGATGGAAAAGACAAACGAGTTTAAGGGAACATATCACGTTCTTCACGGAGCAATTTCGCCCATGGATAATGTGGGGCCTGAGGATATAAGAATAAAAGAGCTGATGACAAGAATAAACTCGGGCGAGGTTCGCGAGGTTATTATGGCAACGAACCCCAATCTTGAAGGGGAAACCACGGCTATGTATATCTCAAAGCTTGTAAAGCCCTTTGGTGTTAAGGTCACAAGAATTGCTCACGGGGTTCCTGTGGGCGGTGAGCTTGAATATGCCGACGAGATTACTCTGGCAAGAGCCCTGCAGTGGCGTATTGAGCTATGATGAAAGAGAAAATCCGCGAATTTGCAAGATCCTTGGGGATAGAAAAGATTGGTTTTTCGGAGAGTGCTGTGGTGGCGCTTTTTCCATACTTTGTGAAGGGAGAAGAGGGAAATCTCTCTATGTATGCACGGGGACTTGACTATCACCTTGTTGCAGAGGAAAAGCTGCAGAAGATAGCGGAGTTTTTGGTTGAGCTTGGTGCAACAGAAACCTTTGTTCACGCAGATAAAGGGGAGCTTGATGACAGAAAGGCGGCTTTTCAGGCGGGGCTTGGGTTTTTTGGCAAAAATGGAATGCTTATATGCGAGGAATTCGGTTCGTATTTCTTTATCGGTCAGGTTGTGCACGATTTGAAGTTTGAGGCAGATATTCCTCTTGCGGAGAGCTGCCTTTCCTGCGGAGCTTGTCTTCGGGAGTGTCCCGGGGGTGCTTTGAGCCACAGAGGTTTTGAGCTTGAAAGGTGTCTTTCGCAGATTTCTCAGCGAAAGAGTGAGCTCACTGAGTTGGAGAAGGAGCTGATTCGCAAAAACGGTTTTTGCTGGGGCTGTGATGTTTGTCAGAGGGTATGTCCTCACAACAAGGACCTTGAAACCACAGCGATACCTGAATTTTTGGTTAGGCGCATAACCGAGCTGACCGTTTCAGAGGTTGAGCCCTTGAGCAACAGGGAGTTCAAAGAGGCGTTTGGTGATTATGCCTTTAGTTGGAGAGGGAAAAATGTGATTTTGAGAAACCTGAGGGTGCTTGAGGATGAAGGATAGAGTAGGGAAGAGTGAGATAGATTGAAGAAAGGATAAATGCGGAGCGACAAGGGCGTGGCTCCCTACGGGTGTTTATGGCTTTCGTCAATTTGGATTACTTTGTGGATATGCTTGCACAGAAAAATGTTTTAGGAAAGGAATCGGCGTTGACGATGAACAAAAACGATATTTTTGAAATTGAAATAACAGGTACAACAGATGAAGGCGACGGTGTTGGCAGAGCCGAGGGTATGGCGGTGTTTGTTCCTTATGCCCTTGTTGGTGAGGTTGTGCGTGTTATAATTGTCAAGGTGCTGAAATCCTTTGCTTACGGAAAGCTGTTTGAGGTTGTGAAGCCCTCAACGCACAGAATCAAGGCTGAATGTGAATATTTTTATAAGTGCGGCGGCTGTCGGTTCTGGAATGTGGAATATGAGAAAGAATTGGAATTCAAGCGGCAGACGGTTAAGGACTGCCTCGAGAGAATAGGTAAGATTTTTGTTGAGGTTCCGCCTGCTTTGGGCTGTGGAAAGTCAAGGGGCTACCGCAACAAGGGACAGTTTCCTGTGTCAGGTGACGGAATCGGCATTTATGCACAGCACAGCCACAGGGTGATTGACGTTGAACGCTGTATTATTCAGGGCGAGGAAAATCCTCAGGTTCTGGCGGCGGTGCGTGAGTGGATGACGGAGTGCGGCATTGAGCCTTATGATGAAGAAAAACATTCAGGCTGCCTGAGACATATTTACACCCGAAGCGGTGATTCGGGGGTTATGGTGTGTCTTGTTACCAAAACCGAAAAAATCCCCCACAGCGAAAGACTGGTTGAAATTCTGAAAAATAAGGTTCACCGTCTTTGTGGGGTTATTCATAATTTTAACGACAAAAGAACAAACGTGGTGCTGGGCAGAAGGTTCAGAACCCTTTGGGGCGAGGATTATCTGGTTGACAGTATCGGGCATTGTCGATTTAAGCTGTCGCCCCTTTCCTTCTATCAGGTAAACAATGCTCAGACAGAGGTGCTGTATCAAAAGGCGGCGGAGTTTGCGCAGCTTACAGGGGATGAGATTGTGTGGGATTTGTATTGCGGAATCGGCACAATCGGTCAGTTTTTGGCGAAGGATGCAAAAAAGATTGTAGGAATTGAGGTTGTGGAGCAGGCAATCGAAAATGCAAAGGAAAATGCAAAGCTCAACGGAATTGAAAATGCAGAGTATTTTTGCGGAACCGCAGAGGCGGTTGCTCCGAAGCTCAAGGGCGAAAGACCTGATGTGGTTATTCTTGACCCGCCCCGAAAGGGCTGCGAAGAGAGCCTTTTGAAAACGGTGGCGGCCACAAAGGCAAAACGAATTGTTTATGTGTCCTGCAAGCCCTCTACCCTCGCCAGAGATTTAAGAATACTCGAGGATTTGGGATATAAGACGAAGGCAGTTCAGCCTGTGGATATGTTCCCGAGGACTCATCACATTGAAAATGTAGCCTTGCTCACACTTTAAATGACTAAGCTAGAGACAGGGGGACGGTTCACCGTGACCTCTGAGATGTCTGCGGAGGACGTACTGAGACTTTTGAAAGAGGCAGAATGAAAATACATAAAAACTGTATTGGGGTGAATAGATATGAATAAACCCCAAAAGAGAGTAGGCGGGCTTTGGAGTCGGTTGCTTCTTTGACGGGATGTATATTTTGGAGGATAAAATGAGCACAATCGTAATTTATAAATCACGGTACGGAGCAACGGAGACGTATGCCCGATGGATTGCAGAGACGTTGGGCTGTGATGCTGTTGACGCAAGGAATATAAAGGCTGAGGAGCTTGAAGGCTTTGATGTTATTGTCTATGGCGGAGGGCTTTATGCCGAGATGATTGCGGGAATCAGCCTTATAACAAAGAATATGAAAAAACTCACAGACAAGAAGATAGCAGTTTTTTCAACAGGGCTCACACCTGTTGACTGCCGTGAATATTATGACAAAATGGTGATTGAAAAGAATTTCAAAAAGGGACTTCCTGAAAATGTCAGAGTTTTCAATTTTATGGGCAAAATGATTCTTGACGAGCTTACTGTGGTGCACCGAGGAGCAATCAAAGCCCTCAAAAGACTTATGAAGGGAAAGGAAAATCCCACAGAAATGGAAAGACTTCTGGCAGAGCTTTGCGATGCAGACGGCGACTTTACCGACAGGGGTGCAATTGAGCCCTTGATTGAATATGTGAGAGAGTGACGAATGAACAAAAGATTGGGATGTGGAGTCCTTACGGGAAATCAACTGAAAATCATTGCGGCAATTTTTATGACGGCAGACCATTTGGGACTGATGGTTTTTCCTTCGGTTGCCTTTTTGCGTATAATCGGGAGGCTTGCCTTCCCGATTTTTGCCTATATGATTGCCGAGGGTTTCAGCTACACAAAAAGCCGAAAAAAATACCTTTTGAAAATGGTGGTATTCGGGGCGGCTTTTCAGGTGGTTTATTTTGCTGCGGCAAGGTCTCTTTATCAGGGGGTTTTTGTAACCTTTTCGCTGTCGGTTGTTCTCTGCTTTGCGGCAGATAATGTTTTGAAGAAAGGTTTAATAAAAAGCTTGTTGCTTTTTGGACTTCAGGCGGCATTGGTGTTTTTTGTGACAGAGATGCTGCCGCAGGTTCTTTCGGGAACGGATTTTTGTGTGGATTACGGCTTCTTTGGAGTTATGCTTCCTGTTGCGGTTTTTATGGCAAGAAAAAAACGGGACAAGCTGATTTGCTTTTTTTCTGTGCTGATACTTCTCTCGGCAAGCTTTGGGGGAATTCAGTGGTGGTGTCTGTTTTCTGTCCCGCTTATTGCTCTTTATAACGGTGAACGCGGCAGAATTAAAATGAAAAATTTCTTTTATTTATATTATCCTTTGCATTTGGCGGTATTGTATATTGTGCAGGAGCTTGTGTCTAAGTGAAATTTTTCTATTAATTTTTGCAAAGGTACTTGACACAGGAAACGGAATGTGCTAAAACACAAGAAAAAGACATAAATTATGATGCTTTTTGGAGGGTTTCCTTATGAAAAAGCAAATTGATATGATAAACGGAAATCTTATTTCAGGAATGTTTCGCTTTGCGTTGCCTTTGATTTTAAGCGGTCTTCTTCAGGTGTTTTATAATTCTGCCGATACCTTTATTGTGGGGATGTATGATGATCCTCTTTCTATGGGGGCGGTTTCATCGGCAGGCGGCGTTCTGGGCTGTGTTTTGAATTTGTTTATTGGTATGTCAGTGGGCGTGAATATTCTTGCGGCAAGGTTTTTTGGAGCAGGTGATGTTGAAGCGGTTAAAAAATTTGGCGGAAACAGTGTAATACTGGGAGCAGTTTTCGGTATTATGATTTGTGTGATAGGACAGATTTTTGCAGAACCGCTGGTGGAGCTTATCGGTATCGCTCCTGAAATTCGTGAACGAACCATTACATATATGAGATTGTATTTGCTGGGAGTTCCCTTTTCGGCTCTTTTTAACTTTATTTCTGCCTTTTTGCAGGGAACAGGCGACACAAAAAGACCCACAAAATGCCTCATTGTGTCAGGTGCGGTTAATGTGCTTTTTAACATAATTTTTGTGAAGCATCTGGGGTTGGGTGTTGCAGGTGTTGCCATTGCAACGGCGATTTCTATGTTTGTTGCCTTTGCTCTGGCGTTTCGGTCATTTATAAAAAGTCCTGTGGGTGTGGGCTTTGGGAATATTAGATTTGATATGGGTATCTGCCGTAATATTATTGTTATGGGGCTTCCGGCAGGTATTCAGAATCTGCTCAACACGGTTTCGAATGTTTTTACCACCTCGGCAATGAATTCCTTCGGGGCGGCGGCGATTTCGGGTGAAGCAATAGAGATTCAGATGGAAAGCCTTCTGTGTGTAGGTGTCAGCGGTATTAGTGCGGCAATTGTTACCTTTGTGAGCCAGAATGTGGGTGCAGGAAACTATGAAAGACTCAAAAAAATCTTTAAAACAGGATTCTTGGTTGAGGCGATTTATTGCATTGTGGGCACTGTCATTGCTTATTCCTTCAGGCATCCTTTTGTGAATATGTTTGCTCACGGGGATATGGAGGTTGCAAAATATGCTCTTATAAAGATTGATTTCATAATTCTTCCGTTTATAACCATGGCCATTCAGGATGCGCCGTCGGGAATGCTTAGGGGAATTGGAGGAACATTTCCTGCTATGCTGATTGCAATGTTTGGATGCATTTTCAGAATCGTGTGGATTCTGTTTTTACTGCCCCTTCACAGAACGGTGGGCTGCTTGTTTATATCCTATCCGATTGTATGGGCCATAAGTGGAGTTATGTCCTTCGTTATTTATCAAATTCAAAAAAACAAGCTGATAAAGAAAAGTTTTACACAATAAAAAACGAAAGGGAGAGCCGATAGAATGAAGAGCTTTTTTAAAAATGAAATATCGGGTTGGAAGATTTCAGAAGTTCTTTGGCTGCTCCTTGTTTGTGCTGTTATCTGCGGACTTTCGGTTTATTGGGGAGACAGCCCTATGGGCATTGTCTCTGCCGTTACGGGGATCATTTATGTAATTCTCACGGGAAAGGGAAAGCTTTCGGCGTATATTTTTGGGTTAGTTAATTGTGTTCTATATTCAATTATCTCCTTTAAGGCAAGGCTCTTGGGCGAAACACTTCTCAATACGCTTTATTATATTCCTATGATGTTTGTGGGATTTTTTATGTGGAAGAGCAATATGGACAGCGAAACCCATGAGGTGAAGAAAAGACGGATGACAGCTCGCGGCAGGCTGTGGCTTGCTTTTGCCATCTCTGCATCTACGGCAGCCTTTGGGCTTGCGCTGAAGATGATGGGAGATGTGATGCCTTTTGTTGACAGCTTTACCACGGTTTCGTCGGTGATTGCAATGATTGTTTCGGTGGGACGGTATTCGGAGCAATGGTGGACTTGGCTGGGAGTTAATTCCTTCAGCGTTTATATGTGGTGGGTGAACTTTTCATCAGGAACTGACAATGCGGCAACACTTCTTATGTGGGCGGTTTATCTCATAAACGGAATATTCATCCTTATCAAGTGGGAAAGAGAACTGAAAAAGGAGAGCTGATAAAGATTCTTTAGTTCTGTTTCAGACAGAAAAAATTGTTCTTGAATTTTTTTGATAATCTTGTATAATGTTAAGGTGAAGACAAATGATGAATTACAGAGAAGAAAGAAAAGTGGGAAATCCCTTCCGTCAGGAATATCGTGACTCGGTGAACTGCCTTCTTGAAAAGAAGCTCAAAGAGGCTGCCGAAAAGCGCCGTGAGTTTGACAATGAGCTGCTTGCCGACCCCGAAAGAGCGCGAAAGCAGTTTGCCCAAATCTTGGGCTGGCCGCTCACCGAAGAACGCTGCGGTGTTCCTGAAGTCAAAATGTTTCACGTTGTAACCGACGGGGAAATTGACTTTTACAGAGTTCAGATTGAGGTTTTTGAAGGCTTTAAGTATTACGGTCTTTTGTTCAAAAGAAACGACGGCAAAAAAAAGACCGTTTGTGATTTCACAGCACGGCGGCACCGGCACTCCCGAAGTTTGCAGTACGCTGTTTGAGGGTGAAACCTCATATAACTACAATGATATGACCCGTAGAATTCTGGAATATGACGTGAACGTTTTTGCTCCCCAGATGCTTTTGTGGAGCGTTGAGGAATACGGAATTGAATATGACAGAGAGTATATTGATGCGGTTCTCAAGCTGCTGGGCGGTTCAATTGCCGCTCTTGAAATATACTGTCTGCAGAGGTCCCTTGATTATTTCGAAGCTCAGGACTATGTTGACAAGGAACGTATTGGTATGATTGGACTTTCTTACGGTGGAATGTATACCCTTTACACAGCTGCCATAGAGACAAGAATCAAGGCTGCGGTTTCAAGCAGCTTTTTCTGTGACAGAGCCAATGACCGTGAGCATAACGACTGGAAGTATAAGGGGCTGGCGTACAATTTCTTTGACGCAGAGGTTGCGATGCTGACACGACCCAGAAAGATTTATATTGCAATGGGCAATGACGACCCCTTGTTTGACAGCTCAAAGTCAGTAGAGGAGTTTGAATATATAAAGGGCGCCTGCCCCGATTGGAAGGAATGGACAGAGCTTCAGATTTTTGAGGGTGAGCACGAATTCTGCCCCGATGACAGACTTTTGAAGAGATTTATGAAGGATATGGGGCTTTAAAAATACCGAAAGAATTGTAAGGAGGCAAAGGTATGGAAACAGGAATAAATCTGTTCTGCTACGGCGGGGCGAGTGAGCTGAATATTGAACGACAGATTGAGCTTATGACCGAAAACGGGTTTTCTCATACATTTATTATGGGAGACAGCCCGCATCTGACAGGAGCTTTGGTGGACAAGGTGAAGCGTGCGGGAATCAGCTTTGACACTCTTCACGCCCCCTTTGACGGTATCAATGCTATGTGGAAGGTTGGGGAAAATGGCGAAGAAATGCTTTCACGACTTCTTGCCTGCGTTGAACGCTGTGCTGATTTTGATATTCCTGTTGCAGTGGTTCATCTTTCTTCGGGGAGACCTGCGCCTGTTATTAGCGATATTGGAAACAGCCGCTTTGCAAGGCTTATAGAGACTGCTGCGAAGAAAAACATCACTCTTGCTTTTGAAAATCAGAGATTTATTGCAAATCTTGCGTCAATTTTGGAGCAGCATAAAACAGTAGGATTTTGCTGGGATGTGGGGCACGAGGGTTGCTTCACCAAGGGTATAAGGTTTATGCCCCTTTTCGGTGACAGGCTTACGGCAGTTCATATTCACGACAATCACCATCTTGCCGATGAGGATGAGCATCTTATCCCCTATGACGGAATTACCGACTTTGATATGGTTGCCCAAACTCTGGCGCACTACCGTTTCTGCGGAACAGTGATGCTTGAGGTGTTCAGGTCAGAAAGCGACAAGTATGACCTTTTGACACCAGAAGATTATTACAGGCGTGCAGGGAGTGCTGCCTTAACACTTGCAAGAATGATTGAAGAAAAAAAGATGGAGTTCTGATGCAGATAGAATTTGCGGAGTGCCTTCGGCGCTCCGCTTTTGTATGTAATATTAGTTCTTGAGCTTTCATATACTTTACAAGTATACTTTTGAGAAAGGAAATTAAGAATGAGACGTTACAGAGCCGTGGTCATTGACGGAAAAAAGATAATCAGGCGGAGCCTTGTTTTTTTGATTGCCGCCCTTGTGGGGAGCCTTGCGACGGTGAACATAAAAATTGCGGAAGCGGACAAGGGGCTCATTGGTCGGCTTTTTGAGGCAGAGCGGATTCTGGGGGAGAGCATTCCGGGGCTTTATAAAAGCTTTGAAGGACAGGGCTCGCCCAAATTTGCTGAAGGGCTGAAGAAGGCACTTGCCTTTGCTCTTGGTTTTGACCCTTGGGATGAGCGCACGGTGATTTTTGGTGAGATTCCTCTGGTGCGCATAGTCAGCGGAGGGTATTTGGCTCGGCAGGCGGATCTGCAGATTGCGGCATTTAATCCGCAATCTGCAGATCGGGGACAAGGCGCGCCTGAGCCTGAGACGTCGGGCAGCGGTCAGTATCCCATAAAAGAGGTGGATTCAAGTCAGGCAAAGGCGTTAGGGAAAAATTCGGGGAAAATTCTCATCAGAAACGAAACGGATTACAGCATAAATGTTGAGGATCTGCTTTCAGCGCCTCTGTCATTTGATATGAAGGGAGCTTCGCCCAAGGTTTTGATTGTGCATACTCACGGAACCGAGAGCTATGCCCTCGAGGGCGCCAAAATCTATGAAGCCGACAAAAGCGACCGCAGCCTTGACAAAAGTCAGAATGTGGTAAAGGTGGGCGAGGCTATGAAGCAGATTTTTGAGGAAAAGGGAATTTCGGTACTTCACGACACAACACTTCACGATCACCCAAACTTCAACGGCTCTTATGAAAACTCAAAAAAGACCGTGGAAAGCTATCTCAAAAAATATCCCGAAATCTGTATTGTTCTGGATGTGCACCGTGATGCTTTTATTTATGACGACGGCAGCAAGGCAAAGTTTGTGTCGGAAATAAACGGAAGAAAGTCGGCACAGCTTATGCTTGTTGTGGGCTCCAATGCAGGAGGGCTTGAGCATCCTGAATGGCGAGAGAATATGAAGCTTGCTCTAAAGCTTCAGAACAGCATAAGTCAAAGCTACCCGACACTTATGCGCGGCGTTAATCTAAGAACCGAAAGGTTCAACGGTCATCTCACAAAGGGCAGTATGATAATTGAGGTGGGCAGCAGCGGCAACACGCTTTCAGAGGCGGTGGAGGGCGCCAAGCTGGGAGCAGAGGCAATTGCTGACTTTTTGAATACGTTGAAATAGAGAGAGGATGTTAAAATAGTCCGGACCGAAAAAAGCCGGGGAAATCAAAGAATGTAGGACTTTACCTATCTCCAAATTGCAGGGCTGTTTAAAAACGATGTTTTTAAACAGCCCTGTTTCTATAGTTCTTTTGTCAAATGCCTTGTCACGTGGCAGCTTATGTTCACCGCAACGGGAAGACCTGCAATGTGGGTGGCAAAGGTTTCAACATTCACGCCAAGGGCGGTGGTTGCACCTCCAAAGCCCTGAGGTCCAACGTTGAGTGCATTGATTCTTTTGAGGAGCTTCTTTTCAATATCTGCATAATACTCATCGGGGTTGCTCTCGCGGATGTCACGGAGCAGAGCCTTCTTTGAAAGAAGTGCCGCCTTCTCCATTGTTCCGCCAATACCAACGCCCACCACAATGGGCGGACAGGGATTGCCCGAAGCCGCCTTCACGGTTTCGGTGACAAAGCTCAGAACCCCCTCAAGACCGTCAGAGGGTTTGAGCATTTTTAAGGCACTCATATTTTCGCTGCCGAAGCCCTTGGGAGCAATGGTGATTTTTAATCCGTCGCCGTCAACAATTTCGGTGTGGATGACCGCAGGGGTGTTGTCGCCTGTGTTGCCGCGGCGAATGGGGTCGCCGACAACCGATTTTCGCAGATAGCCCTCACGGTAGCCTGTGCGCACTCCATCATTGATTGCGTCATAAAGTCCGCCGCCGACAATGTGAACCTCTTGACCCAGCTCCACAAAGAAAACAGCCATACCTGTATCCTGGCAGATAGGAACCTCATCTCGCCGTGCAATTTCTGCATTCTTCAAAATGTCCGAGAGAATGTCGGCGGCGATGGGGTTTGTTTCCTTTTGTCTGCCTGCAATCAGGGCTTCTTCTATATCCTCATTGAGGCAGCAGTTTGATTCTATACACATATCAGCAACAAGTGCGGTAATATCCTTTGCGTTGATTTTTCGCATAGGCTTGTCCTCCCCAAATACCTTTTTTGTAAGTATACCACGAGACCTTGCAAAAATCAAGGCAGGAATACTTTATATATTTTTTCATATACCTGTATTTAGAGGTGAATAATGTGAAAAAACCAACAGAGGTATATACATATGATGTGATGAAGCAAGACCTGATGAGACTTGCGGAAAAATTTCCCCGTATGAAATGGGGAAGCATCGGGAAATCGCATTGGGGCAGGGAGCTTTTTTGCATAAGGCTTGGCAGAGGAAAGCGCGCCATCTCTTATAACGGTGCACACCACGGAATGGAGTGGATAACCTCGGCAATGCTTGTGAGGTTTATCGAAGATTTTCTCCAATGTGAATCAGCGGGCAGGGCTTTTGGCGGCTTTTCGGTGAGGGCGCTTTGTGAAAAAGCTTCCGTATATATAATCCCCATGGTGAATCCCGATGGCGTGGAGCTTGCGGCGGTGGGACTGCCAAAAGACCTCGACCCTGCCGAAAGGGAAGGGCTTGTGAGGATGAACAAGGGCTCGGAGTGCTTTGACAGGTGGCAGGCAAATGCCAAAGGGGTTGACCTCAATCACAACTATGACGCAATGTGGGAGAAGTCAAAGGCGATGGAGAAGGAATATGGAATTTTTGGACCCGGTGCAACACGATTTTCGGGAACCACGCCATTGTCGGAGCCGGAGAGCCGTGCTCTTGCAGAGTTCACAAGGGAAAAGAATGTTGAAATTGCCCTCGCATTTCACAGTCAGGGCAAGGTTATCTATCAGGGCTTTCAGGGCAAGGAGCCCCCAGTTTCAATAAAGATTGCAAAGGCCTTTGAAAGAATATCCCCATACAAAATTGACTATACCGAGGGGATTGCCTCTTTTGGGGGCTATAAGGATTGGTTTGTCAACGAATTCCACAGACCCGGGTTTACCGTTGAGGTGGGCGAGGGAAGAAATCCTTTGCCCTTTGAAAACCTTCCTATTATATATAGGGAAACGTTGCCCATACTCTTGGGAACAATGACGGTGTAGAAAGATTGATTCAAAGCTGCAAAACAGCTTGCGCAGAAAAGGGGAATATGGTATACTTACTTGAGAATAAAATCCGAAAGGAATGTTAATATGACAAAAGTGAAAGTTATCGGCGCAGGGCTTGCAGGATGCGAAGCGGCGTGGCAGCTTGCAAATATGGGAATTTCGGTGGAGCTTTTTGAGATGAAGCCCAAAAAGTTCTCTCCTGCTCACAAGAGTGCTGACTTTGCAGAGCTTGTATGCAGCAACTCTTTGCGTGCCGACGGAATTTATAATGCGGTGGGTCTTCTCAAGGAAGAAATGCGCAGACTGGGCTCGCTGATTATGGAATGTGCCGACAAAACAAAGGTTCCTGCAGGGGGAGCTCTGGCGGTTGACCGTGAAGCCTTTGCAAGGCTGGTGACCGAAAGGGTGAAGGGACACCCAAACATCAGGGTTATCGAAGAGGAAGTAACAGAAATCAATGTTGATGAATATACTGTTGTTGCGGCAGGCCCTCTTGCTTCGGATGCCTTGGCAGAAACAATTCTAAAGCTCACAGGTGATACTGCTCTGCACTTTTTTGATGCGGCGGCACCTATTGTGACCTTTGAGAGCATTGATATGACAAAGGCGTTCAAGGCGGCACGCTACGGCAAGGGCGGCGATGACTATATCAACTGTCCTATGACAAAGGAAGAATATCTTGCCTTTCGTGAAGCATTGGTGAGTGCTGAGGCGGCACAGGTTCACGAGGGGGTTGAAAACCCAAAGGTGTTTGAGGGCTGTATGCCCATTGAGATTATGGCAGCTAGGGGGATTGACACAATGCGCTACGGTCCTCTGAAGCCTGTGGGGCTCACAAATCCTCACGACGGCAGCCGTCCTTATGCGGTGGTTCAGCTGCGGCAGGACAACGGCGCAGGAAGTATGTATAATATAGTAGGCTTTCAGACACATCTGAAATTTGGCGAGCAGAAAAGGGTTTTCGGCATGATTCCGGGGCTTGAAAATGCAGAGTTTGTGAGATATGGGGTTATGCACCGCAACACTTATATAAATTCTCCCGAATTGCTGACCGACAATTATAATATGAAGGGATTCCCCAAGGTGTTCTTTGCGGGACAGATAACAGGGGTTGAGGGTTATATTGAATCTGCAGCATCGGGACTTTGGGCGGCACTTTGTGCAGGATGCAAGGCGTTGGGCAAGACAACCCCCGAAATTTCGTCAAGAACTGCAATGGGGGCTTTGGCGAAGTATATATCAAATCCTGCGGTAATAGATTTTCAGCCTATGAATGTGAATTTCGGAATTTTTGAAGAGCTGGGCGTGAGAATCAAGGACAAGCGTGAAAAGGCGGAAAGATATGCCGAAAGAAGCTTTGCGGAGATTGAAAAGCTTTCAGAGGAGCTTAAAGGGTAGAGAATAGAGAAGAGACCTCTCCCTCAGTTACTTCGTGACAGCCCCCTCGTCGGAGGGAGCCTTGGACCTAGCCCTCCTCTGACGAGGAGGGTGGCAAAGCGGAGCTTTGACGGGTGGAGAGAATGAAAAAAACATGCCTTGGTTTTTTGAACATTTTGCACAATATCGGCCCGTTTGGGACTTATTTTATTGAAAGTTCGTGAAAATTAAAAAAAACTCTTGACATAATTTACAAATGGTATTACAATATATGACGTAATATGATGTTTTTTCCTCAATATATTGTTGTGTTGAAGGGCAAAACAGGGCTCCAAAGAGCCGCTGAAGTACCGAATTTGACAAAAGAATTGAAAATGTGTTACAAAAATGTTACATTTTTTAATTATGGTTGACAGATGCGGTATTTTGGTGATATAATCAACGTAGTTAATGGGGATAGTGTAAAAAATTATTCCTTTTTAGCTAATGCAAGGTCTCCCCAACGGGCTTTGCAGATATATTTTTTCAATAACTTTGAAAAAAATTAAAAATTTTATATTTATAAGGAGGATTTGAGAATGTATAATCTCAAAAAAGTGATTGCTTCAATTTGCGTTATCGCTATGATGCTCACAACAGTTGCTTTTGGTGCAACATATAGTGACGTTGCAGAAGACAGCGCTTACTATGAAGCAGTTGAAACACTCAACAAACTCGAAATCGTTACAGGTTACGGAGACGGTAGCTACAAGCCCGAAAATGGCGTAACAAGAGCTGAAATGGCTGCTCTCATCGCTAGAATCCAGGGCTACGGCGACACAGCTGCATCAAGCGCTGTTACAGGCTTCGCTGATGTTCCCGCTTCACACTGGGCATCAGGCTACATTGCAAACGCAGCTAGCATGGGTATCATCAATGGCTACGGCGATGGCAACTTCGGTCCCGAAGATCCCGTTCTTTATGAACAGGCTGTAAAGATGGTTATGGCTACACTTGGTTACACACCTTACGCTGAATATAACGGCGGTTATCCCGGCGGCTTCATTGCTGCAGCCCAGAGATACAATGTATCTGCTGGCGTTTCAAATGCTACAATGGGCACACAGGCTAACCGTGGTACAATCGCTCAGCTTCTCACAAACCCTATCAGCACACCTCTCATGGCTCAGGAAAAGTGGAGCACAAACGGTGACGTTGAATACTCAATCTATGATGGCAAGGATAACCCTCTCAAGACTCTCTTGAGCGAAAACCTTGGC
>JAZOCL010000123.1:0-5559 GCA_045596485.1 Clostridia bacterium
AAAGCAGGAAATGTATTACGGAACCACATATTACAGTTTCGATGAGTTTAAAGAAGCTATCGAAAGATATATAAAATATTACAACGAAAAAAGAATTAAAGAAAAACTTGGGTGGATGAGTCCGGTACAATATCGGCTCAACACATTGGCTGCATAAAAATAGCGTAGCAGTCATCAAAACTACTACGCTATAAAAAGTCTAACTTTTTGGGGTCACATCATTGCTCAGGCTCCTTCTATATATTTTTTATTTCGTATATCCGCCCTTTATCATAACAATAATATCGGTGTCGGCTTTGAGTCCTCTGCCGTCGGCAACAGGAACAATCAGCAAATGGTTTGATGGCATTGCCGAGCCGTCTGAGAGGTCGTGACCTGCTGTTGTGTCAGCAAGACCTCCCTTTTCGGTTGCAATCACCGTGGCCTTTCCCATTCGGAGAATAAGCTCAGCGCCTGCCGAACAGATTATTTTGTCTCCTGCCTTTGCTTCAACAACCACAAAGGCTTCTGCCTGTGCGGTGCTTCCTGAACCCGTTGAGCCGCCCAGGGCTGCCAGCTTGCTTTCAATAAGCTGCTCAATTTTCGGCATAAGATAATCTTCAATATAAGACTTGGAAATCAGCGGGTCATCGTCTGTTCCAGGCTCCGCAAGAACCACCGTAAACATAGTGCAAATGCAAATCAGCCCTGCCACAATTGCAAATCTCAATCTTCTTTTTTTCATAGTGTCTTCCTCCCTGTTTTTTCATACCGTTTTTATGTAGGGCGATTTAACAACCGCCCTCAATCCGCAACTATGCGGTGCTGCCGTTCTGAGCACAGCAAAAAGCTTTTAAAGCTCCACACTAAATTCAGCACAGCAGATAACCTTCAAAGTCCGAAACTGATTTCCAAAGCCTCGTTCACTCTGGTCATCAGCTCATCATCCAAATGACCGATTTTTTCCTTGAGCCGTCTTTTGTCAATGGTCCTGATTTGCTCTGCAAGCACCACAGAATCCTTCGAAAGCCCGTATTCATTGGCATCAAGCTCAATGTGGGTAGGCATTTTTGCCTTGCTGGTCTGGGATGTAATTGCCGTTGCAATCACCGTGGGGCTGTATTTGTTGCCGATGTCATTTTGAATAATCAGCACAGGCCTCACTCCGCCCTGCTCAGAACCTACCACAGGGCTCAAATCCGCGTAATAAATATCGCCTCTTTTAATTACCACAATAATTCACACTCCGCAAGTATTCCAGATTGATGCGGAAGTCAAAATTACCTGATTTCAGCATTCAACCCTGATACATTATACGCAAAGGGTGACCTTTTGGCTCTATGTATCCAAAAGATAATTAATCGAACCTGACACTTCGCCGTCTTTGATATAAATGCGTGGGACACGGTGACCCACACCGCAAACCAGTTCATAACCGATTGTGCCCAAAACTCCTGCCACTTTTTCTGCAGAAAGTCTGTTTTCGGGGTCGCCGAACAAGGTAACTTCGTCTCCGACATTTATATTATTAACCGCAGAAATGTCAATCATACATTGATCCATACAAATTCTTCCTACCTGATTTACAAGCGCATCTCCTGCAAGAACCTTCACTTTGTTTGAAAGGCATCTTTGATAACCGTCGGCATAGCCTGCCGAAACCGTTGCAATCCTTGATTTCTTTGCAAGAGTATGGGTTCTGCCGTAGCTGAGAGCAGTACCCTTCTCCAGCTCCTTTATGTGGGAAATTCTTGCTTTGAATGTCATCGCAGGCTTCAAATCAATCAAAGACTTATCAAAACCCGAATCGGGGTAAATTCCGTAAAGTATAATTCCTGCCCTTACCATATCGAGATGCATATATGGAAATTTCACAAGTCCTGCGCTGTTGCAAACGTGCTTCACGGGGATTTTGAGACCTCTTTCTTCAAGGGCATCTGCCACCGTCATAAACCGTTCAAACTGCAGCTTGGTATAGCTTTCGTCAGTCTCGTCGGCTGTGGCAAAATGAGTGAACAAGCCTTCAACAAAAACTCCGGGCAGCTCTGATACCCTTAGAATTTCATCAACTGTTTTTGCACTGTCTGCAAGAAATCCTATTCTTGACATACCCGTGTCAAGCTTGATGTGGAGCTTTGCCACCTTTCCCTGTGCAATAGCAGTCTCCGAAAGCTTCTCGGCAAAGGCAAAGTCCGACACCGCAGGGGTTATATCAAGTTCAACAAGGTCTTCGGTGTCGCTGTCTGTGGAATTTCCCAGAACAAGAATAGGAACATCAAACCCGCTTCTCCTCAGCTCAACTGCCTCGTCTGCAAACGCAACCCCAAGTCTGTCAGCACCATTTTGCAAAAGTTCCTTCGCAACAGGACAAACACCGTGTCCGTAAGCATTCGCCTTCACAACGCCCATAAGCATTGTGCCCTCCGAAAGCCTCTTTTTTATTTCCCTCACATTGTGACCTATGGCGTCAAGACTAATCTCCGCCCAGACTCTGTACTGTTTTTTCATTAGCTCATCTCACCACTTTATTCAAATTCTTTCGGGTCAATCCCGCAGTCCCGCTGAAACTCTTTGAATGTGACCGTCACTGCAGGGTTTTGGTTTATATCATATGTTTCAAGTTTCACAGGCAAGAAGGTCTCATTGTCAATCCACAGCTTCTGCATAAAGCGTTTTTCGTTTTTTCCGCCCAGAAAGCATTCCAGAACCGTCACCGAATCACCCTTGCTTTTTGCGGCAGAAACCGATGTCTCCTCGCTTTTGAAGTAAGTCTCAAAAAAATCGCTTACAAAAAGAACTCCGTGCCCCATTGAAAGTTCACTGCGCAGCACCTCATCCTGTCCAAAGCCTGAGCGCAGCTTAACCTGACCGCCCTGTGCCGAAATTCCGCTGCCTTCCAGCTCCTTCGGTTCGCTGACCCGAAGCAGAAAGCTGTCGGGAGCTTCAAAAAGCTGCTTTACAACATACCTGTTTTCTGTTCTTTCGTTTTTGACCGTCACCTCTGCAACCGCCGAAAACGACTTCATATTATAGTATCTTTCGTAAATCTTTTCATAAACATCGTGGCTGCCTTCTTTGCAGCCGCAAAGGCTCATCATCAGTACAAATGCGAAAATCACCGCAATGCACCTTTTCATTTACCATACCTCTTTAAAAAGATTTATTAGATTTTAACCTTCAAGCTCACTTTTGATTGCCAAGGGCAGACACTCTGCCAAATCTCCTGCAAGCATACCGTGAACCCCCAGCTTTTGTGCCGCAATATCCCCCGCCTTGCCGTGGATATATGCCCCCAGAACCGCTCCCTCAAAGGGCTTCAATCCTTGGGCGACAAAGGCTGCCACCGCACCGCTAAGCACATCTCCCGTGCCGCCTGTTGCCATTCCGCAATTGCCTGTTGGATTGATTTTCAGCTCACCGCTTTCACCTGCAATCACCGTATTTTTGCCCTTCAGAACCACCGTAACGCCGTATTCTGCAGCAAACTCCGCCGCCACCGCCTCACGGCTGCTCTGAATTCCCTCTACAGTCTTTTTAACAAGCCGTGACATCTCACCTGGATGGGGTGTAATCACCACGCTGCATTTTCTTTCCCGCAAAATATCACAATTTTTGCTGAGTGCATTCAGCCCGTCTGCGTCAATAATCAAGGTTCCCTCGTATTCGCTCAAAAGTCCCCGAAGAATGTGGTGCATATCTCCGTTTCTGCCAAGCCCCGGTCCAAAAACAACCGCCTGTGACCTTTTTGCAAATTCCAAAATTTTTTTTATTGAGGAGCTTACAATCATTCCGTCACATTCATCCAAAGCGACGGTCATTGCCTCCTGTACACCGCTTGCTACAATGGGTCTTTCTGACCTTGGCACGGCAACGGTCACAAGCCCTGCACCGCACCTGAGTGCACCTCTTGCCGCAAGGCACGCCGCTCCCGTCATACCTTCGGAGCCCGCAACAACAAGAACCCTTCCGCAATCTCCTTTGTTAGCATCCTCTGCTCTTTTGGGTATCAGCTCTCTCGCTTCCTCGCATACAGGCAAATCCAAATCATCCTCGCCGCACACAACTGCCACAGCGTGGGTTTTGCCGTGAGAAATGCTGAGAGAAACCTTCTGTCTCTCTCCCCGAAAAACAACAAAGGGCGCTCCAAGACCTTCGTGCTCAACAGAAATCTCCGAAAGTTCAAGTCCCCTTATTCCGGTTTTTTTATATTTGACAAAGGCTTCCTTTGCGGCAAAAAAGCCCGCAAGACTTTCAAATCTCTCTCCGTTTGCTCTGAAATATTCAATTTCATTTTCCGAAAACACCTTGCCGAGAAACGAGCTGTTCCGTTCCACAGCCTCACGTATTCTGGAAATTTCAATTATATCAACGCCACAGTTCGTCATAGCCTACACTCTTTTGGGATTAAATTTTTCAATCATCCCGATTATCTTTTCTGAAGGACTGAACACCAGCATAGTCCTCACGCTCTCCTCATAGTATACAATAAAATAGTTATCTGCCGCTTTCTTGTCGCTGCAGGCAAAAACCTTTTTTACAGAAATATCCGAAAGATACTTCTCATACTCGCCCTTTTCCTTGCCGCAAATGCCAAAGGACTCAAGCCCCGTCAACTTTGCCGTTGTGAGCCTTTTGCGGTTTCTGCGGTTCACAATCTTGTCAATATCAATCTCGGTATTAACCATCGAATACTCATATTCCACATTCTGTGCCGTTGCAATGCGATAAGCAAGATAGAACACGCCGATAGCCAGCAAGGGCATAAAGGTTCCGAGCTGCGGTCCGATTATGGGTGCCAGAACGAACATAAGCACAAAGGCAACAAGCGCGCTGAGAAGCATCAACCCGAAAACTGCCAGAATCTGAAGGGCTCCTCGTTTGCGTTCAACCATTTCTTCAATAAAAATATCCATTTTTTCTACCTCACTTTTCTTTTGAGGAATGCGGTGTGTGAAACCACTCCTTGTCGTCCTTTTTGAGTATTCCGAGAATGCCCACGGGAATCCAGGTTATCAGATAAATCGCAAAGCCCCAGAAGTTTTTTGCAATGTTTCTGTCAAGCTTTTTATCGTTATAAAGCCCTGCAAACACAACCACAACATTGCCCCACACCAGAACCGTCAGCAGAACAAGCCGCCAGGGCTCTGTCCACATACTGCAAAACAATCCGAACATTACTGAATTTTTATCCGCAAAGAATATCATCAGATAAATCGCCGCAAAGAAAACAAAAATCACGGGATAGAGTGTGTCGCTCCAGAAGTTCATCAGCATATGAAATGCCGACATTGATTTTTCTTTGACACATTTTTCGGCGAGAGGCTTTACATAATGGGATGCCACATCCGCAAGTCCCTGCATCCAGCGCTTGCGCTGCTTCATTGAGGTGGAAAGCTGCTTCGGCTTTTCGTCATAAACCACAGCCTCATGAGCCCAGCCCACCTTAATATCGCTGAGAGCAAGCTTCAGCGTAAACTCTGTATCCTCCGCAAGACAGGTTGCACCCCATCCGAATTCACGGATAAGCTCTGCCGAAACCGCAAAGCCCGTACCGCCCAGCCTGCAGCCCAAATCAAGATT
>JAZOCL010000124.1:0-4597 GCA_045596485.1 Clostridia bacterium
CAAACACTCCCTGAAGCAGAAAGCCCGTGACAGCTGACGAAATTGCAATAAGAGTAACCGAGAATTTGATGCCCTTGCCAAAAAATTGAACCCCTGACGCCATTTTCTTGAAGAACAGCAGCATAAGGAATAAAAATGCAAGAAGCCCGATAATTCCTGACTCGGTAATGATGTGTAAAAACAGATTATGGGGATGCTGTGCCACCACCATATTGTAGGAATAGAAGGGATAGACTTGAGTGAAGGCTTCGCTTCCCAGACCGATTCCTGACAGCCAGAAGTCCTTAAGCATCAACAGCGTTCCCATCCAGATTGAAACACGGTAGGAGGTTGATGAGTCGGACATATCGCCAATGCTTGTGAAGCGGTTGAGAATGCTTTCGGGAATGACGAAGGGGACTATGGGAAGAACAATAAGGGCAAGACCCCAGAGCTTTCCTGCGGCAAAGGTGATGAATACTGCCGCTGCAGCCATAATTCCAAGCCAGCAGCCGCGTGAGAAGGTGAGAATCAGCGCAAGACCCAAAATCAGGGAGAAGCCTGCGTATATGATTCGGGGGAGAGCCTTTTTTGATGTCCACATAAGCGCAATGCACAGGGGAAGGGCAAGAAGAATATATTCGCCCAGAACGTTTGGATTGTCGAGGGTTGAATAAATTCGCATTTTGATGTCCTCGAACATTTCTTCGTCAATCCACGCCTGACTTACATTCCAGCCGAAGATGTACTGGGCAATTCCGTAAAGGCAGACCAAAACGGCGGAGATTGCGAATACACGAAGAAGGTCAAAAAGCTGTTTTTTTGTCTTTATTGTGTTGATGATTACGAAATAGAATATCATAAAGGCGAAGTATACCGCCCAAATCTGAAGGCTCTTTACGGGAGCAAAGGAGGTTACTGATGCAATAAGGTAGATGAGAACCATTATCAGTACCATAAGCCCCGTGCCTTCAAGTCTCCAGGTGAATTTTTTTGTTGTGAGTGCCTTGACAAGCAAAGACAAAAGGCAGAGCAGACACAGCCCCGCAACTGCCATTGTTGGAGCCAGAGGTGCTAAGAAGACGGTTATGAAAACGCCAAACTCTACCTTGTAGAGAACCAGAGATACGAAAAAAATTCCTGCCACAAACAAAAGGGCAAGAAGCGGCGAGGTAAGTCCGCAGATTATTCCGCAGATGGCACCAAAAACTCCTGCACAGTAAAGGCGGGAGTTGCCCTCGCACTTTGTTATATAATAAAAATTAAAAGAAAATTCGGTATCGAGACATTTTTCAATCAAGCCTACAAGAAAAGAGTCCTTGAGAAGTGCTGTTACGTTTACGTCAAGCAGGGACAGCGCACCGCCCACAAGGATTGCTATAAGCGAGAGCCAAAGGCTGCCGCCGCGGATAAGTGAGATTGCAAGGTCAAAGGCTGCCGCAACACCGATGAATATGCCCAGAAAACGAAGGTTCAGGGCAAGGGAATTGTGAAGCAGATATTTGAAAAATCTGATTATCAGGCTTTTTTCTTTTTGAGTGTTTAGTCTTTCGCAATATTTTGAATGAATTTTTTCCAAAATAAGAAAGGGACAGAAGCAAATTTTGCCCCAAAGACTGCTTTTTGCGGTGTCCTGGGAGAAAAAGGCTTTGCGGAAGAGGCTGACAAGGTGTGAGCCCTTCCATTGCCTTGAAATGAAGGAATAGAACCCGCAAAGAGCCCGATATAGTATACTGTTTTTAATTATGCTGTTCCAAAAAAACAGCCAGTAAGTCATAAAGTATCCGTTATTTTTCATGACCAAACCTCCTGATTTGTCTGAATTCTTCGGTCTGCAGTACAAAGCCTGAGCCAAGGTATACAAGCAGCGCTCCCAAAGCCGAAAGCCCTGCCCGAACAAGAGTCAGAAACGCTCCGCCCTCCATAAAGGAGAGAAGGGAGCATAAGATATACGCCGTAATTCCGCAGAGAGCGGCGCTTGCCACGGTTTTCAGCATATTTTTTACAAAGACTGATGTAATTGTTCCCGGCTTTTTGCGGTTGATTGCAAAAAGAAGAACAGGCGCCATTGCAAGGGAGCTTGCGGCACTTGCCAGAGCAAGACCGCCGATACCCATTTTGAGAAGCACCACAAAAACAAAGGCCGCGCAAAGGTTCACAAAAATTCCGAACATTGAGGTGTACATTGGCGTTTTTCCGTCACGGATGGCATAAAAGCTTTTGTTCAGAGTTTCGCAGATGGCGTACCCAAGCATTCCGAAGGAATACCAAAACAGCGCCGAGGCGGTTATCTTTGTATCGTCGGCGGTAAAAGCGCCATATTCAAAAATTACTTTTATTATGGGCTCACTAAGGGCAATAAACATTGCGGAGATATATGCAATGATGCACACCGACCACCCCAAAGAAATGCGGGTTGTTTCGGCAAAGCCCGAGCTGTCATCCCCTGCACTGAGACGTGAGAGCCTGGGGAAGATGAAGTTTGTGATAGCGTATGCAAAAACGCCTACCATTATTATATATATCTTGTTTGCAAGATTGAGAGCTGTTACGGCACCGTCGCCCATTGAGGAGCTGAATGCCATATTGATTACCGTGCAAAGGGGCTGAACCCATGAGCTGATTAAGACAGGCACAGCAAGCCTTACGGCGTCTTTGATGCCTTCGTCACGAAGGTTGAGGCGCGGACGGTAGCGATAGCCCTTTTTTATCAGATGGGGAATCTGGATGATGAGCTGTGATGCCCAGGCAATCAGCATTGAAATGATTACTCCCGTGAGTCCGAACTTGTTGCCTCCAAAAATCAGATATAAAATCATTATCAGATTTGAAACCACGCTGATGACCGCAGGAATGTTGAATTCACCGAAGGACTGCAGAATTCCAACAGAGGTGTATGCCGCAGCCGTGAAAATGATTGAGGGGAACAGAATTCGAAGTAAAGCTGCGGTTTCGGCTACCTTTGCTTCGTCGTAGCCCGGAACCATAAGGTGGACAAGCTGCTCGGCAAAAATCATACCCAATATTGCGGAGATGGTTGCAAAGGTCACAACCACCGTCATAAAATTGTTGGCAAACTCCATTGCACGTTCCTTGCTTTCGCGCTCAAGGTATTTGTTAAAAACAGGAACAAAGGTGGAGAGAATTGCAACGCCCAGAGTCATATCAAAAAACAAAAGGGGGATTTGTGTTGCTGTGTTTAAAACGTCGGAGGCGTAGCTTCTGCCGTAAACCCCCACAATGAGGTTCTCACGGAGAAGCCCCATCAGCTTTGCCAAAAAGGTGATAACAGCCATAAAGCCGATTGTGCGCACCGCCTTGGGCTGAGAGCTTTCTTTCACGTAACCACCTCCTGAAAATTTACAATTATATTTATTCTACCACAAATCTTGGCAAAAGTAAAGCGGATTGACTGTAATTTATATTTGTGCTAGAATGAATGGGTGAGGTGGAAGCAATTATGAAGAAACTCAGTTGGGGCTTTGCTGCATTGATTTTTGTTACGTTTTTGGCAGGGCTGTTCTATAGAAATTTATCGACAAACAAGGGGTTTGAGAGAACAGAATTTCTTTTTGATACTCAGTGTACGGTGACGGCTTACGGTGACAATGCAAAGGCAGCCGTTGAGGCGGCTTTTGAACGTCTTGGCGAGCTTCACCGAATGACCGACTTTTTTTCGCAGGAGTCGCATGTTGCGGTGATTAACGGTGCTGAAGCAGATGAAGAGATTTTTGTTGAAGAAGATGTTGCAAATATTATTGCTGCGGCACTTGATGTGACTGAAGGCTCGGAGGGGGCTTTTGATATTACAATTGCTCCTGTGGTGTCGCTCTGGGAATTTTCGGGAGAGGGACGGATTCCGACGGATGCGGAAATAGCCGAAGCTCTTGAATATGTGGGGGCGGACAAGCTTTCGTTTGACGGCGAAGGAAGGGTGGCAAAGGCTCACGGTGATGTGAGGATTGACCTTGGAGGCGCTGCAAAGGGCTATGCAGGGGATGAAGCCATCAGGGTTTTGGCAGAATACGGAGTTTCGGGAGCTATTGTTGACCTGGGGGGAAACATCAGCTGCATAGGACAAAACCCAAATACCACAGACGGAAAGTGGAGAATCGGACTTCAGAAGCCCTTTTCTGCCATGGGCGAATATGATGAAATTATTGAAATAAAGGAAGGGGCTGTTGTTACCAGCGGAACCTATCAGAGATATTTCGAGAAGGACGGAAAGCGGTATCACCACATTATTGACCCAAAAACAGGCTTTCCTGCCGAAAGAGATTACAGCAGCGTTACAATTGTTGCGGAAAGCAGTCTTTATGCAGATTGTCTGGCAACCGCCTGCTTTGTTGGGGGAGAGACTGAGGGCACAGCCCTTGCAGAGAAATACGGTGCAGAGATTTATTTTAAGTAATTGACATTCAGACGGGAAAACTGTATAATGAAGGTATCTTAGGGAAAAACGTTAAACACGTTTTTCCTCGTCAAAATAACATTTTGACGAGGAAATTGCAATGCAATTTCCCGATACTTTATTGCAATCATTCGTGGCTTTCAAACCTTTAGTTTGAAAGTTGCGGAATAAAATTCCGCTAAAACGGCGTTACGCCGTTTCCACGTC
>JAZOCL010000125.1:0-4811 GCA_045596485.1 Clostridia bacterium
GCAGAAATGGGAGCCTGCATTCTTGGCGGCTGCTGCGGAACTACTCCCGAATATATGAAAAAAATGATTGAGGCCACAAGGAATGTTGACTACAAGCTTCCTGATTTCAAAACAAAAACGGTGGTTTCGTCATATACCCATGCGGTTGAAATTGGCAAGGCGCCGACTCTTATCGGGGAGAGGATAAACCCCACGGGCAAACCCCGCCTTAAGGAAGCTCTCAGAGAAAGTAATATGACTTATATTCTCAATGAGGCAATAAAACAGGCAGATGCAGGTGTTCACATTCTTGATGTGAATACGGGACTTCCCGAAATTGACGAAGCAAAAATGCTGAAGGCGGCAGTAGAAGCCATTCAGTCGGTAACAGATATGCCGCTTCAGCTTGACTCGAACGACCCCAAGGCTCTTGAAGGCGCAATGAGGGTTTATAACGGCAAGTCCCTTGTGAATTCGGTAAACGGCAAGGAAGAAAGTATGTCGCAGATTTTTCCTCTGGTGAAGAAGTACGGCGGTTCGGTAATTGCTCTGACTATTGACGAAGATGGTATTCCTGAAACTGCCCAAGGCAGAAAAATGGTTGCCGAAAAAATAATGAGGCGTGCCGCAGAATTTGGAATTCACAAAAAGGATATAATTGTTGACCCCCTTGCACTGACAGTTTCTTCTGATTCGCAGGGTGCGCTTGTGACAATGGAATCCATAAGGCTTATAAAGGAATTGGGTCTTTGTACCAGCCTTGGTGTTTCAAATATTTCCTATGGTCTTCCCAACCGTGAAAAAATTAATTCGGTATTTTTTGCTCAAAGCCTCGAATGCGGTCTTGACTGTGCAATTATGAACCCATTTGCCACGGGAATGATGGATGTATATTATACTCATCGGGTTCTTCACGGTATGGATACTGCCTGCGCGGAGTATATTGAATACACGGCGTCGGGCGAAGCTGTTCAGAGTAAAGCACCTGAAGAAACCGAGGATGCGTCAGACCTTTACTGCGCTGTGGTGAAGGGAATCAAGGCGTCTGCGGTGCTTGCGGCAGAGCTTTTGCTTGAAATCGAGAATCCTCTTGATATAATCAACAATCATATAATTCCTGCTCTCAACGAAATCGGAATTGCCTTTGAAGAAAAGAGGGCGTATCTGCCACAGCTTCTGATGAGTGCCGAGGCAGCGTCGGCAGCGTTTGATGAGATAAAAGCCAAAATGCCCGAATCAGATGGCAAAAGTCGGGGCGAGGTTATTCTGGCAACGGTGAAGGGCGATATTCACGATATAGGAAAAAACATTGTAAAGGTGCTTCTTGAAAGCTACGGCTTTAGGGTTTTTGATCTTGGACGTGATGTTGCGCCTGAGACTGTTCTTGAAAAGGTGAAAGAAACCGGATGCGCTCTTGTGGGGCTCAGTGCTCTCATGACAACGACAGTGCCTTCAATGGAAGCGACAATAAAGATGCTCCACGCAGAGTGCAAGGGTACAAAAATTGTTGTGGGCGGTGCGGTTCTCAATCAGGAATATGCTGATATGATAAACGCCGATTTTTATGCGGCGGATGCTATGGAAACGGTTCACATAGCTGAAAAATTTTACGAGTAAAAATTACACGACAGAGAAATCTGTCGTGGTTTTTTAAAAGTTTTAAATTTTCTATTGACTTTAGCACTTTACTATGGTAAAATGCTAAAGTATTAAATTTTAGGATGTGAAAGCTATGGGAAAGATGCATACTCCCGAAACTGAAAGACTGGTTAAAGCAATACTTAGTCTTGAGTCTGAAGAAGAGTGCTTCAGCTTTTTTGAGGACATTTGCACCATAAAAGAAATTCAGGATATGTCACAAAGACTTCAGGTGGCTGAAATGCTGAATCAAAACAAAAGCTACATTGAAATATCAAAGATAACAGGTGCAAGCACGGCAACGATCAGCCGTGTGAACAAATGCCTGAATTATGGCAGCGACGGCTACAGACGTGCCCTTGAAAAGCTGGGCAAAAAGGAGGCAGCAAAATGAGCTTTATGGACTCTGTTTTTGATAATGATGAAAAAATAATATTCAAGCTCCGTGAGCTTTATACAAAATACGGCTACATAAAATATCGAATGAGCAAGTTCGAAGAATATGACCTTTATGTGCGCAACAAGGACTTTCTTGTTTCAGAAAACATCATCACCTTTACCGATGTTGACGGAAAGCTTATGGCGCTGAAGCCCGACGTTACACTTTCAATCATCAAGAACAGCCGTGATGCAAAAGGAGCAGTTGAAAAGGTGTATTATAACGAAAATGTTTACCGTGCATCTGCTGATACTCGCGCCTTCAAAGAAATTATGCAGGCAGGGCTTGAAGCAATCGGAGATATTGATGACTATTGCATCTGCGAGGTTGTGCTGCTTGCGGCAAAGAGCCTTGAATGCATAAGGAGCGACTATATACTTGATATTTCTCACGTTGGGATTGTCTCTGAAGCAATCGAGGGAATTGAAATATCCGAAAAAGGCAGAAAGGCTCTTCTCAAAGCTCTGGGTGAAAAGAATGTGGGTGAGATTTCTGCCGTATGCAAAAGCGAAGGCGTTGACGAAGGCTCGGCAGACCTTCTCAAAAAGTTGACAGCAATTTACGGTGCGCCAACCGAGGTTATTGCAAAGCTGAAGGCGATTGCGCGGGGCGAAAGGTTTGATGCGGCAATAGCTCAGCTTGAACGTATCGCAGAGGTTCTGGAGCAGAACGGCTGCCTTGACAGGGCGAGAATTGATTTTTCGATTATCAACAATACGAGCTATTACAGCGGAGTTGTGTTCAAGGGTTATGTGAAAGGAATTCCCTGGGATGTGCTTTCTGGAGGACAGTACGACAAGCTTATGCGGCGGATGTCCCGAAAGAGCGGAGCAATCGGCTTTGCGGTTTATATGGATATGCTGTACGGCGTATTTTTTTACGAAACGGATTATGATGTTGATGCGGTGCTTCTCTATGATGAGGGAACAAGTCCAAAGGTTATAGATTCAGCCCTGAAGAAAATTTCGGAATCGGGTCAGAGTGTGGTTGCTCAAAAGGCGAAGCCCACAAAAATAAGATTCAAAAATCTATTTAAGCTTTGCGGAACGGAGGTAGAGATTCTTGAAAACGATGATTAATGTTGCATTGCCCAAGGGCAGACTTGGTGAAAAGGTTTACGCAATGTTTGAAAAAGCAGGATTCGAGTGCCCTTCAATAAAAGAGAACAACCGAAAGCTTATTTTTGAAAACGAAGAAAAGGGAATCAGATATTTTTGGGTGAAGCCCTCGGATGTTGCCATATATGTTGAGCACGGTGCAGCAGATATTGGTGTTGCAGGCAAGGACATTTTACTTGAATATGAGCCCGAAATTTATGAGCTTCTTGACCTTGACATAGGCAAATGCCGTATGGCGGTTGCAGGCAAAAAGGATTTTCGTGACAATACCCAAAGGTCTTTAAGGGTGGCTACAAAGTTCACCAATATAGCAAAGAATTATTATGCGTCAATCGGTCGTGAGATTGATATAATTCATCTTAACGGTTCAATTGAGATTGCGCCCATTCTGGGGCTTTCAGATGTGATTGTTGATATTGTTGAAACAGGAACAACCCTCAAGGAAAACAATTTGGAGGTTCTTGAGGAAATTGTTCCCATAAGCGCAAGGCTTATTGCAAACAAGGCAAGCTTCAGATTCGAGAATTATCAGATTCAAAAGATTTTGAAGAGTATGACGCAGCAATTGGAGGACAGAAAATGATTAAGATTTTGAAATACGGCGAGGTTGCGAACAGCGATGTTTTTGCACGTGTTGTGCCTGAAATGGATGTTGAAGCAATTGTTGCCGAAATTATAGAAAACGTAAAAACAAAGGGCGACAAGGCACTTTTTGAATATTGCGAAAGGTTTGACAAGGCAAAGCTTTCGGCACTTGAGGTGACAAAAGCCGAAATAGACGAGGCTGTGACTTTGGTTGAACCGAGATTTCTTGAGGTTTTGAAGACTGCCGCAGCAAACATCCGCAAGTTCCATGAAAAACAGGTTCGCAACGGATTTATTATCAATGACGAAAATGGCATTGTGACAGGTCAGAAGGTTATTCCTGTTGACCGTGCAGGTCTTTATGTTCCGGGTGGTACGGCAGCATATCCTTCCACAGTTTTGATGGATGCAATTCCTGCAAAAATTGCAGGTGTTCGTGAGGTTGTAATTGTTACACCTCCAAACAGCGAAGGAAAGATTAACCCTGTGATACTGGCGGCAGCATCAATCGCAGGGGTTGACCGAATTTTCAAGGTCGGCGGCGCTCAGGCGGTTGCGGCTCTCGCATACGGAACAGAATCCGTTCCCAAGGTTGACAAAATTGTGGGCCCCGGAAATGCCTTTGTTGCCGAAGCGAAAAAACAGGTTTACGGAATTGTTTCAATTGATATGATTGCAGGTCCCAGCGAAATTCTGGTGGTGGCTGACGGAAAGAGCAATCCAAAGTTTGTTGCGGCAGACCTTTTGTCCCAGGCTGAGCACGATGTGCTTGCAAGTGCGGTGCTTGTGACAGATTCAATTGAGCTTGCAGAAGCGGTTCAAAAGGAGCTTGAGGTTCAGATTCCCATACTTGAGCGTGCGGAAATTGCGAGAAAATCAATTGATGCAAACGGAAAAATTATTGTTGCCGAAAGTCTTGATGCGGCAATTGAAATATCAAACGAAATCGCCCCCGAACATCTTGAGCTTTGTGTGGACAACCCCTTTGACTATCTTGACGGAATTCGTCACGCCGGGTCAATCTTTATGGGCAGAAACTGTCCTGAGGCTCT
>JAZOCL010000126.1:0-4974 GCA_045596485.1 Clostridia bacterium
GTCGTACAACAGCTCAGGGCGGAGATACAATAAAGGCAGTATTCGATACAAATAAGATTCACCTGTTTGACAAGGATACAGAGCTTGCAATTCTTCACTAAGAATTTCAGGGGAATGTTAAAATAGTCCGGACCGCAAAAAGTCGGGGAAATCAAAGGATTTAGGACTTTACATAGCATAAAATCAAGTGATAACGTTGAAAAATTGCATCTGTGATGCAATTTTTCTGTTTTCTTGAGACTTTTTGCTACACACAAACTTCGCCTCTCGATGTACACCAGTACACCTTCGGGCACCCCAAAGCCACGACTTTGGCTCAGATTGTGCGTTCCGAATCAATTTTACCTATCCCCAAGTTGTAGGGCTGTTTAAAAACGATGTTTTAAACAGCCCCTTTTTCGGCTCATAATACAAAAAAGGCATCCCAAAGGGGATGCCTTTTCGTATACACAAGGAATATTATTTGTTGAGGTTTGCTTCCAGAGTATCCATACTTTCCTTGATTTCCTTGGGAAGTCTGTCGCCGAACTGAGCGAAAAATTCTCTCTGGTTTGCAAGGTCTTCCTTCCAAGCGTCGATGTCGATTGAAAGGAGCTCGTCAACAACCTCGTCGCTGAGGTCAAGACCCTCAAGCTGAAGGTCTTCCTTGTTGGGAACATAACCGATTTCTGTTTCAACTGCATCAACCTTGCCTTCGCAGCGGTCAAGAATCCAGTTGAGAACACGCATATTGTCGCCAAAACCGGGCCACATAAAGTTGCCGTCCTTGTCAAGTCTGAACCAGTTTACATTGAAGATCTGGGGAGGATTTGAAATCTTCTTACCCATATCATACCAATGCTGGAAGTAGTCAGCCATATTGTAGCCAACGAAGGGACGCATAGCCATGGGGTCACGTCTTACAACACCTACTGCACCGGCAGCAGCTGCGGTTGTTTCAGATGCCATTGTAGCACCAACAAACACACCGTGATCCCAGTCGCGAGCCTGGTATACCAGAGGAGCAGTCTTTGCACGGCGGCCGCCGAACACGATTGCTGAAATGGGAACACCCTGGGGATTTTCAAATTCTGAAGAAATGCAGGGGCAGTTCTTTGCAGGAGCAGTAAATCTTGAGTTGGGATGTGCAAGCTTGCCGCCTTCTGCGGTGTATGCCTTGCCGTCAACCTTTGCACCCTTCCATTCGATTGCCTTGCTGGGAGGATTCTTGTCGAGACCTTCCCACCAAACTGTCATATCTTCTTCGTTGATTGCAACGTTTGTGAAGATTGTGTTCTTCTTTGTAGCTTCCAGTGCGTTGAAGTTTGACTTTTCAGATGTACCGGGGGCAACGCCAAAGAAGCCTGCTTCGGGGTTGATTGCATAAAGTCTGCCGTCTTCGCACACACGGAGCCAAGCAATATCGTCACCTACTGTCCATACCTTGTAGCCCTTGTCCTTGAGGAACTTGGGAGGAATAAGCATAGCAAGGTTTGTCTTTCCGCAGGCTGAGGGGAATGCAGCACAGATGTACTTAACCTCGCCCTTGGGGTTTTCGAGACCGAGAATGAGCATATGCTCTGCCATCCAGCCTTCCTTCATACCCTGATAAGATGCGATACGGAGTGCGAAGCACTTCTTGCCAAGGAGAACGTTTCCGCCGTAAGCAGAGTTAACAGACATAATTGTGTTGTCCTGGGGGAAGTGAACGATGTATCTTTCGTCGGGGTTTACGTCCTTCTTTGCGTGGAGACACTTAACAAAGTCACCGTCTTCGCCCAGAGCGTCAAGAACAGAGCTTCCTACTCTTGTCATAATGTCCATATTGAGAACAACGTATATGCTGTCTGTGAGCTCAATACCAATCTTTGAGAAGGGTGAACCAACAGGACCCATTGAATAGGGGATAACATACATTGTTCTGCCTGCCATTGAACCGTCATAAAGCTTGTTGAGCTTTGCGTACATTTCGGCGGGAGCCATCCAGTTGTTGATGGGACCTGCCTCTTCTTCGGTTTCGGTACAGATAAATGTTCTGTCCTCAACACGTGCAACGTCGTTTTCTGCTGTTCTGTGATAGTAGCAGCCGGGAAGCTTTTCCTGATTGAGCTTAATCATTTCGCCGCTTGCAACAGCTTCTGCACGGAGCGCTTCCAGCTGTTCTTCAGAACCGTCAATCCACACTACCTCTGCAGGCTTGCAGAGAGCTTTCATTTCTTCGAGCCAGGTGAGAACTTTTTTGTTTGTAGTCATTTTTTTGACCTCCTTATATAATACTATTAATTTAATACAGAAACGTATATGGAAGAATTTTCAACTTCTCCCTTGTTTAACATATTATCATACTTCTTGCAAATTTTCAATATGTTTTTGACAAATCCTTAACAAAAATTAACATTTCCAAAAACTTTCGCTTGGTAATTTATACCTACTTGGTGCCCACAAACAGGGTACCTGCCGGTTTTCCTTCGAGAATATCATAAATTCTTTCGGGGTGTGAGCCGTTGGTAATTATCATATCAATGCCTTCGGAATTGACAATTTCGGCAGCCATAAGCTTGGTTCTCATTCCGCCTGTTCCCCTGCGGCTGCCTGCGCCTCCTGCGATGGAGTATATGGAATCGTCAACTCTTTCAACAACAGGAATGAGGGTTGCTTCGGGGTTTTCCTGAGGATTGCTGTCGAAAAGACCGTCAATGTCAGAGAGGATAATCAAAAGGTCTGCCTCAACCAGCCTTGCAATATGTGCAGATAGGGTGTCATTGTCACCAAATTCCAGCTCATAGGTTGAAATTACGTCGTTCTCGTTTACAATGGGGATAACTCCGTACTCAAACATGGTTTCAAAGGTGTTCTTTGTGTTTTGGTATCTTTCTTCAACGTCAAGAATAAATTTTGTCAGCAGAACCTGAGCCGAGGAGTGACCGTATTCTGAAAAGAAGCGGTCATACATTGAAACGAGAGTTGCCTGTCCGATTGCGGCAAGCGCCTGCTTTTTTCGGGTGTCGTCGGGCTTTTCGGCAAGGTTCAGCTTTCCCACTCCAGCGCCCACAGCACCGCTAGAAACCAGAACGATCTCAATTCCGCGGTTGCGAAGGTCTGATACAACACGGACGATGCTTTCAATCTTTTTTATGTTCAGCTTTCCTGTTTCATAGGTCAGCGAGGAGGTTCCCACCTTGATGACCACCCTTTTGACCTGTGTCAATCTTTTGTAATCCATTATACATTGCTCCGTTTTAATGCAAATTATGCGGAGAGACTAAACATCTCCCCATTATGCTTAAATTATACCTTCCTTTTTGGGCATTGTCAAGGTGAAAACATTGACAAAACCTACTCTTATGTAATAAAATAATATGAAACCAAAAGTCTGATTATAAAAAGGATAAAACAATGAGAATCAAAAACCTTGAACTTAAAAACAACGTTCTTCTGGCTCCTATGGCGGGGGTCACCGACAAGGCGTTCAGAATGATAACAAAGCCCTTCGGACCGGGGCTTATGTATACCGAAATGGTGTCGGGCAAGGGGCTTTTTTATAACAGCAAAAAGACAGCTGACCTTCTCACAACCGAGGAGGAGGAAAAGCCTGTTGCAACCCAGCTCTTCGGGCACGAGCCTCAGGTGCTTGCATCAATTGCCCGAAAGTCTCTGGAATTTGGAGCAGAGCTTATTGACATAAATATGGGCTGTCCTGCGCCCAAGATTACGGGCAGCGGCGACGGCTCGGCACTCTCAAAAAATCCTGAGCTGGCAGGCGAAATTGTGGCAGCGGTTATGAAAGCGGTGGAGGTTCCCGTAACGGTAAAAATCCGCAAGGGCTGGAACGACGAGTCGGTAAATGCTGTTGAAATGGCGAAAATTGCCGAAGCAAACGGCGCTGCAGCGGTTACTGTTCACGGCAGAACCAGAGAGCAGTTTTACAGCGGAACGGCAGACCTTGATATTATCAAGGCGGTGAAAGAGGCGGTTTCGATTCCTGTTATCGGAAACGGCGACATCGTTGACGAGGAAAGCGCAAAGAGAATGCTTGATTATACAGGCTGCGACGGTATTATGATTGGCAGAGGCGCACAGGGCAATCCCTGGATATTCGAAAGAGTTCTGCACTTTCTGGAAACGGGTGAAAAGCTGCCCCTTCCAACAGGGGAGCAGCGCGCCGAAAAGATGACCGAGCACCTTGAGCTTCTGGTGAAATACAAGGGCGACTATCGGGGGATTCAGGAGGCACGCAAGCATATGGCGTGGTACATCAGGGGCTGTCGGGGCGGTGCAAGGCTTCGTGAGGCAATTATGAAAGCCTCCACAAAGGAAGAAATGCTCAAAATTATTGAATTTGTAATATAAATTTAGTGCATAAAAATGGCAAAAACTCCTTGACTACAAGGCGTTTTTGTTGTATTATTGTATTAATTATTCTATTTTGATATATCACGTCATTTTGACATAAAATCAGGATTTTTTCGGAAAGGGATTGATAACATATGAAAATCGCAATTATGGGCTTTGGCGTTGTTGGCTCGGGCGTTGGCGAGGTTGTTACAAAAAATCAGGAAATCCTCATCAAAAAGTGCGGCGAGCCCATTGAGATTGCCCACATTCTTGACCTTCGTGATTTCCCCGACAGCGAGTTTGACTGCTTTACAAAGGACTTCAACGACATTCTGAACGACCCCGAGGTTGGCGTTGTTGTTGAGACAATGGGCGGAACAAACCCCGCATATGAATTTTCAAAGAAGCTGCTTCTGGCAGGAAAAAGTGTTATAACCTCAAACAAGGAGCTTGTTGCAGCTCACGGAACAGAGCTTCTGCAGATTGCCAGAGAGAGAAAGCTCAACTACCTTTTTGAGGCCTCTGTGGGCGGCGGTATTCCCATTATCAGACCTATGTCCTCCTGTCTTACAGCAGGCGAAGCAACAGATGTTTTTGGTATTCTCAACGGAACAACACACTTCATTCTCACACAGATGTTGCAAAAGGGCGAAACCTTTG
>JAZOCL010000127.1:0-5641 GCA_045596485.1 Clostridia bacterium
GCAAACCAGCTGACCGATGAAGAATATGCCCGACAGGCGGATGTTTGCTTTGAAAACGACGGAGATGCAGAGCGCATAAGAGAGTTTGCCGAGAAACTGTGCAAGCTCTGAAAATATAATATTATTGATTGAGGTTAGACATAATGAGACGAAAACGAGGTTGTTTGGGCCCGGTTTTTATTATACTTATTGCTGTTTTTCTGCTGTATTTTCTGGTGGGAGACGGCAAAAAAATAATTTTAAAAAGGATTTATCCCATAGAATATCAGGAATATGTTGAGCAGTATGCTGATGAATATGGTCTTGACAGGTATCTGGTTTATTCTGTTATAAAGGTAGAGAGCAACTTTGACCCTCACGCCTATTCAAATGCCAAGGCAAAAGGGCTAATGCAGCTTATGGACAAGACGGCGGAGGAGTGCAACGCCAAGGCGGGCTTTGGCTATACAATTCCAAATGACCTTTATGATCCCGAAAAGAATATTCGAATGGGGTGTTATTATCTGAGCACTCTGATGGATTCCTACGGCAATATGGAGCTTGCGATTACGGCGTACAACGGTGGAACAGGCAATGTGAACAAATGGCTCAGCGATGCAGCACTTTCGGACGGCGAGGGCGGACTTTCGGACATTCCCTATGCCGAAACAAAGGAGTATGTTCAAAAGGTAAAAAAGACTTATGATGCTTATAACAAATTATATAAAACAGATGAATTTTAGCAAAAGGAGAGTTTTTTGATATGAGTGAAAATTTGCTTTATGAAAGAAAAAACGGTTTTGCAGGAATAGAAGAAAGTGAAAAAACTAAAATTTATGATTTTTGTGAGGAATATCGTCTGGCGCTGACAGAAGCGAAAACAGAAAGAGAATTCTGCAGTATGTCGGTGAAGCTTCTGGAGAATGCAGGCTTTGAGTGTATTGACGGAAAGTCCGAGCTTAAGCCAGGGGACAGGGTTTATCATGTTAACAGAGGCAAGGGTCTGTGTGCTTTTGTTATAGGAACTGGGCCCATAAGGAGCGGTGTCAATCTTGTGGGAGCCCACATTGACTCCCCCAGACTTGACCTCAAGCCCCAGCCCCTTTATGAAGACAACGGAATTGCTTTTTTGAAAACTCATTATTATGGTGGAATCAGAAAGTATCAATGGTATAATATTCCTTTGTCGCTCCACGGCGTTGTTGTAAAGAAGGATGGAACAGCAATCAACATTTCAATCGGTGAAGATGAGAATGACCCCATTTTCTGCATTGCTGACCTTTTGCCTCATCTTGCGGCTCAGTATGGCGGCAAAAAGCTTTCTGATGCCTTTGATGCCGAAAAACTCAATGTCATTGTGGGCAACATTGCCTGCAGCGATGCCGAAAAAGAAAAGGTGAAGTACGGAGTGCTCATGCTCCTTAACGAGAAGTATGGTATTTGCGAGGCTGACCTTATGAGCAGCGAGCTTGAGCTTGTTCCGGCATTCGCAGCCCGTGACCTTGGTTTTGACAGAAGTATGATTGCAGGCTACGGTCACGACGACAGAGTATGTGCATACACAGCTCTCAGGGCAATTATTGACAGCAATAAGCCTAAAAAGACAGCGGTATGTCTTCTTGTTGACAAGGAAGAAATAGGAAGTATGGGCAACACGGGAATGCAGTCACGCAACTTCGAAAATGTTCTTGCAAAGGTATGCTATCTGTGTGACGGCAAATACAGCGAGCTTGTTCTGCGTGAGTGTCTCTCACATTCTGAGTGCCTCTCTGCTGACGTGGGTGCAGCATATGACCCCAATTTCCCTGAGGTTTATGAAAGAAACAACAGCCCCTATCTCAACGAAGGGCTTCTTCTCACCAAATATACGGGCGCAAGAGGAAAGAGCGGTTCGAGCGATGCTAGTGCCGAATTTGTTGCAAAAATCCGCAGCATTTTTGAAGAAAACGGTGTGCTGTGGCAGTCGGGTGAGCTGGGCAAAGCAGATGTAGGCGGCGGCGGAACCATCGCTCAGTTTGTTGCAAATCTTGATGTTGATGTTATCGACTGCGGCGTTGCACTTCTGGGAATGCATTCTCCAAACGAGGTGGCAGGAAAGTTTGACATCTATATGGCTTATAAGGGCTATAAGGCGTTTATGAACAGCTAAATAGGTATAATTTGACGGTGTGCTGCATAATATATGTTAGAACGGGTGTTCTCTAGCGAAACAGTGTGATAACGCTGTTTCAGTGCAGCAAAGTATTTGCGTTATGAAATAGCGTAAAAACGCTATTTCGACAAAGGACACTCGTTATACAGCACACCTGAAAAAATTTTGGAGAAAAATATAAGATATCTCTTGACAAATCCGGCAAAGTGTGTTAATATGTCAAAGTTAGCAGTGATCACGTGCCGGAGTGGCGGAACTGGCAGACGCCCAGGACTTAAAATCCTGTGGGATTAACTTCCCGTACCGGTTCGATCCCGGTTTCCGGCACCACTAACGGACAATATATATCGCAGGGTAGAGCAGTTTGGTAGCTCGTCGGGCTCATAACCCGGAGGTCGTTGGTTCAAATCCTTCCCCTGCACCCAGAAAAAACGACAAGTTTTGACTTGTCGTTTTTTCAATGAAATACGCCTTTGGCAAGTTATATTGCTACGCAGTTTTATTCGGCTTATGCCGAGCTATGTTGTGCTTTTCACAGTTTAAGGGCAAATACAATATAACCCCTTGATTAAGAGTCAAGGGGTCTTTTTGTTTACATTTTCTTATATTTGTGATATAGTATAAAAAAGCAAAGGAGGAGTTCCTTTATGAAAATGGTATTAATCACGGCTTTGGGCGTGGGCGGTGCAACCGTCATTGGTGCACTTATAGGCTTTATATTCAAAAAAATGTCTCACAGGTTTTCGGATATTGTTCTTTCTTTTGCGGCAGGTGTGATGCTCTCGGCAGCCGTGCTTGGGCTTGTTGTGCCCTCTTTGGAATACGGTGGAAGATATGGAGTAATCATTACCGTGACAGGGATTTTTGCAGGTGCTCTTTGTTTGAATGTTATTGACAAGCTGGTTCCACATCTTCACAAAATTATGGGTGGCGAGGAGGAAGCTCACAACAATGCAAACCTGAGCAAGGTACTGCTCTTTGTGATGGCAATTGCCATTCATAATCTTCCCGAGGGTATTGCGGCAGGAGTTGGCTTTGGCTCGGGGAATACTTCTCAAGCTCTTTTAATTGCAGGGGGAATTGCCCTCCAGAATATCCCTGAAGGTATGGTGATTATCTCCCCTATGCTTGCGGCAGGGGTAACCCCCAAAAAGACCTTTGTGTGTGCTATGCTCACGGGACTTGTTGAGGTTTTTGGAACTTTTATCGGCTATTTTGCTGTAAGCATCGCAACATTCATTTTGCCATTTGCGCTTGCCTTTGCAGGCGGAACAATGCTCTATGTGGTGAGCGACGAAATGATTCCCGAAACTCATGCCCACGGCAGTGAGCGGGGTGCAACCTATGCTTTGCTTGTCGGTTTTTGCGTGATGCTTATTTCGGATATTTTGTTGGGATAAAGTATAGTTTAAAAAGATGACAGACGCATTTTTATATGCATTCCGAAGGTTAGACACTTTTGGGGTGCATATTATTTGTCTCTGCTTTTTGTGTCTTTGGCAATTCCTCCAATAATTACATTTGCATTATGTAAACCAATGTGTTATGATTGGGTAGTGCCAATGATGCACAAAAAAATTAGGAGGAAGAGAAAATGAAAAGGTTTATTTCAACATTGATTATATCGGCACTGGCGATGATTCCTGTCGGAGCATCGGCTGTAACATTTAACAACGTAGGCAATGGCGTTTATGCGGCAGTTATCGGATGTGGTACAAACATCAACGATATTGTATGCAATATACCTCAGATTTCAATCCCTGACATCAACTGTCCTGAGCAGGACAACGACATAATTGTTGAGACACCCGAGGAGGACAACGCTGCTCCTGAACAGACACCGGAACAGGACGATACAATTATTGAAACTCCTGAACAGGACACAAACATTCCATCTGTTGATTCAAGCCTTCACGAATATGAGGCAGAGGTTATCAGACTTGTGAATGAAATCAGAGTGAAGAATGGACTGAAGGCTTTTGAAGCTGATACAGAGCTTAGCCGTGTTGCAAGAATCAAGTCTCAGGATATGAAGGACAACGGCTACTTTTCGCATACAAGTCCCACATACGGCTCACCCTTTGAAATGATGAAGGAGTTCGGAATTTCATACAAAACGGCAGGAGAGAATATTGCAAGAGGTCAGAGAACACCGGCTCAGGTGGTTGAGGGCTGGATGAATTCAGAAGGTCACCGTGCAAACATTCTCAACTCATCATACACTCATATCGGAGTGGGATATGTTGCCGAGGGCAACTACTGGACTCAGATGTTTGTGGGCAGATAAAAACTGAAAATGTTATGGGCATCTTTCGATAGAAAGATGCCCTTTTGCCTTTTTGCAGAAATTTTTTCATATTATATGGACTTTTGAAATTTTTTGTGATAAAATAAAGTTTAACTTGTTTACGAAAAAGTGAGGCGTATAAAATGAATAAATACAGAGGCTTTGACAATTATCTGAAGGAATATCCAAATGCCGAGGGATATTTTGGAGAATACGGCGGTGCATATCTGCCAAAGGAGTTGATTCCTGCCTTCAAGGAGGCAGACGAGGCTTATGAGGCAATCTGTCACTCTGCGCAGTTCATCAACGAGCTCCGCAGAATCAGAAAGGAATTTCAGGGCAGACCCACACCTGTTACACATTGCGAAAGACTTTCGAAGCTTTTCGGCAATTGTCAGATATATCTCAAAAGAGAGGATTTGAACCACACAGGTGCACACAAGCTCAATCACTGTATGGGCGAGGGTCTTCTTGCAAAGTTTATGGGCAAGAAAAAGCTCATTGCTGAAACAGGTGCAGGTCAGCACGGTGTTGCAATTGCAACAGCTGCTGCATATTTCGGTATGGAATGTGATGTTTATATGGGTGAGGTTGACATTGAAAAGCAGCATCCCAACGTAATCAGAATGAAAATGCTGGGTGCAAACGTTGTTCCCGTAACTCACGGACTCAAAACTCTTAAAGAAGCGGTTGATGCAGCCTTTGATGCATATCTAAAGGAGTATGACACAGCAATTTATTGCATTGGTTCGGCTCTTGGACCCCATCCCTTCCCCAAGATGGTTCGTGACTTCCAGTCAATCATTGGTATTGAGGCAAGGGAACAGTTTATGGAAATGACAGGAATTATGCCTGATGCAGTTTGTGCCTGTGTTGGCGGCGGTTCAAACTCAATAGGTATGTTTGTTCCCTTCCTTGCAGACCCTGTTGAAATTTATGGAATCGAGCCTCTCGGCAGAGGTGAAGAAATTGGCGACCACGCAGCTTCGATGAAGTTTGGCACAAAAGGAAGACTTCACGGCTTTGACAGCTATCTGCTTCAGGACGAAAACGGCGAACCTCTACCCGTTTATTCAATTGCCAGCGGTCTTGACTATCCGGGAGTTGGTCCCGAGCACGCAAATCTCCGTGATATGGGCAGAGTTAAGTACGAAGCGGTTTCAGACGAAGAAGCAATGGAAGCTTTCTTCCTGCTTTCAAGGTATGAGGGAATCATCCCTGCA
>JAZOCL010000128.1:0-6441 GCA_045596485.1 Clostridia bacterium
TGTCTGGGTGTTGCGGCGACGTTTACCTTCCACCTGGTTGAGAATGTGGGAATGTGTATCGCAATTATGCCTGTTACGGGTATTCCGCTGCCCTTTTTCAGCTATGGCGGTTCGTCGCTGCTCACCAACCTCATTGCGGTGGGACTTGTGCTCAATGTAAAATACCGAAGTAAGGTTATAAATTTTTAGTGAACAAAAAATGCTGTCCGTTCAGGACAGCATTTTGTTTTTCAGGTATTGAAGAAGAGCCGGTTTTTTGTTTTCGCATAAATTGCGGATTACTGCATCAAGGAGAAAATCAAGAGCCCTGCCGATTTTGGTTCCCGAGAGCTGCAGCTCTGTTTTCAGGTGGGTACCGTTGATTTTCAGATCATTTATGCGGCAGCAGTCGCCGCTTTTGAGAATATCTTCAAGAAGGTCACCCGTCTTTTTGAGAGCAAGAATGCTTTCGTCGGTTTTCGCCAGAACTTTTTTGACTTCAATAAGGTCTTGGGCAGTCTGTGCCCCGACTTCCTTTACCAAAAACCGAAGAGAAATTCTGTCGCAAAGCAGCTCACGGTCAATACTTTTTAAAAGACTCAGGCATTGACTGCGGGTTTTGTTATCGTATTTCATTCGTGAAAAGAAGTATCTCCCGAGGGTCAAAGGGTCAGCTTCAAGAATTTGTGAGGAGCCCAGAAGAAAAAGTGTAAGCCGATTACAAAGGCTTGCCGAAACGGCGTTCAGGGGCTCAAAAATCTCTTTCAGGGAGAAATTGACTGCTTCATCGAAAACGTAATCGGCAAAAAGTCTTTTTGCCATAACGGCGAAGAATTGAGTCAGGACCCTTTTGGGAGTGTTTGATAAAAGAATTTTGTTCAGCTCTGCCGAAACACGCTCTGCGGCAATTTCGGAAAGAAGCTGCCCACAGTCAAAAAGTGCCTGACGGGTTTGGGGCTCAATTTCAAAGCCCAATACAGCAGAAAAGCGTATCGCACGCATTATGCGAAGAGCATCCTCAGTGAAGCGTGCTTTAGGGTTTCCCACCGCACGGATGATTTTGGCTTCAAGGTCGTCTCTGCCGCCAAAGGGGTCAACTATGCCCGTTTTCGGGCTGTATGCCATTGCGTTTATTGTGAAATCACGTCGCTTCAAATCCTCGGTGAGGTTTTTTGAAAAGGTGACCGAGCATGGGCGGCGTCCGTCCTTGTAGCTACCGTCAATGCGATAGGTGGTTATTTCATAAGGAGTGCCGAAGAGCATAACCGTTACGGTTCCGTGTTTTATGCCTGTAGGGATTACGCTGTGCTCACTGAAGAGCTTTTGAATATCTTCGGGAAGAGCAGAGGTGGTTATGTCCCAGTCGTCGGGATTCTTTTTCAAAAGGCTGTCTCTGACACATCCGCCCACGGCATATGCCTCGAAGCCTGCTTGTTGGATTTTTGTTATTGCATACAGAACAGCTTCGGGGAGTGTCATAGTTTTCTGGCCCCAATCGAATGTCGGTTCAGGTGTGTTTCAAGCAGAATATCCGCAAAAACCTGGTCAAAGTAGGAATATGTGGGCGTGTAAAGGGATATTGACTTTGCCCGATAATCCTTCCCCGATACGGATTTGGGCAGAGAAATGTCATAACGGTTGCCGCTTTTCAGAGGCTTGTAGGTGATTGAACCCTCAAGCTCCTGTGCGGCTTTAAGGGCTGCTTCCAGAGACAGGGCAATAACCGAGTCCACGGTGTTGTCGGGCAGGGTGACAATGGGTGAATTCGAAAAAACGCTTTCGGCAATCTGTGCATTGATAATGCGGCAGTTGTCACGAAGGTGAAACACGAAGGAGCTTTTGTTTTCGGTTATATAGAAGGTGAGCTTTGCTTCTTTGCCGGATGAATTGTCGGCGCTGCGCAGGCTACAGTATAAAAGGTTGAGAAAAACCAGCTCAAATTTTGCCTTGTTCACCAGTATGGGAAGAGGTCTCCGCAGCTTTGAATAACAGCTGGTTGATATGGACAGATAGCCTGAAACGGTTTTTGCAAAGGCCATTGACATTTCGGAAAGCAAATTCAAGGGGTCAAAGCTCTCAAACTCTTGAATTGAAACCGCTCTCTTGGGGGATATGATGTATTCAAGAAGATTGCACATACGATTAAGCTGAAAGTGACAGAGAGTGGAGGCTCTCAGCTTGTGCATAGCCTCGGTGGGAAGGTCGTACTTGATGATTATATCGTCGAGGGATTCGTTTGATATTGAAAGATAGGTCTTAAGCGATGCAAGAAACGCTATGTAGAATGTGTAGTCTTTGTTGTTTGTCATTTGTGTTCATCTCCGTTGCTTTTGTATGAATTTAATATACCACAAAAAGGGCATTTTTTCAATAAATTCACGGAAAATTGAGGAAAAAATAAAAATTTTTTCGACTCAAAGTTCGAGAACGAGGGAGTATAAAAGAGAAAATAGGAGAAAATGAGACCTTGCATATAGCTAAATTAATTTCTTTGAAAAAAGGGGTTGACAAATGAGAGGATTGGTATTATAATTGGATATGCTGCGTGAGAAACCTTATGCAGAAAAATAATTCAGACAGACTGTGGGCAAATGCACACAGCGGTGAATGTGTTCATTTGCTCATAGTCTGAAGAAAATTTAGGAGGAAATGAAAATGTCAACTTATATGGCAAAAGCTAATGAGCTTGAAAAGAAGTGGTACATTATCGACGCTGCAGGCAAGCCCCTCGGTCGTGTTGCTGCAACAGCTGCTGCAATTCTCAGAGGTAAGCATCGTCCTGAGTTTACTCCCAACGTAAACTGCGGCGAATATGTTATCATCATCAACGCAAAGGACGTTGTTCTGACAGGAAAGAAGCTTGATCAGAAGAAGTATTACAGACACACAGGTTATATCGGCCACCTCAAGGAAGAATCATACAAGGATATGATGGCAAACAACCCCACAAAGGCTGTTGAGCTTGCAGTTGCAGGTATGGTTCCCCACACAACTCTGGGCAGACAGGCACTCAAGATGCTCAAGGTTTATGCAGATGCAAATCACAATCACGCTGCTCAGTCACCCGTTGAGTGGACAGGCGAGATTAAATAATAGAGGAGGAAGATATCAATGGCAAACACAGTTCAGTATTACGGAACAGGTAGAAGAAAAGAATCTGTTGCCAGAGTTAGATTGGTACCCGGCAACGGCACAATTACAATAAACAAAAGAGACATTGACGATTATTTCGGTCTCGAAACACTCAAGACGATCCTTCGTCAGCCCCTGGTTCTCACAGGCACAATCGGCAAGTTCGATGTTCTTGTAAACGTTAAGGGCGGCGGCTTTACAGGTCAGGCAGGTGCTATCCGCCACGGTATCGCACGTGCTCTCCTCGAAGTTGATGCAGAAAGCTTCAGAGCTACACTTAAGGCTGCAGGTTACCTCACTCGTGACCCCAGAATGAAGGAAAGAAAGAAGTACGGACTCAAGGCTGCACGTCGTGCTCCCCAGTTCTCAAAGAGATAATTATTTTATCGAGTATTTCAAAATCCCACAGCTTTTGCTGTGGGATTTTTTGAGTGAGGTAGCTCAAAAGCCAAAAAACTTGTAAAAATCGGGTTTTTGTGGTATGATAAACTTATGTAAAAATTATACGGTGGTTATAACGGAAATTTAAAACCCATCTGTTTTTCACAGATGGGTTTTGTTTTTGGGGTTTAAAGACTATTCGTTTTCGCAGAGAGGAATTGTTCCGTCTGCGTTCCAAAGAAAATAGCGAGGATTGGAATAATTTATGGGTGCGTTAATACGCTTGGTTGTGATGATTGTTATGCCGTCGGAGGCATAAGAACGATAATGTGAGGTCTTGTTGACACTCAAAAAACGACCGCTATCATCGTATTGTGCCACATATAAATCTGCTCCCTGGGCAGGAAGATTGACCATATTGATGTATCCGTTAAGAACGCTGAGAGCCGGTTGGTCGGTGACGGTAAAATCTTCAATATCGGTGTTTATCTCTTCGCCGTTTATGCCCGCTACGTCGGCAAAAACCGAGTAATTGCCCAAGGGGAGGGCATAAGAGAACCAGGCGTTAACGTTGTCAGAGCTGAATGTGGTTGAATAGACATATGGCTTGCCGTCTTTTGCAAAATAAAAGGTGAAGCTTTTGCTGTTATTTGCCAAAACGCTGACAGCCGGAGAGAAGCTCTCGCTGAAATATTCAGAAGCAATTTTAATATCAATGTTTTTGGGAGCTGACCATTTTGCAAAAAGAACCATATCGTGTTCCACGGGCGTGGAAAAATCCCAGGGTTCTGTTACGGTGTTGTTTGTATACCAACCAAGGAATTCATAGCCGTCCTTAAGAGGGTCATCGGGCTTGGTGACACATTCTCCAACAGGTACTTTTTGGGTCATAAAGGTTGCCTTCTGACGTGTGTTGAAGGTGACGGTTGCGGTGTTTGTTTTGTAGTAAGCTTTTATGGTGTTGTTTTTTAAGGTATACCCGCCTATGCTGTAATTGTGTGAATCTTTCCAACTACCATTGAAAAAATAGCTCTCGCCCGGGTGGGAGGTGAAGTCGTTGCTCTCCTCGAAGGTTGTGGCGGCATAGTTTCCGTCGCTGTCGGTTTGGGTTACGATAACCGAAAAATATTGACCTGCTGTTAATTCAATGGGAGTTGGAAGCTCAATATGGTTAAAACCGTCGTGAAGTATATCGCCGCTTAATGTTAGATTGTGAGTTCCTTCATTAGGAGAAGAAGGCTTGAAATCCATAACATAAATTTTAATTTCATATTGTTCAGGAACAATTGTTCCTGTTATTGAGTCAAAACCGACGGCGTATAATGTTTGGTCTTCATTTACAGCAAAAACATTTGCCGCCGAAGGAACATTCCACATAAGGCGAGCAATGCCGCCGTTATATGTGTGAACCCTGTTTTCGTTGCCGATGGGTTCAAATTCGTAATAGTTGCCCAAGATGATTGAAGGGTCTTCGTAAGAAAGCCACATATAGCCGAAGTCACCGTACATTTTGCCGTAACTGTTTTTTATCAGCCAGGCACCTTTGTTTTGCGGACGGCAGTCTTGGTTGAAGCCTTCAACCGGGAAATTATCGTCCCAGCCGATGATTGCAACTTCGTGGTTGGGAACGTCGGTTATGTTCTGATAGTAGCCGAAAGCGTCAGACAGATAATTTGCAAGAGACGCATATCCTACCGAAACAGCTCCGAATTCCATTATTGCACGCTTTGCTTCCTCGGCATTATTCAGAACACCGTAATCAATCATATGTACGTCCGAGTGGTTGCGGTATGCTTCGTCAATTGAAAAGTCGGTAGAGGCGCTTGCATCGGAGTAGGGGAAGTCGGATTCCACAGCCAGGGCCTGAAAGTTTTCGGCAAACTGTGCGGCATAGATGCCGTTTCCGCCGCCAAAGTATCCGTAGGTTTCGTGGATTGTATCAACACCGTCGCCTTGGGCTTCGTTGCGTTTGTGATAGAAGTATGCAAGGTGAAGCTCGGAGTAGTTGTTGAAGTTTTCCTCATAGCCTTTTTTTATCATATTTGCTTCGGCACAGGCAACAAAGGCGTGTGCCCAGCAGGTGCCGAATGGACCTTGATCCCTGATGGGGGAGATATAGCCATAATCTCGGGAATCGTAGCTTTCGGGAAGGGAATCTAAAAATAAGGAGATCGGGGATCTTTTTGCGGTCTCAATTAAATTGCCTTCGGTGTCAAATATTCCGTATTGCTGGTATCCCGATTCGCTTACCTCGCCAATGGGATTTATAATTGTAATGTCGTGGTCTGCGGCAAAAACAGCCAAGTTTACGGAAAAAATTGCTGCTGCCAGAAAAATAATCGGCTTTTTCATAATACACACCTTCCTCATACAATTTTTGTGCTCCAGTCGGACACATCCCAGATTTCGTCGGTTACGTCACGATAGAATTCGGGCTCGTGGCTTACCAGAAGCACAGTACCCTTAAATTCCTTGATGGCACGTGCAAGTTCTGCCTTGGCATCAACATCCAGATGATTTGTAGGCTCGTCGAGAACCAGAATGTTGGCAGGACTTTGCATAATTTTGCAAAGGCGTACCTTTGCGTTTTCGCCGCCTGACAGAACCCGCATCTGTGAAGTTATGTGCTCGGTTGTGAGTCCGCATTTGGCAAGGGCTGCACGGGCTTCAGCGTTGGTGAGAGAGGGAAACTCATCCCAGAATTCTTCGAGAGCTGTTTTGTCGGAGGCGCTTTCTTCCTGTTCAAAGTAGCCCACGTTTATAAACTGGTCGTGCTCAATTTCACCTTCAAGGGGTGGGATGAGCTTCAAAAGAGTTTTTAAAAGGGTGGACTTTCCCAGACCGTTTACGCCCTTGATTGCAATTTTTTGATTTCGCTCAATTGTGAGGTCGATTTTTTTGGTGAGGGGTGAGTCATAACCAATGACAAGCCCCTTTGCGGATATTACA